>DASSKK010000098.1:0-7029 GCA_035690495.1 Nocardioidaceae bacterium | reverse complement strand
AACACCGAACGGGGCGCAACTCAACACCGAACGGGGCGCAACTCAACACCGAACGGGGCGCAACTCAACACCGAACGGGGCGCAACTCAACACCGAACGGGGCGCAACTCAACACCGAACGGGGCACAACTCAACACCGTCAGAGCTTCTCGACCGGCGCGTAGCGCAGCAGCAGCCGCTTCACGCCGCTGCTGCCGAAGTCGATCGAGGCGACCGCCTTGTCGGCGACCCCTTCGAGGGCGACGACGGTGCCCATCCCGAACGAGTCGTGCAGCACCCGGTCTCCCGGCTCGAGTGAGGGTACGTCGCGCTTGCGGGCCTTGGTCTCGGCGTCGGCTCGCGCGCTGGCCGCACCGAAGCGGCGTACCGTGCGCACCGGACGGCTCCAGGACGTCTGGGCGGCCTCCGTGCGCTGCCAGTCGATGAGGTCGACCGGCATCTCGTCGAGGAACCGGGACGCCGGGTTGTGGGAGGGGGATCCCCACGCGGAGCGGACGGTGGCCCGCGAGACGAACAGCCGCCTCCGGGCGCGGGTGACCCCGACGTAGGCCAGCCGGCGCTCCTCCTCCAGCTCGGGCAGGTCGCCCAGCGACCGCGCGTGCGGGAAGACTCCTTCCTCGAGCCCGGTGAGGAACACCACCGGGAACTCGAGCCCCTTCGCGGTGTGCAGCGTCATCAGCGTGACGACCCCGCCGTCCTCGCCCTGGTCGGGGATCTGGTCGGTGTCGGCGACCAGGGCGACCCGCTCCAGGAAGTCGCGCAGCCCCGGCGTCGGAGGGTCGGGATCGGCCGGGTCCGCCGACGGTCCGACCACCGGGTCGTCGGCGAACTCCCGGGCCACCGCGACGAGCTCGGCGAGGTTCTCCACGCGGGTCTCGTCCTGCGGGTCGTCGGAGCTCTCCAGCGTCTCCAGGTATCCGCTGCGGGCGAGCACCTCCTCCAAGACGACATCGGCTCGCTCCCCGGCGTCGACCATCGACTGCAGCTCCTCGACTATGTCGACGAAGCCGCGGATGCAGGTCACCGAGCGGGTGGCGATGCCCGGTGCCTCCTCGGCGCGCCGCAGCGCCTCGAAGAACGAGATCCGCTCCCGCTGCGCGAGCGCGTCGACGCGGGCCTCCGCCCGATCGCCGATGCCACGCTTGGGCACGTTGAGGATCCGGCGCAACGACACCTCGTCGTCGGGGTTGGCCAGCATCCGCAGGTAGGCCAGCGCGTCGCGGACCTCGCGCCGCTCGTAGAACCGCACCCCGCCGACCACCCGGTAGGGCAGCCCGACCCGGATGAAGACCTCCTCGAACACTCGGGACTGCGCGTTCGTGCGGTAGAACACCGCGACGTCACCTGGTCTGGCCGCACCCGCGTCGGTGAGCGCGTCGACCTGCTCGGAGACGAAGCGGGCCTCGTCGTGCTCGTCGTCGGCGACGTACCCCACGAGCAGCTCGCCGTCCCCGGCGTCCGACCACAGGTTCTTCGGCTTGCGACCCAAGTTGTGCGCGATCACGGCGTTCGCCGTCGACAGGATCGTCTGGGTGGAGCGGTAGTTCTGCTCGAGCAGGATGGTCCGCGAGTCCGGGTAGTCGGCCTCGAAGTCCCGGATGTTGCGGATGCTCGCGCCGCGGAACGCGTAGATCGACTGATCCGCGTCGCCGACCACCATCAGCTCAGACGGGCCGACCCCGCCGTCGGGGGAGTCGGGTGCGTCGGGATCGGCGCCTCCCACGAGTCCGGCTGCCGCTCCCTGGCTGGGCCCGCACAGCTCGCGGACCAGGGCGTACTGCGCCTGGTTGGTGTCCTGGTACTCGTCGACGAGCACGTGCCGGAACCGTCGCCGGTAGCTCTCCCGCACGTCCGGGAACGCCTGGAACAGGTGCACGGTGAGCATGATCAGGTCGTCGAAGTCCAGTGCGTTGGCCTCGCGCAGCTTGCGCTGGTAGAGCGCGTAGGCATCGGCGTAGGTCTCCTCCAGGTGGTTCTCCGCGCGCTTGGCCGCGTCCTCATGGTCGACCAGCTCGTTCTTCTGGTTGGACACCCAGTGGAGTACGGCGCGGGGCTGGTAGCGCTTCGGGTCCAGGTCCAGCTCGCGCAGCACCAGCGTCATCAGCCGCTTGGAGTCCGCGGCGTCGTAGATCGAGAACGACGACTTGTAGCCGAACAGCGTGATCTGCTTGCGCAGGATCCGCACACAGGCTGCGTGGAACGTCGAGACCCACATGCTCCTGGCCCGCCGGCCGACCAGGTCCTCGACGCGCTCGCGCATCTCGGCGGCGGCCTTGTTGGTGAACGTGATCGCCAGGATCGAGCCGGGATGGGCACCGCGCTCGGCGATCAGCCAGGCGATCCGGCGGGTCAGCACGCGTGTCTTCCCGGAGCCTGCCCCGGCGACCACCAGCAGCGGTGGACCCTCGTGCACGACCGCGGCGCGCTGCGGGTCGTTCAGGCCCTCGAGCAGGTCTTCAGCGGACGGCGTACGCCGTGCCTCGTCGCTGGTGACTGCCTGGGGGATCGGGAAGGACGCGCTCATGTCGTATCCACCCTACGTTCCGCAGCCGACACTCCGGCCATCAGTGAGGGGGCGGCAGACCCGAGCCGGGGTGATCGTGATCGGGGGTTGACGAAGAGCCATTCGCTTGACTAATATCGCTCATATGTTCGATACGACCACGGCGACAGGACGCGAGGACGCCGGTCTGGATGCTGCTGTCGTGGTCGCGAAGGTCAACGACCTGATGGAGCAGCTTGCCACCTTCGACCGACGGGCCACCGACTCCGAGCGCATCGACCTGATCCGCGCTCTCGAAGAGCTGAAGGCAGGGGCATCGGCCGCGCAAGCACGCAGTACGGCGGACCTGGACGCGTCCCAGCGGTCCGCACAGGCAGCTGCCGGGGTACGCGCCGAGAATCAGGGCAAGGGCGTGGCGGCGCAGATCGGACTCGCCCGTCGTGAGTCGCCCAACCGCGGATCGCAGCACCTCGGCCTGGCCAAGGTGCTCGTCACGGAGATGCCGCACACGCTGGCAGGGCTGACCGCCGGATGGCTGTCAGAGTGGCGCGCCACGCTGCTCGCCCGTGAGACCGCCTGTCTGTCAGCCGAGGATCGACGAGCCGTGGACGAGGAGCTGGCGGGTCGTCGGGCCGGCGAGCTGGAGGGACTGGGAGACGCGCGGCTGATCGCGGAGGCCCGTCGGTCGGCCTACCGGCTGGATCCCCACTCGGCGTTGGCCAGGGTCCGGAAGGCGGAGAACGACCGGACGGTGACCTGTCGGCCGGCGCCGGACACCATGGCCTACCTGACGGCTCTGCTGCCGGTGGCGCAGGCGGTGGCCTGCTATGCGGCATTGAACAAGGCCGCGGACGCCGCGCGTGCCGCTGGCGACCCGCGCAGCCGGGGGCAGGTGATGGCCGACACGCTCGTGGAGCTGGTCACCGGCCAGACGATCGCGGCCGGCACGCCGGTCGAGGTCCAGCTGATCATGACCGACCAGA
This sequence comes from Nocardioidaceae bacterium, assembly GCA_035690495.1. Lineage (GTDB taxonomy): Bacteria > Actinomycetota > Actinomycetes > Propionibacteriales > Nocardioidaceae > DASSKK01. The sequence continues at coordinate 3,543 of DASSKK010000098.1, read as the reverse complement.
GTCTGTTCGCGAGGACCACGAGCCCGGCCCCGCAGAGCGAGGATCCCGTCGACGCGGAAGGAGACTCTGGCCGTGCTGACTCTGCAGGAGACGCCCACGATGCGGATTTCGGAGAAGGGACCGACCCCGCGAACGAGCCTGCCTACCTGCGTGGCTACGGGATCGTGCCCGCCGGATGGGCACGGGACCTGCTCTCGAACCTGCCGGCAACCGCCTCCGCCTGGGTCAGGCGGCTCTACACCCATCCGGCCACCGGTGAGCTCGTGGCCCTGGACTCACGGAGACGGACCTTCTCCGACGGGCTCCGCGACCTCCTGCTGATCCGCGACCAGACCTGTCGCACCCCGTGGTGCGATGCGCCGATCAGGCACGGCGACCATGTGATCCCTCGTGTCGAAGGCGGCGAGACCAGGGGCGCGAACGGCCAGGGGCTGTGCGAGGCGTGCAACTACGTGAAGCAGGCCCCTGGATGGACGACACGTCAGCGGCCCGGACCGGGGCATGTGGTCCGGGTCACCACACCGACCGGGCGGGCCTACGAGTCCGCCGCACCGCCACTTCCCGGCCAGGGGCGGTGGGAACCGCGCCGCCCCCGCGCCGCGCCCTGCGTCGCCACGCGCAGCGAAGAATTGCCCACGGACCCGCTCACGCACATCCTGGGCAGCAGTCTGGGCGCCTACTTCGACCACCTGGTCTCCACCAGCGGTGGTCCGCTCGAAGACGCCGCGTAACCAAGCGGCGCAGTGACTAGATCAGGCCGAGGCTGCGGACCGCGTCGCGTTCGCCGGAGAGCTCCTTGGCGGTGGCGTCCATCTTGGCGCGGGAGAAGTCGTCGATCTCGAGGCCTTGGACGATCTCCCATTCGCCGTCCTTGGTGGTGACGGGGTAGGAGTAGACCAGGCCCTCGGGCACGCCGTACGACCCGTCGGAGAGCACGGCCATCGACACCCAGTCGCCCTCGGGCGAGCCCTTCAGCCAGTCGCGGGCCGCGTCGATGGTCGCCGAGGCCGCCGATGCTGCCGACGACGACCCGCGCGCCTCGATGATCGCCGCACCGCGCTTGGCGACCGTCGGGATGAAGTCGTTCTCGATCCAGCCTTGGTCGTTGACGACCTCGGCGGCGTTCTTGCCGGCGATCTCGGCGTGGAAGATGTCGGAGTACTGCGTCGCGGAGTGGTTGCCCCAGATCGTCAGCTTCGAGATGTCGCCGACCGTGCACCCGGCCTTCTTCGCCAGCTGGGTCTTCGCCCGGTTGTGGTCGAGCCTGGTCAGCGCGCTGAACCGCTCGCTGGGGATGTCCGGCGCGTTGGAAAGCGCGATCAGCGCGTTGGTGTTGGCCGGGTTTCCGGTCACCCCGACGCGTACGTCGTCACCGGCGACCTCGTTGAGCGCCTTGCCCTGTGCGGTGAAGATCGCCCCGTTCGCCTCCAGCAGGTCGCCGCGCTCCATGCCCTTGGTGCGCGGCTTGGCGCCGACGAGCAGGGCGAGGTTGGCGCCGTCGAAGATCTTGGCGGCATCGTCGCCGATCTCGACACCAGACAGCGTCGGGAACGCACAGTCGTCGAGCTCCATCACCACGCCCTCGAGGGCCTTCAGCGCCGGGGTGATCTCCAAGAGCCTGAGCTCGATCGGAGTGTCCTTGCCGAGCAGGTCCCCGCTGGCCAGCCGGAACAGCAGGCTGTAGCCGATCTGCCCCGCAGCGCCGGTTACCGCGACCTTGACGGGTGTGCTCACGGGCTCTCCTTGCTGCTCGACGGTCTCGGCTTCGACGCTAGCAGCGGGCTCCTCACGGGTTACGGAGAGGGGCAGACGAGGCACCCGTGCCTGCCTACAGTGGTCACCATGGTGGAGCCCACGCGCAGCCGCTACCTGTGGTCCGCGCTCGCGCTGCTGGTGGCCTTCATGGCCGTCGAGGTCGTCGTCGCCTTCCTGTCCGGCTCCTTGGCGCTGCTCTCCGACGCCGGACACATGCTCTCCGACGTGGGCGCGCTGGCCGGCGCCCTGTGGGCGTTCCGGCTGGCGGCGCGCCCCGCGACCGGCGTCTGGACGTTCGGCTGGGCGCGCGCCGAGATCGTCTCGGCCGCCGGCAACGGCATCACCCTGCTCGTGGTCGCCGGCATCCTGACCGTGGAGGCGGTCCGCAGGCTGATCGACCCGCCCCAGGTCGCCGGCGTGCCGGTCATCGTGGTGGCGGCGGTCGGGATCGCGGTCAACCTGTTGGCGACGACACTGCTGGCCAGGGCCAACCGGGCCAGCCTGAACGTAGAGGGCGCCTACCAGCACGTGCTGACCGACCTGTTCGGGTTCGCCGGCACCGTCGTGGCCGGGGTCGTGATCGTGCTCACCGGCTGGCAGAGGGCCGACCCGGTAGCCACCCTGCTCGTGGTTGCCTTGATGCTGCGTGCGGCGTGGGGCCTGCTGCGCGACTCCGGACGCGTCCTGCTCGAGGCGGCGCCGCACGGAATGGACCTGGACGACGTACGCCGGCATCTGCTGGACAACGAGCACGTGCACGACGTGCACGACCTGCACGTGTGGACCGTCACCTCGGGTCTGCCCACGCTGTCGGCGCACATCGTCGTCCAGGCCGAGTGCTTCGTCGACGATCACGCTCCGCGTCTGCTCGACGAGCTGCAGGAGTGCCTCGTCGGGCACTTCGACGTGGAGCACTCCACGTTCCAGCTCGAGCCCCTCACGCACGCCGAGCACGAGAGCGCCCTGCACTGATTCCTGGCCGAGTCCTGCAGTCGAGCCGACTCGCCACAGCGTCCCGGACGCTACCGCCTAGGGTGTGAGCGTGACCGACTCTGAGACTCCCCGGATCATCTACACCCACACCGACGAGGCGCCCGCGTTGGCCACCCGCTCGTTGCTGCCCGTCGTGCGGGCGTACGCCGCGTCCGCGGGTGTGCGCGTGGAGACCCGCGACATCTCGCTGGCAGGACGCATCCTCGCGGGGTTCTCCGACCGGCTCGAGCAGGGGCAGCGCGTCGAGGACGCCCTCGCCGAGCTCGGCGAGATGACCTCGCACCCGGACGCCAACATCATCAAGCTGCCGAACATCTCCGCCTCGGTCCCGCAGCTCAAGGCGGCGGTCGCCGAGCTCCAGGGCAAGGGGTACGCGCTGCCCGACTATCCCGACGAGCCGTCCACCGACGAGGAGCGCGAGATCCGCACCCGCTACGACAAGGTCAAGGGCAGCGCGGTCAACCCCGTGCTGCGCGAGGGCAACTCCGACCGTCGCGCCCCGGCCTCGGTGAAGGCCTATGTCCGCAAGAACCCCCACTCGATGGGCGCCTGGTCTGCGGACTCGAAGACCGAGGTGGCCACGATGGGCCACGACGACTTCCGGTCCAACGAGAAGTCCGTGGTGATCGCCGAGGACGGCGAGCTGCGCATCGAGCTGCTCACCGCCGACGGCACGACGGTCCTGCGCGAGGGCGTGCCGGTCCTCGTCGGCGAGGTCGTCGACGCGACGTTCATGGACACCGCCGCATTGCGCACCTTCCTCGCCGAGCAGGTCGAGCGCGCCCGCGAGCGCGA
>DASSKK010000097.1:0-14704 GCA_035690495.1 Nocardioidaceae bacterium | reverse complement strand
CGACGTCGCCGCGCCAACCCCCGCGTCATCAAACGCAAGTACGTCAAGTGGCACGTCAAACGCGGCCATCACGCCGCTTGGCCGCAACCTCATCACCCGCCCAGCTACCTCATCCAGCAACCTAACTGAACGGTATTGGGGCTAGCGGCTACTTGGGCGGGCATTGTCGGCCCGGTCGTGTTCGCGGTCGGGGTGGTGACGGCGAGCCTGACCGTGCCCGGCTACTCACGCGTCGGTCAGGCGATCAGCGAGCTCGGCGTCCCCGGCACGAACAGCTTCTGGATCCAGAACACCAACTTCGTGGTGTTCGGTGTGCTGACCGTGCTCTTCTCGCTCGCGCTGCGCGGTCTGCCCGCGGGCACCGCGATCGCGACCCTCGTGCTGGTCGCGGGTCTGGCGACCGCCGGGTCAGGCGTGGCGCACTGCGCGCCCGGGTGCCCCTTCCCAGGAGAGGACCCCGGTGTCACCACGGGTGACGCGGTGCACATGCTGCTCGGGGCTCTGGTGTTCCTGCCCTGCATCGCCGCACCGCTGGTCGCCGGTCTCGCCGTACGCCGACGGCCGCAGCTGGTCGGCTATGCCGTCTACTCGCTGGTCACCGGCGTCGCGACGTTCATCGCGTTCGTGGTGTTCGCGTTCTTCGCCGAGGACATCGGCGTCGACGGGCTCAGCGAACGGGTGATGCTGGCGCTGCCGTTCACGTGGTTCGCCGTGACCGCGGTGCTGGTGCTGCGCGGGCGGCTGCCGGCCGCGCGCGCCTGACCCCGATTCGTCCGCGCCCGCCCTGTGTGAAACGGACGCAATTGTGCGGACGAATCGGGGTTAGGCGTCGCCGCCCTCCTGGGCGACGCCGGACGCCGCGGTCGGGTCGTCGATGCGGTACTTGTCGAACGCCTCCTGCACGGTCTCCGGCTTCACCTCGCCGCGGGCAGCGAGCGCCGCGAGCGCCTGCACGACCACGCACTGGGCGTCGACGTGGAAGAACCGCCGAGCGGCCGGCCGGGTGTCGGCGAACCCGAACCCGTCCGTGCCGAGCGTGTGGTAGTCGCCCGGCACCCACTTGGCGATCTGGTTGGGCACCGCGCGCATGAAGTCGCTGACCGCCACGAACGGCCCCTCGGCCTCCTTGAGCTTGTCGGTGACGTACGGCGTGCGCGCCGGCTCGGAGGGGTGGAGCAGGTTCCATTCCTCGGCCGCGTCGGCGTCGCGGGCCAGCTCGTTCCACGAGGTCACCGACCAGACGTCCGCCGCGACACCCCACTCCTCGGCGAGCAGCCGCTGCGCCTCGGTGATCCACGGGAAGCCCACGCCGGAGGCGAGCAGCTGCACGCGCGGCGGGTTGGACGAATGGTCGTCGCCTTCAATCTCCGGCGGCACCGCGAAGTGGTAGATGCCGCGCAGCAGCCCCTCCACGTCGAGGTCGTCCGGCTGCTTCGGCTGGACCATCGGCTCGTTGTAGACGGTGAGGTAGTAGAACACGTCCTCGCCGTACGGGTGCTCGTCGCTGGGGGAGTACATCCGCCGCAGCCCGTCCTGCACGATGTAGCTGATCTCGTAGGCCATCGCCGGGTCGTAGTGCACCGCTGCAGGGTTGGTCACCGCCAGCAGCGGCGAGTGGCCGTCGGCGTGCTGGAGTCCCTCGCCGGTCAGCGTGGTGCGCCCGGCGGTGGCGCCGATCAGGAACCCGCGGGCGAGCTGGTCGGCCATCGCCCAGATGAAGTCGCCGGTGCGCTGGAACCCGAACATCGAGTAGAAGATGTAGAACGGGATCATCGGCTCGCCGTGGGTGGAGTACGACGAGCCCGCGGCGATCGTCGAGCCCATCGCGCCGGCCTCGGAGATGCCCTCGTGCAGCAGCTGGCCCTGGGCGGACTCCTTGTAGGAGAGCAGCAGCTTGCGATCCACCGACTCGTAGGTCTGGCCGTGCGGGCTGTAGACCTTCGCGGTCGGGAACATCGAGTCCATCCCGAACGTGCGGTACTCGTCCGGGGCGATCGGCACGATGCGGTGGCCGATCTCCTTGTCCTTGACCAGGTCGCGCAGCAGCCGCACCAGCGCCATCGTGGTCGCCACGGCCTGCTTGCCGGAGCCCTGCTTGAGCTCGTCGTACATCTTGTCGCCGGGCAGCGTGATCGGCTTGGCCCGGATCACCCGCCGGGGCGACGGCCCGCCGAGCTGGCGTCGCCGTTCGAGCATGTACTGGATCTCGGGGGAGTCCTCGCCCGGGTGGAAGAACGGGGCGACCTCCGCGCCGTCGATCTGCTTGTCGCTGATCGGCAGGTAGAGCCGGTCGCGGAACTTCTTCAGGTCGTCCTTGGTCAGCTTCTTCATCTGGTGGGTCGCGTTGCGGCCCTCCAGCGCCTCGATCGTCCAGCCCTTGATGGTCTTGGCCAGGATCACTGTCGGCTGGCCGGCGTGCTTGGTGGCCGCGTCGAACGCGGCGTACACCTTGCGGTAGTCGTGGCCGCCGCGCGGCAGCTTGCGGATCTGGTTGTCGCTCATGTGCTCGACCATCGCCCGCAGTCGCGGGTCGGTGCCGAAGAAGTGCTCGCGGATGTAGTCCCCGGACTCGACCGAGTAGGTCTGGAACTGCCCGTCGGGGGTGCTGTTCATCTGGTTGACGAGTACGCCGTCCACATCGCGGGCGAGCAGGTCGTCCCACTCCCGGCCCCACACGACCTTGATGACGTTCCAGCCGGCGCCGCGGAAGAACGACTCGAGCTCCTGGATGATCTTGCCGTTGCCGCGCACGGGACCGTCGAGCTGCTGCAGGTTGCAGTTGATGACGAACGTGAGGTTGTCCAGCTCCTCACGGGCGGCCACGCCGATCGCACCCAGGGACTCGGGCTCGCCCATCTCGCCGTCGCCGAGGAAGGCCCACACGTGCTGCTGCGAGGTGTCCTTGATGCCCCGGTGGGACAGGTAGCGGTTGAACCTGGCCTGATAGATCGCGTTGACCGCGGTCAGCCCCATCGACACGGTCGGGAACTCCCAGAAGTCCGACATCAGCCGCGGGTGCGGGTAGGACGGCAGCCCCTGGCCCACGCCGTGCTGCACCTCCTGGCGGAAGTGGGCGAGCTTCTCCTCGCCGAGCCGGCCCTCGAGGAACGCGCGCGCGTAGATGCCCGGGGAGGCGTGGCCCTGGAAGTAGATCTGGTCGCCGCCGCCGGGGTGGTCCTTGCCGCGGAAGAAGTGGTTGAAGCCGACCTCGTACAGCGAGGCGGCGGACTGGTAGGTGGCGATGTGTCCGCCGACCTCGAGTCCCTTGCGGTTGGCGGCCGAGACCATCACCGCGGCGTTCCAGCGGATGAACGCGCGGATGCGGCGTTCGATGTCCTCGTCGCCGGGGAACCACGGCTCGCGGTCTGGGGTGATCGTGTTGATGTAGTCGGTGCTGCGCAGCGCCGGAACCCCGACCTGCTTCTCCCGGGCCCGTTCGAGCAGTCTGAGCATCACGTAGCGCGCCCGGTCGCGTCCGCTTTCGTTGATCAGCCCCTCGAACGAGTCCAGCCACTCGAGGGTCTCGTCCGGGTCGATGTCCGGGAGCTGGGTGGGCAGTCCCTCGTGGATGACTGCCGGTGCTGGCCGCTGGGGACGCTCGGATGGGTTCGCCACTTTTCCTCTGCTCTCACACGCACGTTCAGGTGTCGGCTGTGTCAACCGTGCCGACTGCGCTGGCTTGTTCGGTTCAGGCCGCCTCGGATCGCGAGGAACCTGTCCCTTTCATGGTGTCACGCGCGAGCCGCGCACGGAATTTACCCGCCGGTAGAGACCAGGGGGCTCGGGTGTGGAAGCCTTGCGCGAAGGGAACAAGTCGGGTGGACTACGCCCAGGGCACGGCAGGTCTCGGCGTTGCCGGGAACGAAGAGACATCGGATGACGGACATGTATTGGAGGAGTCAGGTGAGCGCGACCTCGGGGGCGGGGCGGCGGGAGGATACGCCAGTGGGGCGGCCGGAGGATGCGCCAGCGGGGCGGCGGGAGGATGCGCCAGCGGGGCGGGAGACAGCACCGCGGGGCCAGGAGGGAACCGCCACCAAGTCCGCCGGTGACCGGCTGGGGTTCCAGGCCGGCACGGTGGTCCAGGAGCTGGGCTGGGACGAGGACGTCGACGACGGCCTGCGCGTGGAGATCGAGGACGCGATCGACGCCGACATGGTCGACGGCGACTACGGCAACGTCGTCGACGCCGTGATCCTGTGGTGGCGCGACGACGACGGCGACCTGGTCGATGCGCTCGTAGACTCCCTGACCGACCTGGTGGGCGGCGGGGTGATCTGGCTGCTCACCCCCAAGGTCGGGCACGCCAACGCCGTGGATCCCGCCGACGTCGCGGAGGCGGCGCCCATCGCCGGGCTGTCGACGACGAGCACCGCGATGGTGAGCAAGGACTGGACCGCGACCCGCCTGGTGGCCCCTAAGACGCCTCACTGACCCACGGACCTGTCATGACCTCGCTCGGGACGACCACGGCGACCACGATCGCCGCGAAGGCGGCCGGCCTCGTCGGCCACCAGCTGACCGTGTTCCGCGTGCTCGCGCGATCCGGCGTGCTCACGCCGTACTCCCCGGCTGCGCTCGCCCGCACCGCGCTCACCCTTGCCCGGTGGGGCACCGGCCCGGCCGGCGGGTTCACCGCGCAGGCGCTGCTCAACCCCGACCGGTCCGGCCTGGTCGACGAGCTCGGCGAGCTCACCTTCGCCGAGATCCACGCACGCAGCAACGCGGTGGCCGACGGGCTGCGCGACCGCGGGGTCGCAGCCGGGGACGGGGTGGCGATCCTGTGCCGCAACCATCGCGGCTTCGTCGACGCGAGTCTCGGCGCCGCCAAGCTCGGCGCGGATGTGCTCTACCTGAACACCGCGTTCGCCGGACCGCAGCTGGCCGAGGTGCTCGAACGCGAGCGGCCCCGGATCGTGGTGCACGACGAGGAGTTCGCCGACCTGCTCTCCGGGTCCGACGTTCCCGACCGGCTGCTGGCCTGGTGCGACTCGCCGCAGCCCGCCGAGGACACCCTCGAGTCGATGGCGGGCTCGAGATCGAGCGAGGACCTCCAGCCGCCGGACCGCTCCAGCCGCGTGGTGATCCTGACCTCCGGCACGACGGGCACCCCCAAGGGTGCGCCCCGCGCGGAGGCCGGCATCAGCGCCGGCGTCGCGCTGCTGTCCCGGCTGCCGCTGAGGGCAGGCTGGCGCACGCATGTCGCGGCGCCGCTGTTCCACACCTGGGGGTGGGCGCACTGGGGACTGTCGATGCTGCTCGGCTCGACGGTCGTAGTGCGCCGCCGCTTCGACCCCGAGCAATGCCTGCGGACGCTGAGCGAGCAGCGCTGTGACTCGCTGGTGGTGATCCCGGTGATGCTGCAGCGCATCCTGCAGCTGCCGCAGGCGACTCTCGACTCCTTCGACCTGTCCCGCGTCGAGGTCGTCGCGGCCTCGGGCTCCGCGCTCCCCGGTGACCTCGGCGTGCAGTGGATGGACCAGTACGGCGACCACCTCTACAACGTCTACGGCTCCACCGAGGTCGCCTATGCGACGATCGCCGATCCCGCCGACCTGCGCGAGGCGCCCGGCACGGCGGGGCGCACACCGCATCAGACCGTGGTGAAGATCCTCGACGACGAGGGCCACGAGCTGCCGCCGGGGCAGTCCGGCCGGATCTTCGTGGGCAACGGCATCCTCTTCGAGGGCTACACCGGAGGCGGCCACAAGGACGTCGTGGACGGGTTGATGTCGTCCGGGGACAGAGGCCGGTTCGACGAGGCGGGCCGGCTGTTCGTCGAGGGCCGTGAGGACGAGATGATCGTCTCCGGCGGCGAGAACGTCTTCCCCAAGGAGGTCGAGGACTGTCTGACCCGCCATGATGCGGTGGTCGAGGCCGCCGCGATCGGCGTCGAGGACGAGGACTTCGGTGCCCGGCTGCGCGCCTTCGTCGTACTCACCGGCCCCGGTGCGGCCAGCGAGGACGACCTCAAGGATCATGTGAAGGCGAACCTTGCCCGGTTCAAGGTGCCGCGGGAGATCGTCTTCGTCGATGAGCTGCCGCGGAACGCGACCGGGAAGGTGGTCAAGACGGAGCTGGCCGACGAGAGCTGAGGGAGAACCGATGACACTGGAGACAGGCTCCGAGGCGCCCGGGTTCGCGCTGCGCGACCAGCACGGCCAGCTCGTCGAGCTCGCGTCGCTGCGCGGCCGGAAGGCAGCCGTGCTGATGTTCTACCCCTACGCGTTCAGCCGGGTCTGCACCGGCGAGCTCTGGGAGGTCCGCGACTCGCTGCCCCGCTTCGAGTCCGCCGAGGTCCAGCTGCTCGCGATCTCGTGCGACCCGATGTTCACCCTACGTGCGTTCGCCGACGCGGACCGGCTGGAGTTCCCGCTGCTCTCCGACTTCTGGCCGCACGGCGAGGTGGCGCGGGCCTACGACGTGTTCGACGAGGAGCACGGCTGTGCGCGGCGCTCGACCTTCATCGTCGACCGGGACGGTGTGCTGCGCTGGTCGGTGCACAACCAGATGTCCGAGGCGCGGGACCTCGGCGAGCAGGCCGAGATCCTGGCGAAGCTCGCGGCCGAGTCGGGGTAGTCCGGGTTCGTCCGGCTATGTCGCAGGCCCGACGTTGCGCGAGCTGAGCAAGCGGTAAAGAAATCCCGGAATTCTCAGGATTCGGATGACAGCGGCCCGTGCTTGGTAGTTGAATGGTCACCGCTACGGCCGCTGGTGACCCGAGACGCCAGCGGCCGTACGCTTGCCCGCTCGAGGGCGTATAGCTCAGCGGTAGAGCACCTGCCTTACAAGCAGGTGGTCGCAGGTTCGATCCCTGCTGCGCCCACCTTCCGCGACCTCGGCCCCACCCGCGAATGGTCCGTGGCGGTCCGGTTACCCCTCCGGCATGTGGATTCTCGCCGAGATCGGGCACGCGCTCGCGATCGCCGGTTCGATGGCGTGGCAGATCACCTGGTCACTCGTGCTCGGCTTCACGCTGTCGGCGATCGTGCAGGCCGTCGTACGCCGGGAGACGATCTCGCGGCTGCTTGGCGACGCACGGCCGGCCACGCTGGCCAAGGCCACCGGTCTCGGGATCGCCTCCTCGTCGTGCTCGTACGCCGCCGTCGCCCTGGCCCGCTCGCTGTTCCGCAAGGGCGCCAGCCTCACTGCCGCGTTCGTCTTCGAGATCGCCAGCACCAACCTGGTCATCGAGCTCGGCATCATCATCGCGCTCCTGCTGGGCTGGCAGTTCACGCTGGCCGAGTTCGTCGGCGGGCCGATCATCATCGTGCTGATGGCGCTGTTCTTCCGGCTGTTCGTGCGCCAGAAGATGATCGACGACGCGCGCGCCCAAGCCGACAAGGGCCTGGCCGGCTCCATGGAGGGCCACGCGGGCATGGACATGTCGATCGGCGGCGAAGGCAGCTTCGTCGCCCGGCTGTTGAGCGCAGACGGCTTCACATCGGTCAGCCACATCTACGTGATGGAGTGGGCGGCCGTGCTGCGCGACATCGTCGTCGGCCTGCTGATCGCCGGCGCGGTGGCCGCCTGGGTCCCGGACTCGTCGTGGCGCACGGTGTTCCTCAGCGGCCACCCCTTCTGGGCGGCGGTCGTCGGCCCGGTCGTCGGGCCGGTCATCGCGATCCTGAGCTTCGTCTGCTCCATCGGCAACGTCCCGTTGGCGGCGGTGCTCTACAACGGCGGCATCAGCTTCGGCGGGATCGTCTCGTTCCTGTTCGCCGACCTGATCATCGTGCCGATCCTGGTCATCTACCGGAAGTACTACGGGACCGCGATGATGCTGCGGCTGCTCGCCGGGTTCTACGCGACGATCGTGGTCGGCGGGTACGTCGTGGAGCTCGTCTTCGGCGGGCTCGGCCTGGTGCCGCCGCACGGACAGGCGCGGGTCGTCGGGCAGGGCATCTCCTGGGACTACACCACCTGGCTGAACATCGCCGCGCTGGTGCTCACCGCCGTGATCCTGGCGAGGTTCTTCCGCACCGGCGGACGCGAGATGCTGTCGATGATGGGTGGTTCGCCGGCGGACGACGCCGACGAAGAGAATGTGGCCCACTAGGGTGCGGGTATGCCTGTGCTGCGCGAGGTGGTGGACCTGCTCGACGGGTGGTACGACCCTGCGACAGCCGAGCAGTGGGACGCGGTCGGGCTGGTCCTCGGCGACCCGGAGCAGCGTGTGGAAAACGTGATGCTCGCCGTCGACCCCGCTCCGACCGTGGCCGCCGAGGCCGTCGAGTGGGGAGCGGACCTGCTGGTGTGCCACCACCCGCTGTTCCTGCGCGGCGTGCACGGCTTCGCCGCGACCACCCCCAAGGGCAGGACAGCGCACCTGCTGGCCGGCCACGGCGTCGCCCTGCTGACCGCGCACACCAACGCCGACCTCCCGGCCGACGGCGTCAACGAGGCGCTGGCCCGGGCAGTGGGCATCGTCGACCCGGAGGTGCTGGTGCCCGCCGACGGCGACGGTCTCGACAAGCTCGTGGTGTTCGTCCCGCACGAGAACGCCGACGCGCTGCGCGAGGCGATCACGTCCGCGGGGGCGGGGATGATCGGCGACTACGACACATGCACGTTCACCGGTAGCGGGGAGGGCCGGTTCCGCCCCGGCGCCGGCGCGCATCCGGCGATCGGGCGGGTGGGCGAGGTCGAGACGGTGCCGGAGGCGCGTGTCGAGACGGTCCTGCCACGACGGTTGCGGGCGCAGGTCGTGGCCGCGATGCGAGCGGCGCACCCCTATGAGGAGCCGGCGTACGACGTGTACGAGGTGGCCGGGATCGGCGATCGACGGACATGCACGCGCGGGCACGGGCGCATCGGCGAGCTCTCCGAAACCACGACGCTGCACGACTTCGCCGACCGGGTCGCCGAGGCGCTGCCCACCACAGCGCACGGGGTGCGGATCTCCGGCGATCCCGACCGCCCGGTGCGCACGGTGGCTGTGGGCAGCGGTGCCGGGGACTATCTGCTCGACGCTGTGCGTGCCAGCGAGGCGGACGTCTACCTGACCTCCGACCTGCGCCACCACCCGGCGTCCGAGTTCCGCGAGCACGCTCGGGGGCGGGCTGGCGGGCCGGACGATGCGCCGGCGCTGGTCGACGTCGCCCACTGGGCCGCCGAGTGGACCTGGCTTCCGGTCGTCGAGGCGAAACTGCGCGAGGCGCTCGCCGACCGGGGCGATACGGTGGGCACGCGGGTCAGCACGACCGTCACCGACCCGTGGACCTTCAGGGCATGACCGGGCCCACTCGCACGCGACTAGAGACTACGGAGCAAACCGCTGAAAGCCGACGCGTTCTCGCAGCTGAAGCTGCTCGACCTCCAAGAGCTCGACTCCTCTCTCGACCGGCTGCGTCACCAGCTCGCCAGCCTTCCCGAGACGGCGATGCTCACCGAGCTCGAAGCCGAACGGACCGCGGTGGACGGCCGCCTCCGCGACGCCCGGATCCGGGTCGACGACCTGACCCGCGAGCAGAAGCGCGCGGACGCCGACGTGGAGCAGGTGAAGGGCCGGCGCACCCGCGACCGGGACCGGATGGACCGTGGGCTGGTCGCCAACCCGAAGGACCTCGAGCGGATGCAGTCCGAGCTGGTCTCCCTGGACCGCCGGATCAGCGACCTGGAGGACGCCGAGCTCGACGTGATGGAGCGGCTCGAGACCGCCCAGGGCGAGCTGGCATCTCTGGGCGAGCAGTCGGAGACGCTCGAGGCGCGTGCGGCGGAGCTGGTCGGCCTGCGGGACGCGAAGGCGGGGGAGGTGGCTGCCGAGTCCGGTCAGCTGGTGAAGGAGCGCGCGACCGCAGCGGACGGCGTACCTGCTGATCTGCTGGCGCTCTACGAGAAGGTGCGCGGTCAGAAGGGCGGCGTCGGCGCGGCCGCGTTGCGCGCGCGGCGCTGCGGCGGCTGCAGCCTGGAGCTGACCGCCGCGAGCCTCGCCGAGATCGCCAAGGCATCCTCGGACGAGGTGCTGCGCTGCGAGGAGTGCAGCCGAATTCTGGTGCGCACCGCGGAGTCGGGACTCTGATGGCGGGTGGTTCGGGCCCGACCAGGGCGGTCCGGATCGAGGCCGACGGCGGATCGCGCGGAAACCCGGGGAAGGCGGCGTACGGCGCCGTCCTCTTCGACGCGGCGACCGGCGAGGTGATCGCAGAGCGGGCCGAGACGATCGGGATCGCGACCAACAACGTCGCGGAGTACCACGGCCTGATCGCCGGCCTCGAGCTGTACGGCGAGCACTCGCCCGGCGCGGAGCTCGAGGTGCGGATGGACTCCAAGCTCGTGGTGCAGCAGATGTCGGGGAACTGGAAGATCAAGCACCCGGACATGCGGCCGCTGGCGTTGAAGGCCAAGCGGCTTGCCCCGGCCGACACCGTCTACACCTGGATCCCGCGTGCACAGAACACCTATGCCGACCGGATCCTCAACGAGGCGCTCGATGCGGCGGCTGGCTCGGTGAAGGAGGCTTCGCCTCCGCGAGGCGGCGGCTTGCCTACCATCCGGGGTCGCAGGCTCGGCCTGCCGCCAGACCCGGCCACGGCTGCGCCGCCGCCTCGCGCCGGCGCTGCCTCCGAAGCCACCACCGGCTCTCGCGGATGGCCAACCACTCAAGACAGCGGGCCGCCGACGACCTTGCTGCTGGTCCGGCACGGTTCGACCGCGCACACGGTCGAGAAGCGGTTCTCGAGCGGGCTGAAGGGCGCCAACCCCGGGCTCTCCGACGAGGGGCGGGCACAGGTGCGGGCCACCGCCGACTGGCTGGCTCCGCTCGGCGAGCGCATCGACGTGCTGGTCACCTCGCCCGTGCGCCGCAGCGAGGAGTCCGCACAGATCCTGTCCGAGCGGCTCGGTCTGCCGATGCATGTCGAGGCAGGACTTGCCGAGATGGAGTTCGGCAGCTGGGACGGGATGACGTTCGCCGAGGTCGGCGAGCAGCACCGCGACGACCTGGACACGTGGCTCGGGTCCCTGGACTACGCCCCGGGCGGGGGCGAGTCGTTCACGACGGTGCAGCAACGCGTCCACGACAGCCTGGAACGGCTGCTGGGGGAACACCCCTCGAAGACGGTGCTCGCGGTCAGCCACGTCACGCCGATCAAGGTGCTGGTGGCTCGGGTGCTCGGGGCGCCGTTGGACGCGGTCTACCGGATGGAGATGGCGCCCGCTTCGGTGACCGTGCTCTCGTTCTTCGCCGACGGCTCCGCCTCGATGCGGATGTTCAACGCCCGCCCCACCGACTTGTCTCTGTGACCGAGCCGAGGTCCGCTCCCTGGACGGGTCGGCGCTACGGCTGGTCGACCACCACATCGAGGGTGTGGTCGGCCAGCTCGGCCCGCCAGCCCAGCACCGCGAGCTGGTCCGCCAACTGGTCAGGAGTGCTGGGCGCGGCACCGTCGGTGAGCATCGACCGGACGAGTCGGCCCTTGGTGGCCTTGTTGAAGTGCGAGACCACGCTGCGCCGGCCGTCCTTGTCCTGGAGCACGCGCACGGTCACGACCCGGCGGGCGAGTTCGCGGTCGGGGCGCCAGAAGGATGCGTACGGCGACGAGCGCAGGTCGACGATCAGCCCATGCCGGGCGGCCTCACGCACCGCCTCGTCCAGGTGCCCCCGCCAGAACGCCGTCAGCGCGCCGACGCCAGGAAGAGAGACGCTGCCAGAGAGCCGGTAGGCGGGAATCCGGTCGCTCGGCCGCAGCAGTCCGAACAGCCCGGACGTGGTCGCCAGCCACGACGCTGCCCGTCGACGTGCGGTGGCGTCCAGAGTCGGCAGGTCGAGTGCCGAGTACAGCACCCCGGAGTAGACCCGGTCGGCGCGTGCGGCGGGGGCGGAGGCGAGGCGCGCGTTGCGATCCACCTCTCCGACCTGGGTCGCGCCGAGCCCGAGGACCCCTGCGGCATCCGCACGGCACGACGTACACAGGTGGACGAGGGCGTCGGCGACCTCGGCACGGGGCCGGTGCAGCGACGGGAAGCTGAGCCCCGCCAGGTCCAGCGGCCGGCCCCGACGCGGCTCGGTCTTGCCCTCGGACGGAGGCAGCAGGATCAGCACCCCGTGACCCTATGCTGAGCGATGGCGATTACCGGTGAGGGGTGAGGACTCGTGCCCAGACGCGTCGTGCGGGTGCTCAAGGCCGACGGCGACCAGCTGCATGACGCGGTGGACGCCATCGCGGAGGAGGTCGGCGTCACGGCTGCGTTCCCCTCGGAGGTCGAAGCGGCTGCCGCGCGCGCGGCCAAGCACCCGCGCATGCCCGACCTGGACCGCACCGACATCGAGCTCGTCACGATCGATCCCGCCGGGTCGATGGACCTCGACCAGGCGCTGCATCTCGAACGCGACGGCGACGGCTTTGTCGTGCACTACGCGATCGCCGACGTCGCTGCGTTCGTCAGCCCTGGCGACGCCGTCGACGTGGAGGCGAACCGGCGCGGTGAGACGTTCTACGGCGCCGGTTCGACCATCCCGTTGCACCCGAGGGTGCTGTGCGAGGGCGCCGCGTCCTTGTTGCCGGGCGAGGTCCGCCCGGCACTGCTGTGGACGCTCCGGGTCGACCCGAGCGGTGAGGGGACTGACGTGCGCGTCGAGCGGGCCAGGGTGCGCAGCCGGGCGAAGCTCGCCTACGCGAGCCTGCAGGCGCAGATCGACGCGGGAACCGCGGATCCGATGTTCGCGCTGCTACGCGAGGTGGGAGAGCTGCGCAAGCAGCGTGAGGCCGCCCGCGGCGGGGTGTCGCTGCCGCTGCCCGAGCAGGAGATCGAGGTGGACGGCGACGACTGGTCGCTGCGTTTCCGCAAGATGCTCCCGGTGGAGGAGTGGAACTCCCAGATCTCGCTGCTGACCGGGTTCGGGGCCGCATCGCTGATGGTGTACGCGCGGGTCGGTCTCCTGCGCACCCTGCCGCCTCCGGACACTCGCGACGTCCAGCGGCTGCACCGCACAGCCAAGGCGCTGCACATCGACTGGTCAGCGGAGCAGCTGTATCCCGACTTCATCCGCTCCCTCGACCCGGACCGGCCGACCCACGCGGCGATGATCACCGCGTGCACACGGCTGCTGCGCGGATCGGGGTACGTCGGCTTCAACGGCGAGGTGCCCGCGCAGCCGGAGCACGCCGCCCTCGCTTCGGAGTACGCCCACGTGACCGCGCCGCTGCGTCGGCTTGTGGACCGCTATGCCGGGGAGATCTGTGTGGCGCTGTGTGCCGGGGCCGACGTACCGAAGTGGGTGCTGGAACGCCTCGACGAGCTGCCGAAGACGATGGCCGAGTCGGCCCGCAGGGCGCACACCTACGAGAACTCCCTGGTGAGCCTCGTGGAGGCGGCGGTGCTGCGCAGGCACGTCGGCGAGAGTTTCCCCGGAGTGGTGGTCGCAGTCGACGACGGCGACGAGACGCACGGGGACCTGGTCGTACAGGAGCCCGCGATCGAGGCCACCGTGACCTCGCAGCGACCCTTGCCTCTGGGCACCGACGTCGAGGTGCGGCTGGTCGAGGCCGACGTACCCGCCCGGCGGGTCCGCTTCGAGCTGTGACGTGCCGATCAGTGGTGGCCTACACTTCACGCGGATGAGCCGGCCGGGCGGCCGCGAGGAGGCGTGGCGACACGCGTCCCCGAGGAAGGTCCGGGCTCCAAAGGGCAGGGTGGTGGGTAACGCCCACCCGGGGTGACCCGCGGGACAGTGCCACAGAGAGCAGACCGCCGACCGCGCCACGGTGCGGGCGGTAAGGGTGAAACGGTGGTGTAAGAGACCACCAGCGCTCCGGGCGACCGGAGCGGCTCGGTAAACCCCACCCGGAGCAAGGTCAAGAGGAGCGGCGGGTCCACGACCCGGCGCTCTGCGCGGACGATCGAGGGCGGCCCGCCCGAGTCCGCGGGTAGACCGCACGAGGCTGTCGGCAACGGCAGTCCTAGATGGATGGTCGCCCACCGCACCGCCGTGAGGCGCGCGGGGACAGAACCCGGCCTACAGGCCGGCTCATCCACCATTTGGCCTCTGACCTGCGGTTATGTGCTCAGCAGGGTCGCGCTGTCCTCACAGAGTCCTCACCAGAAGCACCAAGCACCGACGGGTCGGCGGTGCGGGAGGGTCGGTCCACACGTGTGGGCGGCAACCCGATCCGCTGGGCGGTAGCCTTCAGGTGTGGCGTTCTTCGAGCAGTCGCCTTCGCGGCCGCCTGCGAAGCCTCCGCAGTGGTTGTCTCCCCCCAGTGATGTGGTTGGATCCGCGGTGCCGGCCCAACGTGTACTGGCGCGTCGGGGCTCCCTGGTCGTTGCTCTTGTTGGTCTCATCGCCTACCCGACCGGCTGCCTGTTCAGCTTTCGGTTGGCGCAGCGGACTGATACCAGGAACGCTGAATCGAAGCGACTGCGCGCAGCGTTCGGCGTTCCGCATGGTTGGCACGCGCCTGATGAGTCGTTGTCTGGGGACCCTTTCAGGTGTGGTGTCCAGCTTCTTGATGGCACGAAAGCAACCAGCGTCGATGTCGTGCCACGGTGGGATCCCACGTCCTCGCCGAGCCCGAGTGAGCCGGTGTTCGTGGAGTACCACAGCCTTGGAACACACGTGGACTGAGCCGCCCCGGAGATTCCGGAGACAGGGTTTGGTGTCAACCTGTCTCGGCGAGACGGGTTCGGTGAGTGTAGTGGAGTTGTTCGGCCTGGCTGGGTGTCAGGTCGTCGATGGACTCGTGGGGGCGCTCGGTGTTGAACC
>DASSKK010000096.1:0-32063 GCA_035690495.1 Nocardioidaceae bacterium | reverse complement strand
CGACGTCGCCGCGCCAACCCCCGCGTCATCAAACGCAAGTACGTCAAGTGGCACGTCAAACGCGGCCATCACGCCGCTTGGCCGCAACCTCATCACCCGCCCAGCTACCTCATCCAGCAACCTAACTGAACGGTATTGGGGTTAGGTCCGCCTCCGCGATCCCGTAGGACCTCTCCGCGGCGCGCTGGTCCAGGTTCGCCGTCACCCGACCGATCTGGTGGTTGTACACCAGCCGGAACACACCCGCATGCTGACGCAGCACCTGGTCCTGCTCGGCGTTGACATCCAGGGCGAACCGGAATGTGGTGGACCGCGTCAACCGCGCGCCGGTGTGCGACACCAGGGCTTCGGTGTCGTCCTTCCGGCCGGCAGCGATGATCACGATCCTGATGGTGCCCTGCACCACCGACAACGCCGAGAATTCGGACACAAGCTCTTGCTGGGTGTGTGCCCCATTTCTCCACCGATGAGCCTGGAGGATGTGCGCACATGGCGCATGCCGACCTTCTCCAGGACGCGGCGAGAGGCAGTGTTGACCGCCATCGTTTCCGCGTTAAGCTTCGACGCCGCCAGGCACCCAAAGGCGTGGCCGACCCCTGCCCCAGTACCGCCGCCTCAGGCGATACCCCAGTTCGGATTCATCGAAGCCGACAGACGTGCTCCTAGCCGGAACCAGCCGAGGAATCTCATGACGCCCTCGTCAACGTTGAGGGCCATGAAGTTGTCGATGTCGGTGGGAGCCCACCCGCCTCAGAACGAGCCGCTCGGTGTTCAGCGCTTCGGCAACGTTTGGACGATACGATTGGCGCCCTTCGTGCCCCGTGCAGCACCGTCAGGACCTACGCCCAGGTGCCGTTACGCGACCAGCGGCGGAACTGCGACCACACCCGCGTCCGTCGCCCGAAGGACGCCGCCACGTAGCACCACTGCCAGTCCGTCTGGGCGATGTGAAGCATCGCGACCACCACGGTTCGCAGGTCATCGGCGTGCCTGCGGCCACGCTTGCCCGGCGCATTGAACGCCGGCTCCAGCAGGTCCCATTGGTCATCGGTCAAGTCACCTGGGTACGCCATGCCCGGCACGGTGACCATGGCTCAGTCGTGCAATAGGCACATACCCTATGAGAGCTGGAGCGGCTCAGCCGGGGGGCCACGTGAACGAGCGCCCGCCGAGCAGGTGCAGGTGGGTGTGGAAGACGGTCTGCTGGGCCTGGGCACCGGTGTTGAACACCAGCCGGTAGCCCTCTTTCGGCCCGTCCAGCCCTTCTTGCCGGGCCACCGCTGCAGCGCTGGTGACGAGGTCGACGTACACCTGCGGCTCGGCGGCGGCCAGGGCTGCGGCGTTCGGCCGATGCGTCTTCGGGATCACCAGCACGTGGGTCGGTGCCTGCGGGTTCAGGTCCCGGAACGCCACCGTGGTGTCCGTCTCGTGGACGACCTCGGCGGGAATCTCGCGCGCGACGATCTTGCAGAACAGGCAGTCGGCATCGGTCTCCATCCCGCAACCATAGATGAGTTGAGGGACTCGCCGGGTAAACCCCGGGTGCCGGGCGCGCGTGGAACTAGCGTGACCTCGATACTGACCAGACCCAGTATGGGGAGCGTGATGACCGTCGCCGGGACCGACCGACGCTGGGACGCCGACACCGCGGTCGAGCAGCTGTACGCCGCCCACTACCGCAGGCTGGTGCGGCTGTCGGTGCTGCTGGTGCGCGACCAGCAGACCGCCGAGGAGGTCGTGCAGGACGCGTTCGTGGCCATGCACGGACGGTGGCGGTCACTGAGGGACCCGGACAAGGCACTCGCCTACCTGCGCCAGAGCGTGGTCAACCGGTCCCGGTCGGTGCTGCGCCATCGCGGCGTCGAGGCGAAGTACGCCCCCGCCCTGCACACGTCGCAATCGCACGACGAGCCCGCGGCCGACCAGCCGGTGCTCGACGCGGAGCGGCGCACCCACGTGCTGGACGCGCTCACCCGGCTTCCCCGGCGCCAACGCGAGGTGCTGGCCCTGCGCTACTTCCTGGACCTCTCCGAGTCCGACATCGCCGACACCCTCGGGATCAGCCGGGGCGCCGTGAAGAGCCATGCCTCACGCGGTTCCTCGGCCCTACGCACGTTCCTGGAGGACGCACGATGAACGACCACTCCCCCAAAGACCGCGACCTGCACGACCTGCACGATCTCTTGCAGGACGCCGTGCGCGACGTCGAGCCCCGCGATGCGCTCGATGCGATCCGATCCCGAACGAAGGTGACGCCCATGCACTCCGGACGCAACTGGCTTCTCGGCAGCGGCGCCGCCGTCGTCGCGGTGGCCGCGGTGATCATCGCCGTGGTGGTCCTCGGGAACCAGGGCACACCGCAGGCCGACAACCCGCCGGTCGCCACAAGCCCGAGCAGGCATGCCTCTCCGTCGACGGCGGCCTCCGCGTCCGCGAGCGCCAGCGCAGAGGCCCGGACGGCCGGGCAGGAGACGACCGTGCCGGTCTACTACCCGGGCGACACCCCGCACGGCGTCCGGCTCTACCGGGAGTTCCACCAGGTCGTCACCACCGAGGGTCTGAGCGAGGCGCTGAACGAGGCGGTGGGTCGAGCCGCCGATGGTGGCCCGTCGAAGCCGTACGACCCCGACTACTCCGTCCCCTGGCCCTCCGGCACGACCATCGAGGGCGTCGACGACGGCGCCGACCAGATCACCGTGAACCTGGGCGGGCCGGCGCTGGCCCAACGCCCGGCGGGCATGAGCGACGCGACCGCGAGGATCGCGGTCCAGCAGCTGGTCTACACGGCGACTGCGGCGGCGCAGAAGACCGTGCCCGTTCGCTTCCTGATCGACGGCAACGCCGCTACGACACTGCTCGGCGTCGACGTCTCGCCTTCGGTCGAGCGAGGCGACTCGCTCAAGGTGCTCGCCCTGGTGTGGGTCAGCAGCCCCAACGAAGGCGCGCAGGTCACCAGCCCGTTCACGGTCACCGGTGTCGGCGCCTTCTTCGAGGCCAACGCCGTGTGGGAGCTGAAGCAGGGCAGCAAGGTCGTCAAGCACGGCCACACGACGGCCCAGGAATGCTGCACGTTGTCGCCGTACTCCTTCAAGGTGTCCGCGCCGCCCGGCGACTACACGCTGGTGGTCCACGACAGCGACGCCTCGGGAACCGGGCGGGCCACGCCGCAGGACACCAAGGACGTCACCGTCATCAAGCCCTGAGCCGCCACCGACATTCGCGCGCGATCAGCGCCAGCGCGGGCTGCGGGACAGCAGGGCTGCGGCGGCCGCGACCCCGGCAGTCGACGTACGCAGCACCGACGACCCGAGCCGCACCGGCTCCGCGCCGGCGTCGGCGAAGGCCGCCAGCTCCTCCGGGCTGATGCCGCCCTCGGGGCCGACCACGATCACGATCTCGCCGCGGCCGGGGACGGGGAGGTCGGCGAGCGGGCCGGAGGCGGTCTCGTGCAGCACGACCGGCAGCGAACAGGCGCGCAGCAGGCCGGCGACCTCCGCGGTGGAGACCGGGGCGCTGACCTCCGGGAACCAGCAGCGGCGCGCCTGCTTGGCCGCCTCGCGAGCGGCGGATCGCCATTTCGCAAGGGACTTCTCGGCACGTGGCCCCCGCCACACGGCGACCGACCGGGAGGCGGCCCACGGCACGATCCGGTCCACCCCGACCTCGGTGAGCATCTCCACCGCGAGCTCGCCGCGCTCGCCCTTCGGGATCGCCTGGACGACCACGATGCGGGGCAGCTCCGAATCCACCTCGCGTGCCTCCACCACCGTTCCGCTCAGCGACGCCTTCCCTGTGGACGTCACCTCGACGGTCACCGCCGCCCCACGGCCGTCTGTGAGCAAGACCCGCTCGCCGGCGTGGATCCGCTTGACGAGTACGGCGTGCCGGCCCTCGTCGCCGCCGAGCTCGGCCGGGTCGCCCGCGGCCAGCGTCGACGCTTCGGGGTGCACGAAGACCGGAAGGCTCATCGGCTGGTCAGTGGCCGCCGAACGCGTCGCGCAGCCGGTCGAACACCGACTTCGACGGGGCCTCGAGCTTGCCGTCCGGCGACTCCTCGTCGCGCAGCCGCGCAAGCTCGCGCAGCAACGCCTCCTGCTCCTCGTCGAGCCGTGTCGGCGTCTCGACGACGACACGGACCACCAGGTCTCCACGCCCGGCGCCTCGCAGCGAGGGCACGCCGCGGCCGCCGAGCACGATCTGGGAACCGGACTGGGTGCCGGGCTTGATGTCCAACGACACGGAGGTCTGCAGGCCCTCGGTCGACGGGGATGCCGGGTCCTCTCCCTTGACCAGGTCGGCCTCCAGGGTGGGCAGCTCCAGCGTGGTGCCGAGCGCGGCGGCCGCCATCGGGATCGTCACGTGGCAGGCCAGGTCCGCGCCCTCGCGGGCGAAGACCGGGTGTTCCTCGATGTGCATCTCGACGTACAGATCTCCGGCGGGCCCGCCGCCGGGGCCGACCTCGCCCTGCCCGGACAGCTGCACGCGCGTGCCTGTGTCGACGCCCGCCGGGATCTTCACCGTGAGGGTGCGCCGCGAGCGGACCCGCCCGTCGCCGGAGCACTCCCGGCACGGGTCGGGGATGATCGTGCCGAAGCCGCGGCAGGCCGCGCACGGGCGCATCGTGCGGATCTCGCCGAGGAAGGAGCGCTGCACGTGGACGGTCTCGCCACGTCCACCACAGGTCTCGCAGGTCTTCGGCGAGGAGCCCGGCGAGGCGCCCGAGCCGGAGCAGACCCCGCACAGCACGGCGGTGTCGACCTTGATCTCGTGGGTGGTGCCGAACGCCGCCTCGGCCAGTGAGACCTGCAGGCGGATCAGCGCGTCCTGGCCTCGGCGCACCCGCGGCCGGGGGCCGCGGCCCGTGGCTCCGGCACCCGCGCCGCCACCGAAGAACGCGTCCATGATGTCGGTGAACGAGAAGCCGGAACCCGCTCCGGCGAAGCCTCCCGCTGCGCCGGAGAACGGGTCTCCGCCCAGGTCGTACGTCCTGCGCTTCTCCGGGTCGGAGAGCACCTCGTAGGCACGGGTGACGTCCTTGAACCGCTCCTGGGTACCGGGGTCGGGGTTCACGTCCGGGTGCAGCTGGCGGGCCAGCCGGCGGTAGGCCTTCTTGATCGCCTCGGCGTCGGCGTCCCGGGACACCCCGAGCGTCTCGTAGGGATCCTGACTCACACTCGCTCGCTCTCTCATCCTTCGTCGAGGATCCGGCTCACGTAGCGCGCCACCGCGCGCACCGCCGCCATCGTCCCTGGGTAGTCCATCCGGGTCGGACCCACGATGCCGAGGCTGGCCAGCGCCTCGTCCCCGGGGCCGTAGCCGGTCGCCACCACCGAGGTGGCCGCCAGCTCCCGGTAGGGGCCCTCGTGGCCGATCCGCACCGTCACCGTGCTCGCGGACGTGGCCTCGCCGAGCAGCTTCAGCAGTACGACGTGCTCCTCGAGCGCCTCCAGCATCGGGCGGATCGCGACATCGAAGCCCTCGCCGAACTTGGCCAGGTTCGCCGTGCCGCCGACGGCGACCCGCTCGTCCGAGCGGTGGTCGGTGGTCGCCTCGACCAGCGCGGCCACCAGCATCGCCACCACCGGGCGCTGACCGGGGTCGAACTCGTCGGGCAGCGCCACCAGGCTCTCGGCGGCGACCTCGAGACGCTGGCCCACCACCGCCACGTTGATCCTGCTGCGCAGCTCCGCGATCCGGGTCTCGTCGATGTCGTCGGGCAGCTCCACGACCCGCTGCTCGACCCGGCCGGTCGACAAGATCAGCACCAGCAGGATGCGGGAAGCCGAGAGCGCCACCACCTCGACGTGCCGCACCGTCGAGCGCGACAGAGTGGGGTACTGCACGACCGCGACCTGGTGGGTGAGCTGTGCCAGCAGCCGCACGCTGCGCTGCACCACGTCGTCGAGGTCGATCGCTCCTTCGAGCAGCGTCGCGATCGCCCGTCGCTCGGGGCCCGACAGCGGCTTGACCTGGCTGAGCCTGTCCACGAACAGCCGATACCCCTTGTCGGTGGGGATACGTCCGGCGCTGGTGTGCGGCTGGGTGATGAACCCCTCCTCCTCCAGCGCCGCCATGTCGTTGCGCACGGTCGCCGGGGACACGCCTAGCGGGTGCCGGTCCACCAGAGACTTGGAGCCCACCGGCTCCTGCGTGGCCACGTAGTCCTCCACGATGGCACGGAGCACCGCCAGCTTGCGGTCCTCCACCATCGCGCTCGCCTCCTGCGCAGGTCTGGCCCAGGCGTACGCCGTGTCGCTCGGCTGGGCAGTTGTTGGCACTCGCCGATCCCGAGTGCCAAGCCTACTAGGTAGCGTGAGGGTCATGGCCGACCCTGCTCCGATCCCCCACGACGCCGGCTTCGTCGAGATCGCCGATCGCTGCTGGCTGGCACGACACGTGTGGTTCGACGTGAACGTGGTGGCCGTAGGGGGCGAACGTGGCCTGCTCGTGGTCGACACCCACGCCTCCGAGCGCGCGGCGAGCCGCGTCGTCGGTCACCTGCGCCCCCTTCCAGGAGAGGTGGTCGCGGTGGTCAACACCCATGAGCACTTCGACCACACCTTCGGCAACGTGACCTTCATCGAGCAGTTCGACGCGCCGCCCATCTACGCGCACGAGACAGCTGCCGACCGGACGGTCGATGCCGGCGAGCGGATCAAGCGACTGTACGAGGATGACCTGGAGGACCCGCATCGCGAGGAGGTCCAGGACACTCGGATCGTGCCCGCCACTCACACGTTCTCCAGCGTCGCGGTCGTCGACCTCGGCGACCGGATGGTGGAGCTGGTGCATCCCGGTCGCGGTCACACCGGCGGCGACGTAGTGGTGCGCGTGCCGGACGCCGACGTCCTCCTGGCCGGCGACCTGGTGGAGGAGTCCGTGCGGTCGGGGGCCCGCGGCGTGCCCGGCTACGGTGACGACTGCTTCCCGCTGGAGTGGCCTGCCAGCCTCGACCTGCTGGTCGGCCTGCTTACCCCCCGGTCCGTGATCGTGCCCGGGCACGGTCTGCCGGTGTCGCGGGACTTCGTCGAGGAGCAGCGCACCGCGATCGGGGTCGTCGCCCAGACGATCAGCGACGTCGCCTCGCGCGGCGTGCCCGCTGACGATGCGCTGGACTCCGCCGAGTGGCCGTTCCCGAAGGAAGAGCTCGTCCACGCGGTCCGCCGCGGCTACGCGCAGCTGCCGCACGGCGCGCGCCGGCTGCCCCTCGCCTGACCGCTGCGTCTCGACCGGCTCGGCCGGCGTGCTACCAGCGCCGTGAGTAGGAACCCCAGTGCCGGCCTCCCCAGTGGCGGTGCCGTCCGAAGACCAGCCACAGCACTCCGACGATCAGCAGCAGCGGCCAGATGTGGGTGAGCAGCACGACGCCGAGGACCACCAGCACGATCGGCAGCACCGGGATCGCGCGCCAGGGCGGTCCGCCGCGACCGGCCGGTCGGCGCGGGCTGCTCTGCCGGTCTCCCGCGGTGTCGGACCCCGCAGCGCGGCCGGTGCGTGACGAGGGCAGGTCGGCGAACAGCGGGCGCAGCTGGGAGGTGGTCTTGGCCGCCCACGCCTGCTCGGCACGCTCGTCGTACTCCTGCTTGGTCAGCCGGCCCGCGGCGTAGTGCTCGCCCAGCGCGGAGACGGCCGCGTCCCGTTCCGCGTCGCTGATGCGCATCTCGGGGCTCATTCGCTCTCCCCCTCCGCGAGCAGGCCGTAGAGCTTGCGGCGCGTGTCGACGAGGATATCGGCGGCCTCCGCCTGCTGCTGACGGGTTCCCGAGACCACGACCTGCCAGACCGCGCCCATCACCTGTCCGATCACGGGCTTCAGATCGCCGACGTGCTCCTCCTGCTCCTGCTCGGCCTCGTCGAAGGCGCGCCAGGTGCCGGCCATCTCCTCGGGGTGCTCCTCGACGTAGGCCCTGCCCTGGTCGCTGAGCCTCAGCAGCCGACGGCCGCCCTCCTCGTGGCCCTCGACCAGACCCTCGTCCTCGAGCTGCTGCACGGTGGGGTAGACCGAGCCCGGGCTCGGCTTCCACGCGCCGCCACTGCGCTCGGCGATCTGCTGGATGATCTGGTAGCCGTTCATCGGCTCCACCGCGAGTACGTCGAGGATCGCCGCACGCACGTCGCCACGGCGTACCTTCGGGCCCATCTTCATCGCCCCACCGGACTGGGCCAGGCCGATCAGGCCCTGCACCCACGGCGGCGGGCCCGAGGACCGGCGGCCCTGCCAGTGTCCCTGCCAATGTCCCTGGCCATGGCCCTGTTGCCCCCGGGCCTGACCGCTGCTCCCTCCCTGACCGCGGGGGTTGTCCCACGGCCCGTCCCACGGACTGCGTCCCATCGTCTTCCGCCTCCTCTTCCCGACCGTTCGGCCGAGCGTTCACGATAGGGTCACGATATATCGCGATCGCTCGCCACACAACTCCTCCTTCGACTCACCGGTGCGCCGCCCGGCGTACCGACATCGGTCCGTCTACCGTGTCGTCGCGTGGATCGTTACGGAAGCGACGTGCTGGCCTCCGACTGGCGCGCCCCCGCCCGCGGGAGAGCCGTCGAGGTCGCGGCCGAGCGCGGCATGGTCGTCGAGGAGGTCACCACCGACTGGTGCGGCGAGATCGTCGCGGTCGAACGTGACCTCGGCACGCTGGTGCTCGAGGACCGCCGCGGCAAGCGCCGCACGTTCCCGCTCGGTCCCGGCTTCCTGCTGAAAGGCCGGCCGGTGGTGCTCACCGCACCGAGCCGCGTCTCGCCGACCCCGAGCGATGCCGGGCGTACGGCGTCCGGGTCGGTGGCCCTCGCGCGCACGAAGGCCCGGGTCGCGCGGGCGAGCCGCATCTACGTGGAGGGAAGGCATGACGCCGAGCTCGTCGAGAAGGTGTGGGGCGACGACCTGCGCGTGGAAGGCGTGGTCGTGGAGCACCTCGAGGGCGTGGACCACCTGCCCGACCGGCTGCACGAGTTCCGGCCCGGCCCGGACCGGCGGGTCGGCGTGCTGGTGGACCACCTCGTGCCGGGGTCGAAGGAGAGCCGGATCGCCGAGTCGGTGCGCCGGGGCCCCGGCGGGGCGCATGTGCTGGTGGTCGGTCACCCGTTCGTCGACGTGTGGGCGGCGGTCAAGCCTGACCGGCTCGGGCTCACTGCCTGGCCGGACGTTCCTCGCGAGGTCGAGTGGAAGCACGGCGTCTGCGCCGCATTGGGCTGGCCGCACGCCGACCAGGCAGACATCGCGCGGGCCTGGCGGCAGATCCTGTCCCGAGTGTCGTCGTACGCCGACCTGGAGCCGGCGCTGCTCGGCGGGGTCGAGGAGCTGATCGACTTCGTCACCGCCGCCCCCGACTGACCCGGCCCGATCAGGGGACCAGGTCGCGGACCACGGCGTCGGCAAGAAGCCGGCCGCGGCGGGTGAGCACCAGGCGCCCGTCTTCGACGCGCACCAGCCCGCTCTCGACCAGCCCGGGCACCCGGTCGGCCGTCCCCTCGAGAAGCCGCAGGTCCAGGCCGTCGACAAGACGGATCTCGAGCAGGATCCGTTCGACGATCCGGGTCGGCCCGTCGAGGATCTCCCGGCCCTGGGCCGGGCTGAGCCCGGCACGGAGGCGGTCGGCGTACGCCGCCGGATGGCGCACGTTCCACCAGCGCACTCCCCCGACGTGGCTGTGCGCGCCGGGCCCGATGCCCCACCAGTCGGCGCCCTTCCAGTAGCCGAGGTTGTGCCGGCATCGACTCGCCGCGCCTGTCGACCAGTTGGACACCTCGTACCACCCCAACCCGGCAGCGGCGAACATCTCGTCGGCCATCACGTACTTGTCGGCGAGGTCGTCCTCGTCGGGCGCCGGGAGCTCGCCGCGCCGGATCCTGCGGGCCAGCGCGGTGCCGTCCTCGACGATCAACGAGTACGCCGACACGTGGTCCGGCTCGCAGGCAAGCGCAGCTGTCAGCGAGGCCCGCCAGTCCTGCGCGGACTCGCCCGGAGTGCCGTAGATCAGATCCAGGCTGACCTCCTCGAAGCCGGCGGCTCGGGCCCAGCCGACCACGTCGGGCACCCGGGCCGGGTCGTGGGTGCGGTCCAGGGTGGCCAGCACGTGCGGAACCGCCGACTGCATCCCGAAGGAGACCCGGTTCACCCCGCCATCCCGCAGCTGCGCCAACGACGCGGGCGTCACGGAGTCGGGGTTGGCCTCGGTGGTGACCTCGACTTCCGCGCTCAGGCCGAACTCGTCCTCGACCGCCTTCAGCATCCGGCCCAGATCGTGCGCATCGAGCAGCGTCGGAGTCCCGCCGCCGAAGAACACCGTGTGCACCGGGAGCTCTCCAGGGCCGAGGACCCTCCGGGCCAGCCGGATCTCCTGGACGGCGGTCTCGGCGTACGTCGTGCGTGACGCGCCCGGTCCCAGCTCGGCAGCCGTGTAGGTGTTGAAGTCGCAGTAGCCGCAGCGCACCGTGCAGAAGGGCACGTGCACGTAGACGCCGAAGTCGCGCTCGCCCACGCGGTCGACTGCATGCGCCGGCAGAGCGCCGTCGGCGGGCGCGGGCTCACCGTCCGGGAGCTGGGAGGGCACCTGACCATGCTGTCACGCGCCGGGGTCGCACCGCCCCGGCGTCAGCACGTTCAGACAGTCAGCCGTCGGGCGACGATGTCGTCTGCGGCCGACCGTGCCGCGCTCTGACCGGTGACCGCGTCCAAGAACTCCGCCCGAGGCAGTGCCTGGAGCACGGTGTCCTCGACCGCGGTGATCGTGGCGGTGCGGGGTACGTCGCGCAGCAGCCCGATCTCGCCGAAGAACTCCCCCGGCCCCTCACGCCGCAGGACCCGGCCCTCCTGCCCCTGGGTGACCTCGACCAGTCCCGATTCGATGACGTAGAACCGGTCGGACTCTTCGCCCTCGCGCAAGAACACCTGGCCCGCCGGCACCTGGACGCGCACCAGCGAGCGCGCCAGCGCCTCCACGACCGATGCGCTGAGGGGAGCGAACATCGGCACCGCCTGGAGCAGCGGCACCCCGGCGGGCACTCCGAGCCGGCGGTCGAGGCTGCGCATCCGCGGCAGGCCGACGAGAGCGAGCACCGACACGGCGATTCCGACCACCGCCAGGCTGCTGCGCAGGCCGATCAGGTGGATCAGCACCGGCATCACCAGGGAGCCGATGGCCGCGGTCGCGATCAGGCAGGCCTCCTGGGCACCGAACACCCGACCCATCACCTCGTCGGGGGTGACCCTCTGCACGATCGTGTCCATGTTCACGTCGACGAGCGGGTTGGCGAAGCCGAGCAGGGCCACTGCGGCGAACGCCGCGACCGGGACGGGTGCGAGGGTGACGAGCACCAGCGGAAGAGACCAGAGCACCACCCCGGCGACCATGTCCTGGCCCAGCTTGCGCTTGGCCGCTCGGGAGATCGCATACAGCCCGCCGACGATCGCCGCGATGCCGGAGACGGAATCGAGATAGCCGATCCCCTTCGGACCGGTGAGCAGGATGTCGACGGCGATCACCACCAGGAAGACCATCGACGCGCCGGCGATCACGGTCTGGGCGGCGACCTCTGCGGTGACCACGAGCAGATCCTTGTTCCGCCACACCTCCCGGAACCCGGCCAGCGTCTCCCTCACGAAGCCGTCTCCGGGCTCCTGCTCCTGTGGCTCGCCGAGCTCTGCAGCCTCGATCCGATCGGTCGAGGAGTCACCCGCCGTGCGCGTTTCGGCAGTCGGCGACTGTGCGGCCTTGACGCCGATCACCAACAGCATCGACCACACGAACGTGACGACGTCGAACACGAACACCGTCGCCACGTTGGTCAGACTGATCAGTGTGGCGCCGATGACCGGGCCGATGAAGATCGCCAGGCTCTCGATGGTGCTGCTCGACCCGTTCGAGGCGGTCAGCTCCTCGGGTCGGCTCACGAGCGCCGGCATGAGCGCCCGCTGCGCGGCACGGAACGGGGTTCCCAGCAGCGCGGTCAGAGTCGCGATCACGAAGATCGGCGCGGCAGGCGCGTCCGCGAACAGCAGGGCGGCGCTCGCGGCGATCAGCACCGCCCGGGTCAGGTCGGTGGCGATCATCACCGCCTTGCGCGGCCACTTGTCGGCCAGTCCCGAGGCCACCGGACCGGTGACCGCCATCAGCAGCAGACGGATGGAGAACCAGACGCCGACCGCGGTCGCACCGCCGACGCCGTACGCCCAGACCGCCACCGCGGTGCCGTAGGCCCAGTCCCCGATCATCGAGCCGGCCAGGGCGAGCTGGATCCGGCGCAGGGACGGGTTCTTGAACACCGAGGCCAGCGACTGGCCGGTCTCTCTCAGGGCGTTGCGGGTGCTG
Source organism: Nocardioidaceae bacterium (assembly GCA_035690495.1). Taxonomy (GTDB): domain Bacteria; phylum Actinomycetota; class Actinomycetes; order Propionibacteriales; family Nocardioidaceae; genus DASSKK01. The sequence goes on along the minus strand of DASSKK010000096.1, from coordinate 19,756 downwards.
GCGGCGGCAGTTGGCTGCGCAGCGTCAGGCTGCTCGGCGAGCTCTGTCATCGATGTCCCGTCGTCGGCCCGAGAGGAAGAGAGCCGCCGGCGCCGCGTCGACAGCCTGGAGGGCAGAGTAGCGACTCCGTGACGTCATGGGTATGGCCGTTGCGGGGGATTCCACCCGGACTGCCGGGCGGGTGTCAGGCGTACATGGCGTTGATCCGCTCGCGGTAGTTCTCCTCGACCACCTTGCGCTTGACCTTCATCGATGGGGTGAGCTCACCGGACTCGACAGTCAGGTCGTGGTCCAGCAGCGCCCACTTCTTGATGGTCTCCCAGCGGTTCAGCCCGGCGTTGAGCTTGTCGACGTACCCCTGCACCATCTGCTGTGCCTGCTCGGAGCCGGCCACCTCGGCGTACGACGCGCCGGGCATGCCGTTCTCCTTGGCCCAGTCGGTGATGCCGTCGGGGTCGAGGGTGACCAGCGCGACGCAGTAGTTGCGCTCGTTGCCGACCACCAGGAACTGGCTGGCGTAGGGGCAGATCGCCTTGAACGCCGACTCGATGGCCGAGGGTGCGATGTACTTTCCGCCCGAGGTCTTGAACAGGTCCTTCTTGCGGTCGGTGATCCGCACGAAACCGCGCTCGTCGATCTCGCCGATGTCACCGGTGCGCAGCCAGCCGTCGTCGGTGAGCGCTTCGGCGGTCTGCTCCGGCAGGTTGTGGTAGCCCTCCATCACTCCCGGGCCCTTGATCAGCACCTCGCCGTCGTCGGCGATCTTGACCTCGGTCCCTGGGAGCGCCGGCCCGACGGTGCCGAACTGGTAGTCGTCGGGGTGGTTGACCGCGGTTCCCGCGGACGACTCGGTCAGTCCGTAGCCCTCGAGGATGGTGATCCCGGCAGCGTGGAACCACAGCGCGATGTCCGGGTTCAGCGCGGCGGCGCCGGAGATGAAGAACCGCACGCGTCCGCCGAACCGCTCCCGGATCTTGGCGAACACGAGCTTGTCGAACAGCGCGTGCTGGCGGGCCAGCAGGAACGACACCGGCTTGCCTTCGCGCCGGAGTTGGTCGACCCTCAGACCGACCTTGAACGCCTGCTGGAAGATCTTCTCCTTCAGCCCGCCCTCGGCCGCCTGCATGGTGAGGATCCGCGCATAGGCCTTCTCGAAGATGCGCGGCGCAGCTCCCATGAACGTGGGCCGGACGACCGCGAGGTTGTCGATGATCTTGTCCACCCGGCCGTCGACGGCGGTGGCGAAGCCACAGGCGAGCTGGGAGGAGATCAGCACCTTGCCGAAGGAGTGAGCCAGCGGGAGCCACAGGAACTGCAGGTCGCTCTCGTCGAGGATGCCCTGCGCTGCGATCGCGGCTCCCTCGTAGGTCCAGGCCGAGTGCCGGAGCCGGACTCCCTTCGGCCGGCCGGTCGTTCCGGAGGTGTAGATCAACGTCGCCAAGGAGTCGGGGCTCGTCGCGTCCACGCGCTCCTCGACGACCTGCGGATGCTCGGCGAGCTCGGACTCCCCGAGCTTCTCCAGGTCGGCGAGCGAGATCACCACGTCGTCGTCGGTCTGGTCCGGCCCAGACATGGCAGGACCGAACGATACGATCTTGCTCAGGTGCGGCAGCTCGGAACGGTGCTGGAGGATCTTGGCGACCTGGGTCTCGTCCTCGGCGAAGACGACCCGGCACTCGGAGTCCGCGAGGATGTAGGCGACGTCCCGGTCGTTGCTGGAGGGGTAGACCGTGGTGGTCGCCGCGCCGGCGCACATCACTGCCAGGTCGGCGAGGATCCACTCCACGCGTGTCGAGGCGGCGATCCCGACCCGCTGCTCCGGCTCGATTCCCAGTGCCACCAGGCCGGCGGCGAGCCTGCGCACCCGATCACCCGTCTCGGCCCAGGTGAGCGACGCCCACCCCTGTTCTGCGGGAAAGCGGTAGGCCTCGAGGTCGGGGGTGTCCCGCACCCTGTCGAGCAGCTGCCGGCCGACCGTGGGGGGCCGGTTCTCGATCACCGACAGGTCGTAGTTCACAGTCGTGGTCGTGGACATCGCTCTCCCGGATACTCGAGGGTGCTACCACCGAGTAGGTTAGCGCTCGCTCTCGGGGTTGGGTCCTGGTCCGTCTGCTACATCGTCCGCAGAGAGGCCGCGTCGCCGCTCCACCTTGGCTCTCACCCACTCGGGCAGGCCGGCCACCTCGCCCAACAGCGGCAACAGGTCAGGGTCGGTGGTCAGGGCCCGGAACATGGTCGAGATCGTCACGCCATGCCCCGGCCGTTCCTCGACGACGATCTCGTCGCCGGCGCGCAGCTCGCCTGCTTCCAGCACGCGCAGGTAGGGACCGGGCCGGGCCTCGGCGGTGAAGCGCTTGACCCAGGCCGTGCTGTCGAAACCCTCGACGCCGAGCCAGTTCTTGAACACGGTGCACGGGATCCGCACCGAGATCGGCTGCAGCAGCGCCGTCCCTATCCGCCAGCGCTCCCCGACGACCGCCTCGTTGACGTCGATGCCCTCGGTGGTCAGGTTCTCACCGAACATCGCCGCCGGCACGGGCGCACCAAGCTGCTTCGCCCACCAGTCCAGGTCCTCGCGCGCGAATGCGTAGACCGCCTGGTGGATGCCACCGTGGTGCTTGGTGTCGGCGACCTGGTCGCCCTCGAGCCCGAGCTCGCGGACCCGCACCGGTCCGGCGACGGCGTGCTTGTCGATCGCCGTACGCCGCAGGTTGCCCGCCCACTCCTCGTCGACTGGCAGACCGACGTTGACCGACACCACCCGCACTCGCGTCATGGCCGGCATCCTCCCACGCCATCAGTCTTGGACGGCCTTGGCGATCGCGACACACTGAGTCAGCCACTCCCGGTCCTCGGTGTTCAGTCCACGCCCCACACGTGCGGCATCCTCGATCGACCAGTGAGCGTTGAGGATCATCCGCACCACCACCCAGTCCCGGGCGCGCTCCTCGTCGAGCCCTGCCCCGTCGACGAGAAGGTGGAAGCGGCGTCGTACGGCGGACCGCACGTCGCCGGTTGCCACGATTTCCTCCCAGCGGTTCCACAGCATGGGAGCGGGTTCGTACTCCGGCTCCCCGTTCATGCCCTTGGGGTCGATCACCAGCCACGGTTCCCGGTCCGCGGCGAGCACGTTCTCGTGGTGCAGGTCGCCGTGAACGACGGTGCGGCCCGGTCCGACATCGTCAACCAGATCCCGCCCGACCGTCAGCGTCTGCTCCACCAGCCGTCGTGGCAGCGGACCATCGACGGGCAGCGTCGCCAACGCGTCCAGCCAACGGGCGACGAAGTCCGTGATCGGCCGGATCTGGGGCAACGCAGGGATGTGCACGAGCGGATACAGGGCGGCGACGATCTCGCATGCCTCGTCGTCGCCCACGCTCCGCAGATCGCAACGGTGCAACCGCTCCATCAGCAGCGCACGCCGGTGGAGGTCGGCCCGCCACAGCCGCACCGCCCCCCGCCCCGCCCAGTGGTCGAGCAGCAGCGCTTCGTGCTCGGACTCCTCGTCGGGAATCTCCACCTTGAGCGCCGCCGGCCCGCGGTCCGGGTCCAACACCGGGACGACGACAGAGCAGAAGCCCTGCCCGACGCCGTCGCGGGCCAGCGCCTCCTCGTCGTAGGACAGACCCCACTGTTCGACGGTCTCGGAGACGTCGCGGGACAAGCCGTCGAGCCAGCGAACCCACTCGGGCCCGAGCTCGCGCTGCTCGAGGAGGCGAGCCGGGATCTGGAACGGGATCACGCTGCCGCGACTACTTCTTCGCAGGCGCACCGGCGTTGGACAGCGCCGCGATGAAGGCCTCCTGCGGCACCTCGACCCGGCCGACCATCTTCATCCGCTTCTTGCCCTCCTTCTGCCTCTCCAGCAGCTTGCGCTTGCGGGTGATGTCACCGCCGTAGCACTTGGCGAGCACGTCCTTGCGGATCGCCCGGACCGTCTCGCGGGCGATCACGCGCGCGCCGATCGCCGCCTGGATCGGCACCTCGAACTGCTGGCGCGGGATCAGCTCCTTGAGCTTGGCGGCCAGCGCCACCCCGTAGGAGTACGCCGAGTCCCGGTGCACGATCGCGCTGAACGCGTCGACGGTGTCGCCGTGCAGCAGGATGTCGACCTTCACCAGGTCGGCGACCTGGTCCCCGGTCGGCTCGTAGTCCAAGGACGCGTAGCCCTTGGTGCGCGACTTCAGATGGTCGAAGAAGTCGAAGACGATCTCCGCCAGCGGAAGTGTGTAGCGCAGCTCGACCCGGTCCGCCGACAGGTAGTCCATCCCGGCCATCTGTCCCCGCCGCGACTGGCACAGCTCCATCACCGCGCCGATGTAGTCGCTGGGCGTCAGGATCGTCGCCCGGACGACCGGCTCGCGGACCTCGGCGACCTTCCCCTCGGGGAACTCCGACGGGTTGGTGACCTCGTGCTGCTCGCCGTCTTCCATCACCACGTGGTAGACGACGTTGGGCGCGGTCGAGATCAGGTCGAGGTTCGACTCGCGTTCGAGACGCTCGCGGACGATCTCCATGTGCAGCAGCCCCAGGAAGCCGCAGCGGAACCCGAAGCCGAGGGCCCCGGATGTCTCCGGCTCGTAGGACAGCGCGGCGTCGTTGAGCTGGAGCTTGTCCAGCGCATCACGCAGGGCCGGGTAGTCGTCCCCGTCGATCGGGTAGAGCCCGGCGAACACCATCGGGTGGGGATGCTGGTAGCCGCCGAGCGGCGTCGTCGCGCCGTCGTGCTGGCTGGTCACGGTGTCGCCGACACGGGACTGGCGCACGTCCTTCACGCCGGTGATCAGGTAGCCGACCTCGCCGACCCCCAGGTGGGTGGTCCTGGTCGGCTCGGGCGCGATGACCCCTACCTCGAGCATCTCGTGGACCGCGCCGGTCGACATCATCTTGATCCGGTCCCGGTGGGTGAGCCTGCCGTCGACGACCCGGACGTAGGTGACCACACCTCGGTAGGTGTCGTAGACGGAGTCGAAGATCAGTGCCCGTGGGGCAGCGTCGGCACGCCCGACCGGAGGCGGCGTCTGCGCGACGATCTCGTCGAGCAGCCGGTCGACGCCCTCACCCGTCTTCGCCGACACGTGCAGCACGTCGGAGGTCTCGCAGCCGATGATGTGCGCGAGCTCCGCGGCGTACTTCTCCGGCTGCGCAGAGGGCAGGTCGATCTTGTTCAGCACCGGGACCACGTGCAGGTCGGCGCCGAGCGCGAGATAGAGGTTCGCCAGAGTCTGCGCCTCGATGCCCTGAGCCGCGTCGACGAGCAGGACCGCCGCCTCGCACGCCTCCATGGACCTGGACACCTCGTAGGTGAAGTCGACATGACCGGGCGTGTCGATCATGTTCAGCACGTAGCCGCCGGCGGGTGCGCCGCTGTGGTTGCCGGGTGCGACCGTCCACGGCATCCGCACCGCCTGGCTCTTGATGGTGATGCCACGCTCGCGCTCGATGTCCATCCGGTCGAGGTACTGCGCACGAGCGGTCCGCTCGTCGACGACACCGGTCAGCTGCAGCATCCTGTCCGCGAGCGTGGACTTGCCGTGGTCGATGTGCGCGATGATGCAGAAGTTCCGGACGATCGCCGGATCGGTGTCGCCCGGGGCGGGCGTGGGCATCGCAGACACCCGTCGATTCTTCCATCCGGTTCCCTGAAGCGTTAATTTCGACTGGGCGGGGTGGCGGGGGACTACACCGGCGGGGTGGCGGGGGACTACACAGGCGGGGTGGCGGGGGATGACTGAGACGGCAGCGGTCAGTGGGCGGTGCCGACGAAGTACGCCGTGCGCACGGGCCGCGTGACTACCGTGTCGTGGGTGCGGCTGAGCCACAGGTGCACACGCCACCGCGGGTGCTCGCGGTTGACGCCGTCGCCGGAAGCAGGCCCGTACACGCTGCCGTGGGCACACGAGTAGAAGCCGACCCATTTCGGGTGCGAAGGCAGCGTGCCCCACGCTCCACCGACCCGGATGTCGCACCTCTGCCCATGGATCAGGTCCAGATCCTGGGGGCTGGGGACCTTCGGCCTGACGACAGGACGCACGCGGCCGGAGTAGCGCACACGCACGAGCTGGTGCTCGCGGGCGTCGCGCAGGCACAGCACCGTGTGGTGGTGCGACTTCCAGCAAGACGGCAGGTAGTAGGCCGAGGGGAAGCACTCCACGATGTTGCCCGAGACCGCGGCCCGCGCCGGTCCCGCGCACTCTACGGGGCTGCCATGCAGTCGCTTGACCTTCCAGCTCCCCACTGCATGACCGTGCGCGTCGACTGGCCGCACGACGACACGCTGCGTGTGCGGGGAGGCGTTCGTGCGAGTGCCCGGCTGCGCCGACACCGCTGCAGGCGCTGAAACGACGACTGCCGCGAGCACGGACGCGGCGACCCTGACCAGGGCGGCACCCATGCTGGCGATTCTAGCGGCGCGGCGGCTTCGGCGGAGGGCGCGCGGCCGGACAGAATCACCGTCATGCCCCCGCCTCCGGACCTCGCCGATGCCGCGATCCCGCACGGGCAGACGGCCCGACGGCTGGAGTGGCCACTGCTGCCGCCGTACCTGCGCCGCGCGATCGAGGAGCGCCTCGGCTCGCCGGTCGTGGACGCGCACTCCGCCGGCGCCGGCTACACCCCGGGCTTCGCGTCCACGCTCACCGTTCGCGACGGACAGCGGCAGTTCGTGAAGGCGGCCAGCGTCAGGGCGCAGCGCCCGTTCGCCGACGCCTACCGCATCGAGATCCGGCGGCTTCGAGAGCTCGCAGACACCGGCGTCCGGCTGCCTGTCCCCCGGTTGCTGTGGGCCCACGAGGACGGGAGCTGGGTCGTCCTCGGCCTGGAGTACGTCGAGGGGGGCAACCCGGCACGCCCGTGGCGCCGCGACGAGCTCGACCAGTGCCTGGACACCCTCGAGGTCCTGGCCGAGGCCGTCACGCCCTCTCCCCTGTCGGTGCCGAGCTTCGCCGAGGACGTCGCGGACATGCTGCCCTGCTGGGAGCACGTGCGCGCCGTAGCGCCCGAATGGCCGCACCTGGACGAGGCCGTGGCCCTTGCCGCCCGGATCGCGGATGCCACTCGCGGCGAGACCCTCGTGCACACCGACGCCCGCGACGACAACTTCCTGCTCGCGGCCTCGGGCCCGGTGCTGTGCGACTGGAACTGGACGACGCAGGGGGCCGCGTGGATCGACACCGTCTGCCTGCTGATCGCCGCGCACGGCGACGGGGTCGACGCCGACGAGATCGTCGCGTCGCGCCGGCTGACCTGCGACGTGCCGCCCGACGACATCGACACTGTGCTCTCCCTGCTGGCCGGCTACTTCCTCGAACGCCGCGACCAGCCGGCGCCGAACTCCTCGCCGTACCTGCGTGTGCACCAGTCGTGGTATGCGGAAGCGACCTGGGGATGGCTCGCCAAGCGGCGGGGCTGGTCGTGACGGCGGTCCGTTGTTACCTGCGGGTCGAGGTTGATCGCGTGCAGCATGTGCACGAGATCAACCTCTTACCGGCGGGTAACAAGAGCGTGGCGGCGATTTGGGCGGTCGAGCCGGCCACTGGTATCGTCATGCCTCGCGTAGGCGCTCTGACGTGCCCGCACCACCGATCATCCCCGCAGAAGCGAAGGCCGACCAACCCGTGGCGAACATCAAGTCCCAGATCAAGCGCAACCGAAGCAACGCCGCCGCGCACGAGCGCAACAAGTCGGTGAAGTCGGCGCTGAAGTCTGCGATTCGCAAGTTCCGCGAGGCCGCCGACGCCGGCGAGACCGAGAAGGCCCGCGAGCTCGGTGCGGCAGCGAGCCGCAAGCTCGACAAGGCGGCGTCCGCGGGCGTGATCCACAAGAACCAGGCCGCGAACAAGAAGTCCGCGATCGGCAAGCGCACCGCCGCCCTCTGATCCTCGCCCCCGCGGTTCCACCATGGGATGCCGGGCTCAGTGGCCGGCGCGGGCCGCGGTCACGGTGAGCAGCATCCGCTCCAGGGCGTACGCCGCGTCCCCGGCGGCTCCCTTGACGTCCGCGTCCGCCTGCGCCACCGCGGTGATCGCCCGCGCCAGGCCACCGTCGTCCCAGCCGCGCGCCTGCTCGCGCAGCGTGCGCACCTTCCACGGCGGGACGCCGGCCTCGCGGGCCAGATCGGCCTCGCGCATCCCGCGCGGCGCCGCGGTGTAGCGTGCCAGCCCGCGCAGCCCCGCGGCGAACGCGCTGGTGACCAGCACCGGCGGGGTGCCGTTCTCGAGGGCCCAACGCAGCTCTTCCAGCGCCCGCTCGGTGCGGCCGTAGATCGCAGCGTCGGCGACCGCGAAGGACTTCACCTCGGCCCGTCCGCCGAAGTACCTGCCGACGACGGCGGCGGTGAGCGGCTCGGTCGGGAAGTCGCTGGCGAGCTGATGGGCGGCCCCCGCCAGGGCGCGCAGGTCCTGCCCGATCGCCTGCACCAGCATGTCGGCGCCGTCCTCGGCGATCCGTGCACCGTGGGAGCGGACCTCCCCCGCCACGAACCGGGAGAACTCCGAGGGTCTCAGCGAGGCGGACCGCACCTCGGTCACCGCAGTGAGCTTGCGCAGCTTGGTGAGCAGCCCGCTGCCCTTCTGACCGCCGGAGTGGACCAGCACCATGCCGACGTCCTCTGCCGGCGCGCCGGCGTAGCCCAGCAGAGTGTCCTGGGTGTCGTCCGGCAGGTCCTCCAGCCGGCGAATCACGACGCAGCGGATGGACGAGAACAGCGACGGCGCTGCCAGCTCGGCCAGCACGCCCGCGCTGACCTGGTCGGCGGTCGTCTCGCTGACCTCCGCCTCGGGCTCCGCGGCGCGCACTGCCTCCAGCGCGGTAATGACCGCCCGCTGGTTGAGGAACTCCTCCGGACCGGTCACCAACGTGAGGTGCCCGAGGATGTCGCTCGCGCTGGGATTCGCCATGGTGGCCACAGCCTGCCACAGCCCCCCGACGCCTCCCGAGTGCGCGCGACCTAGCCGTGCGTGGCGACTCCGAGCCGGCCGTGGCGGACGACGACGGCGATCGTGCCGTCCCGGTCCGTGCGCCGCACCTGCATCCCGGCTGAACGCAGCATCGCGAGCGTCGAAGCCGCAGGGTGGCCGTAGTCGTTGTCCGCGCCCACCGAGATCACCGCCAGCCTGGCACCCAGGGTGGTGATCAGCTGCGGGTCCTGGTAGCGGCTGCCGTGGTGCGGCACCTTGAGCACGTCGACGTGCAGGTCGGGAAGCGAGCGGTGCAGGAGCCGCTGCGCGGGCGGCTCCATGTCCCCGCTCATCAGGATGCTGACGCCACGCACCCGCACCAGGAGCACCAGGCTGGCGTTGTTGGGGATCGACCCCTCCTCGCCGGTCTCGTCGGTCAGCACCGGGCGCACCGGTCCGACCACCTGCCAGGTGAGATCGCCGACGCGCCGGACCTCGCCGTACGGCGCCACCCTCACCGGCACCTCGGCGGCGGCGGCCCACGCATCGACCGCGGCCGCGTTCTCGGGCGGGTCTCGGGTGGCAGTCACGTCGATCTCGCCGACCTGACGTCCGGAGAGCACCGCAGGCAGCCCGTCGACATGGTCGGCGTGGTAGTGCGTGAGGACCACCACCGGGAGACGTCGCACGCCGATGCCGCGCAGACACCGGCCCATGAGCACCGGGTCCGGGCCGGTGTCCACCACCACCGCTCGGCCGCTTCCTGCATTGAGCACCAGGCCGTCGCCCTGGCCGACGTCGCAGGCGATCAGCACCCATCCGTCCGGCGGCCAGCCGGGAGTCGGCAGCGGCCGGACCAGGACGACGAGAAGCAGCACGCAGGTGCACACCGACAAGGTCCGCCGACGAAGGATCCGACCAGCCAGCACGGCGACCCCGAGACAGAGCACGGTCAGCACGCCGATGGACACCGGCGTGGCCGTCCAGCCGACCGCGGCGCCGGGGAGGCGCGCGAGGTGGGTGGCGACCGTGACGATCCACCAGGCGGACCATCCGGCCAGCCAGCCGCACAGGTGTCCCAGCGGCGGGAGCACCAGCATCGCCAGGCCGCCGAGCAGCCCGAGGACGGTGGCCGGCCCGACCGCCCACGCGACCGCGAGGTTGGCGGCCACCGCAACGAGGCTGACCTGCCCGGAGATGGCTGCCACCACCGGGGTGCACACCAGTTGGGCGGCGAAGGGGACGGCGAGCGCCTCGGCCAGCCAGCGCGGCAGCCAGCTGGTCAACGCGTCGCGGAACGGTGGTGCCAGGAAGACGATGCCTGCGGTGGCCAGCGCGGACAGCACGAACCCGATCGACGTGGCCAGCCACGGGTCGAACAGCATGAGCGCGAACACCGCGACTCCCAGTCCACGCACCCCGCGCTCCCGGCCCAGCCGGCCCATCCCCAGCAGCGCCACCGACCCCATCGCCGCAGCTCGGATCACGCTGGGCTCCGGGCGCGCCAGGACCACGAACCCGGCGACGCCGAGCAGCCCGACGACCGTCAGCCCGCGGGCACGGACCCCGAGTGCCCGGGCGACGATCAGCAGGAAGCCGACGACCAGCGTCAGGTTGGTGCCGGAGACCGCGGTGAGATGGGTGAGCCCGCAGGTGCGGAAGTCGGCGACGACCTGCGCCGACATCTGCTGGTCGTCGCCGACGACCAGCGCGGGGATCAGCGCCCGCTCCTCCGGCCCGGCCGGAGCGACTGCCGCACGGATGGCGGCACGGACCCGAGCGGCTGCGTCGTAGGTCGCGGCGGGCGGGGTCAGCTGCGCCGGCGGCCGGCTGGTGGAGAGCACGGCGGACAGGTCGGAGCTGTCCGGCCGGGCCAGCCGCCCCGCGGCCGACACGGTGGATCCCAGCCGGACGCGGCGCCAGCTCGGGTCGGCGAGCACCAGCACGGGCGCATGGGTGCGGTACGTCCGCCCGCGTCCGGTCACCCTGGTCACGGTCAGCCGGGTCATCACGTACGGCGCGAACCTGCCTTCCCGCAGCACCGGGTCGCTGGTCACCTTCGCGTGCAGCTCGACGTAGGCACCCACGGCGGCGAGCTCGGGGACCGGGCCACTGCGGTTGGCCTCGGCCCGCACGCCGGCAGCGACGGCCACGGCGGCGGCCGCCAGCAGACAGGCGGCTCCGGTGAGCAGCCGACGTCCGCGCCGCCATGCCCAGGCAAGTACGAGGCCGGCGGCGCCGAGCACGCACGCCGTCACCCAGGAGGGCAGCAGGAAACCGGCGAGGCCGCCCGTCCACGCAGCGGCAGCCAGCGCGACCGCTCGCAGGTCCGGGGTTCCGCGCTGCTCGCTGCGAGCGTCGCGCCCTCTCACCGACGTGTCACACAGTGACGAACGGGGCGATCTCGGCGAGAGTGGCGTCGCCGATGCCCGAGACCTCGAGCAGCTCGTCGACCGAGGTGAACGCCCCGTTGGTGGTGCGCCACTTGATGATCGCGGCGGCGGTGACCGGACCGACCGACGGCAGGGTCTCCAGCATGGTCTCGTCGGCGGTGTTGATGTTCACCAGCGACGTGGTCACGCCGTCCACCGGGCGCCCGGCTGCGGATGCGGCGACGCCGCGCGGATGGGGAACCCCGACCAGGATCTGCTCCCCGTCGACGAGCACGCGGGCGAGGTTGAGGCTGGTCAGCCTCACTCCCTTGCGGACGCCGCCCGCTGCGGCGAGGGCGTCGACGACGCGCGACCCGGCCGGAAGGGTGGCGATGCCCGGGTCGCGGACCTTGCCAGCCACGTCGACGACCACGGAGCTGTCGGCCGCTTGCGCCGAGGCTCTCGCGGTCGCCGGGGCGGCCGGGGAGACCAGCGCTCGCGGGCCCGGCGACGCGGGACCTGAGGAGGATGCCGACACGCCTGCCGCGCCGGCCGCTGCGGGACGTGCGGCCGCCGACCGGGGGACGGCGGTCACCGCACCGCCGGCCCGCAATGCCCAGTAGGCGGTCACGGCGAGCGCGACCGCCACCACGAGCGCCACCACGGTCAGGTGCGAGGCACCCAGCTGGAGGCGGCCCTGCAAGGTGGCCGGGAGCCGGTCGTGCACCCAGCCGGCTGCCTGCTGCGTCGCGCCCGGGCGCGGCCGCGCAGCGTGCCGTCCCGGCGGCCCCGCCGAGGCGGACGGGACGCGGGGGTCGAGGTCCGCGTCCGTCCTCGGATCCGGCGGGGCCGCCGGGGGCCATCCCCCCAGCGCGTCGCCGAGGTCGTCGTCGAACGGCTCGCCGGACCCGTCGGGACCGGCCGGACCAGCGGGAGGGCCGGAGGGGCCGACAGAGTCCCGACGGATCTCGGCGAGCTCGGCGCTCAGCAGCGCCAGCCGCCGCCGTGCCACCTCGGCGTCGGGATCGTCGGCGATCCTGCGTGAGCGCATGCGACGACGCTAGGGCGGCAGGCTCGGACCGGGAAGGCCGACTTCTCGACCTGTGGAGAACTCGGCCTCGGTCGTGGCTGTGGGGGCTTTCTGTCCCGCGCTCACACGCGAGGCGCCACCACGACGGCCACCATCCCTGGTCCCACGTGTGCGCCGATCACCGCCCCCACCTCGCCCACCGAGACCCCGCCTCCGAGGTCCTCGGCCAGATGAGGGGCGAGACATCTGCGCAGGTTCTCCGCGAGCTGGTCGGCGCGCTCCGGGTTGGCGAGGTGGCCGACCGCGACGTCGACCGGCCGCCCCTCCGCGTCCTCGGCGGCACGCCTGGCGAGCTCTTCGAGACGACTGATCGCGCGGGCTGCCGTGCGGACCTTCTCCACCGTGGCCACCCTGCCGTCCTCGATGCGCAGCAGCGGCTTGACCGACAGTGCGGTTCCCAACAGTGCCGCGGCCGCGCCGATCCGACCGCCTCGACGCAGGTACTCCAGCGTGTCGACGTAGAACAGCGAGGTGGTCGACCGGGCACGTCGGCGGGCGGACTCCGCGGCCTCTGACGCGGTGGCGCCGGCGTCCAACGCGTCCGCAGCGGCGAGTACGGCGAACCCGACAGCCATGCCGAGCTGGCGGGTGTCGACGGCGTGCACCGGCACGGGAGCGTCACGGGCGGCGAGCAGCGCGGACTCGTAGGTGCCGCTGACCTCCCCCGACAGGTGCACCGACACGACCTGCTCCGCCCCGTCCTCCGCGGCCGCTCGGTAGGCATCCAGGAAGCGCTGGGGCGCAGGGCGCGACGTACTGACAGGGGTGAACTCGGCGAGGGCACTCGCGATGGTCTGCGGGGTCGCTTGCGGGTCGCCCTCGTCGTACGACCGGGCCCCGAGAACTACCTGGAGAGGGACGACTCGGATGTCGCGACTTCGGGTGACCTGGTCGGTCAGCAGAGCCGTAGAGTCGGTGACGAGCGCGACGCGGCGGCGCTCCTCGACCAGGTCGGACATGTCGGAAGGCTATCGCCGGCCCGGCCCGCAGAGCCGGTCGAGCGGCTCAGGAATGTCTGGATGCCGGGCCCGGTTCCCCGGGGGACACACTCGCCCGAGAGGAGAGCAGATGCGCGTGGTGATCGCGGGAGGGCACGGACAGGTGGCCCTGCAGCTCGAGGGGCAGCTGGCCCGCGCGGGACACCGGGCGGTCGGGCTGGTCCGCAATCCGGACCACGTTCCCGACCTGGAACGTACGGGCGCGGAGGCGGTCGTCCTCGATATGGAGAAGACGTCCGTGGACGACCTCGCGAAGGTGGTCTCCGGGGCCGACGCGGTCGTGTTCGCGGCCGGCGGCGGTCCGAACAGCGGTCCGGCCCGCAAGCAGACCGTCGACCGTGGCGCCGCCGTGCTGCTCGCCGACGCAGCCGAGGCCGTCGGAGTAAGCCGCTACCTGATGGTGTCCTCGATGGGTGCCGAAGGCGTGGACCTGGATGCTCCGCGCCCTGGTGATGACGACGTGTTCGCGGTCTACCTACGCGCCAAGGCCGAGGCGGACGCCGACCTCGCCACCCGTGATCTGGACTGGACGATCGTTCGTCCCGGGCGGCTGACCGACGTGGCCGGGACCGGGACCGTGACGCTGGACCCGGCCTCCCAGCCGCGGGAGACGCCGCGGGCGGACGTCGCCGCCACCCTGGTGGCCGCGCTGGACGAGCCCGCGACGATCAAGAAGAGCTTCGCGGTGCTCATCGGTCCGACCCCGATCGCCCAGGCGCTGGCGTCGCTGTAGCGCGGGCCTGAGAGGCCCTGTCCTCAGTCTGCAGGCGGGTGCGTCCGCCCGGAACGGCGACATGCCGCGACCCGGCCCCCCGCTCGCGCCCGGCGTTCAGTGCGCTGCGTCGACGACTCCTGCAAGGGCGCCGATGGTGTCCGGTCCGACCCGGCAGCAGCCCCCGACGTAGCCCGCCCCCGCGTCGATCCAGTCGGCCGCAAGGCGCACGTCGTACGACGCGCGTCCGGACCACCTGCGTGCCGACGCGTCCCAGCCCTCACCCGAGTTCGGATAGGCAACGGCCGGCTTCCCCGTGACCGACACCGCCAGCGCGACGGCATCGGCGACGTCGCGTGGTGCGCAGCAGTTGACGCCGACGGCGAAGACCGACGGAACCGAGGCGGCTGTTGCGAAGGCGTCGGCGAGAGGCTGCCCGGCGCGGGTCGTCGACCCGACGATCGCGAAGCTGACCCAGGCCGGCAACGCCAGCTCGTCGAGGATCTCCACGATCACAGCCGCTTCGTCGATGTCCGGGACCGTCTCCACGGCGAGGAAGTCCGGTCCGGACGAGGCGAGCAGCTCGATGCGCGGCAGGTGGAAGTCACGGAGCGCCGAGGCCGGGAGACCGTAGCGGCCGCGGTACTCCGACCCGTCGGCGAGCACCGCGCCGTAGGGGCCGACCGACGCGGCCACGTACCGCGAGACGCCGTCGCCGGCCAGTGAGTCACGCACGTCCGAGGCGATCGCGACGCTGCGCCGGAGCAGCTGCTCGGCGCCGCTGCGGGAGTGGCCCTGCACGACGAAGCCCTGGACGCTCGCCTGGTAGCTGGCGGTCGTGGCGACATGCGCGCCCGCGTCGAAGTACGCCCGGTGCACGGCCGCGATCTCCTCCGGCGCGTCCCGCAGCAGCCGGGCGGTCCACAGCGGGTCGGACAGGTCGTGTCCGCGGTCCTGCAGCGCGTTCGACATTCCCCCGTCGACGACCAGCACCATGGCACGAGTGTGCCCGAACCGGCGTCACCGGCCGACCGGCAGCCGCACCTCCATGACGGTCTTGCCGGGCTCGGGGTGGATGACGATCTCGCCGTCGTGCCGGTCCACGACGATCCGCCGAGCGATGTCGAGTCCGAGTCCGGTGCCCTTGCCGACGTCCTTGGTGGTGAAGAACGCCTCGAACGCGCAGGCCACGACCTCCGGCGGCATACCCGGGCCGGTGTCGCCGACCTCCACGACCACATCGTCGCCGTCGAGGCGGGTCGCCACCCGGAGGGTGCCGCTGCCCGCCATCGCGTCCAGCGCGTTGTCGACGAGGTTCGTCCAGACCTGGTTGAGCTCGCCGGGGAACACCTCCACCGGCGGCACGTCGGCGGCGTAGTCCCGGACCACCTGGACGTCGGGCGGGATCTTGTGGCCGAGCATCACCAGGGTGCTCTCGATGCCTTCGGTGATGTCGGTGCGCTGCCGCGAGCCGCGATCCATCTGGGAGTAGGAGCGCACCGCGTTGACCAGCTGGGACACCCGTCTGGTGGACTCGCGCACCTCGCCGATCAGGGACGAGCAGGCCAGCGTGGCGGCCACCCACTCGAGACCGGGCTGCAGTGCCGCCCCGAGCAGCGCCTCCGTCCTGTCGCACCAGTCCGGGTCCGCGCCGGCGGCCGCGAGCGCCGGGGCGAGCTCCCAGCCACGATGCACGTCGCGCCGCTCCAGCCAGTCGACCAGGGCCTCCTCGGACTCGGCGAGCTCGATCGCGTCACGGTGCGCGGGACGATCCGCCAGCTCGAGCCTCAGCGCGTCGAGCGCGGTGAGCTTCTCGGCGGAGATGCCGTCCTCGGCGAGCCACCGCACAGACGCGAGCAGCGTCGTACTCGTGGTGTCGAGGGCGGCGACCGCGCGGACGGCTGCAGCGGCCGGGTTGTTGAGCTCGTGGGCGAGGCCGGCGGAGAGCCGGCCGAGGGTCACCAGCGAGTCCCGTTGGCGTGCGGTCGCCTCGATGCTCCGGGCCGTGCCGTAGAGACCGTTGATCAGGTGGACGCCGAACGGGAACCAGCCGTCGAGGCACGTGCGCAGACTCTCCGAGGGCACCCGCAGCATCCGGCCCGGCCCCTCCCCCCGCCCGGTCGCCAGGTAGACGCCGTTCTCGTCCCAGGCCCGGAACCCGCCGGACCAGACTCCGGGGACGGCCATCCGTCCGACCACGACGTCCTCGCGGCCGAGGTGGCGCACCAGCTCGAGGCTGCCGTCGACCAGCACCCACCAGGAGTCGGCGTGCTCGCCCTCGCGGAAGACGATGTCGCCGCGGTCGAACCGGACCTCCTCCCCCGCGCCGAGCAGCTCGCCCAGCTGGTCGTCGGTGAGTCCGTTGAACAGCGGGTTCGGCCGCAGGTCGTCGAGGCGCATCAGATCGTCGCCAGGTAGCGGTGGACGTGATAGACAGCCATGGCGCCCTCGCCGACCGCCGAGGCGACCCTCTTCATCGAGTCCAGCCGGACGTCGCCCGCGGCGAAGACACCGGGCACGCTGGTCTCCAGGGAGTACGGCGCCCTCTCCAGGGGCCACGGCGCGCCGTCGTGGAGCCCCCGGTGGTGGGCTGGCGGGCGAACAAGCGTCTGCCCGGTCATCACGAAGCCGTGCTGATCACGGGTGATCGACGAGCCGAGCCAGTCGGTGCGCGGCGCGGCCCCGATGAAGCAGAACAGCCACGACGCGGCCACCTCCTCGTGCACGTCGGTGGCCTTGTCGTGAAGGACGATCGCCTCCAGGTGCCCGTCGCCTCGCGCAGCCACCACCTCGGTGCACATGCGCACCTCGATAGTCGGCGTGGCGAGGATCCGGGTGACCAGGTAGCGCGACATGGTCGAGTCCAGGGCGGCGCCGCGCACCAGGAGGACGACCCGCTTCGCGTACCTCGCAAGATTGAGTGCGGCCTGGCCGGCCGAGTTCGCCGCTCCCACGAGGTAGACCTCCTCCCCCGAGCACTGCGCGGCCTCGCTGGCGTCGGCACCATAGAAGACGCCGCGTCCGGTGAAGGCGTCCGCGCCGTCGGCGGGAAGCCTGCGGTAGGAGACACCGGTCGCGACCACCAGAGACCGGGCCTCGATCTCGCCGGTCTGCCCGCCGTCCTCGAAGAGCACTGCACGTGCGGGCCCGCGGGCCTCGAAGCCGGTCACGTCACGGGCGAGCACCATCTCGGCGCCGAACCGGGACACCTGGGCGAGCGCGCGATGAGTCAGGTCGGCGCCGGTGAGCCCGCGCGGGAAGCCGAGGTAGTTCTCGATCGCGGCGCTCTGGCCGGCCTGGCCGCCCGGCCTCCCGCTCCACGACGACGGTGCTGAGCCCTTCGGAGGCCGCGTAGACCGCGGCCGCGAGGCCGGCGGGGCCACCGCCGACGATGCAGACGTCGTACAGCTTCTGCTGAGCGGTCGTGCGCAGCCCCAGGGCGCCGGCCACCTCCAGCGGCGTCGGGGCCCGCAACGGCGCGGCGTCGGGCACCAGCACCAGCGGCAGGACCTCGGGGTCCGCACCGGCAGCGGCCAGCATCCGTGCGCCCTCCTCGTCGCGCTCGACGTCGACCCAGCGGAACGGCACGTGGTTGCGGGTGAGGAACTGCCGGATCTCGTGCGCCCGGTCCGACCAGCGGTGGCCCACCACCCGCGCGGACGTGTCCTGCCCCGGATGGGCGCTGGTCCAGTCGTCGAGCAGGTCGTCGACGACCGGGTAGAGCCGGTCGTCCGGCGGATCCCAGGGCTTGAGCAGGTAGTAGTCCAGCCCGATGTCGTTGATCGCCCGGATCGCCACGTCGGTGTCCGCGTAGGCGGTGAGCAGCAGGAACTTCGCGCCGGCGCAGTCCTGCCGGGCGCGCTCCAGCATCTCGATGCCGGTCATCCGGGGCATCCGCTGGTCGGCGGCCACCAGCGCCACCTGCTGGTCGCGCAGCGTCATCCGCTCGAGCAGACCCAGCGCCTCCTCCCCGGAGGTCGCGGACACGATGCGGTAGTCCGCGCCGTACCGGCTGCGGAGGTCACGGCTGATCGCCGCGGAGACCTCCGGATCGTCGTCTACGGTGAGGATGATCGGCTTGCTCACGACGCCTTCCCATGGTTCGCCCGAGACGCCTTCCGCGAGACGATACGCCGACCCGGGCTGTTTACCAGGGCACCCTGGGAAACAGCCACTGACCCCGGGGAAATCACCATGGGGAGCGGCCGTTTACCAGGGCACCATGGTAAACGGGTAGTGGTCAGACGGGCACGACGTTGACCAGCTTGGGCGCGCGCACCACGACCTTGCGGACGTCCCGGCCGTCCAGGGCACGACGTACGTGCTCGTCGGCCAGAGCCATCGCCTGCAACTCCTCGGCCGAGACGTCCGGGCTGACCTCCAGCTTGGCGCGCAGCTTGCCCTGCACCTGCACGATCGCGGTCACCGACTCTTCGACCAGCAGGGTCTCGTCGACGGCCGGCCAGCCGGCGTGCGCGACGCTCGGCTGGTGGCCCAGCCGGGCCCACATGTCCTCCGCGGCGTACGGCGCCACCAGCGACAACATGACCGCCACGGCTTCACTGGCCTCCCGGACCGCCGGGTCGGCCGGTCCGCAGCCCCCTTCTCCGATCGGCCTGTCGATCGCCTTGCGCGTGGCGTTCACCAGCTCCATCACCCGCGCCACCATCACGTTGAACCGCTGGGACTCGACCAGCTCGGCGGCCTCGTGGACGGCACGGTGGGTGGCCTTGCGCAGCGCCGGGTCTCCTGCCTCGGCGGGCGTCCCCACCGGACAGGTGACGTCGCCGCTCAGCCGCCAGGCACGCTGCAGGAAGCGCAGCGAACCCGCCGGCGACATGTCGGCCCAGTCGATGTCGTCCTCCGGCGGGCCGGCGAACACCAGCGTCAGTCGCACCGCGTCCACACCGTAGGCCGCAAGTTGCTCCCCCAGACTGACGCCGTTGCCCAGCGACTTGCTCATCTTCTTGCCCTGGTTGATGACGATGCCCTGGTTCAGCTGGGCGGAGAACGGCTCGACGAAGTCGATCATCCCCATGTCGTGCAGCACCTTGGTGAAGAACCGCGCGTACAGCAGGTGCAGCACCGCGTGCTCGACGCCGCCGACATAGATGTCGCACGGCATCCACCGACGCACCAGCTCCTCGTCGAACGGACCGTCCTCGAAGTGCGGTGAGCAGTAGCGCAGGAAGTACCACGCCGAGTCGACGAAGGTGTCCATCGTGTCGCTGTCCCGCTTCGCCGGTCCGCCGCACGAGGGGCAGTCGACGTTGACCCACTCCTCCGCCGCTGCCAGGGGCGAGGTGCCCTTCGGCTTCAGGTCCGCTCCACGTAGCTCGGGCAGCTCGACCGGCAGCTGGTCGTCCGGTACGGCGACCTCGCCGCACGCCTCGCAGTGCACGATCGGGATCGGCGGGCCCCAGAAGCGCTGTCGGGACACCAGCCAGTCGCGCAGCCGGAAGTTGACCGCGCCCTTGCCGGTGCCGCGACGCTCCAGGTATTCGATGATGGTCCGCTTCGCCTCGTCGACGGCCATCCCGTCCAGCGAGACCTCGTCGTTTGCGGAGTTGACCGCCGGGCCGTCACCGGTGAACGCGTCCCCGTCCCAGTCCTCGGGCGGCTGCACCGTGCGGACGATCGGCAGGTCGAACGTGGTGGCGAAGTCCCAGTCCCGCTGGTCCTGACCC
>DASSKK010000095.1:0-95107 GCA_035690495.1 Nocardioidaceae bacterium | reverse complement strand
ACGGTCGCCGTCGTCGTACCGTCACCGGCGACGTCGTCGGTCTTCTTGGCAACTTCCTTGACGAGCTCGGCCCCGATCTTCTCGTAGGGGTCCTCCAGCTCGATCTCCTTGGCGATGCTCACACCATCGTTGGTGATGGTGGGCGCGCCCCACTTCTTCTCGAGGACGACGTTGCGGCCCCTGGGGCCGAGCGTCACCCTGACGGCGTCCGCGAGCGTGTTCATGCCACGCTCGAGACCGCGCCGGGCTTCCTCGTTGAAAGCAATCAGCTTCGGCATAACTCCCGCGATTCCTCACGCTGGATGTGGTAGGTACCGTACGGCGCCCGCGACGGACGGTCCCGGCTGTCCCGGCGGACCCTTCCCGCCGGCGCTGGGAGACCTCGCCTCCGGTCCATGAACTTGTCACTCTCATGGTGAGAGTGCTAACCAATGTTTAGCACTCGATACCCCCGAGTGCAAGGCGGGCCCGGCCGGGTGACCCGGTCGACGGGGTCATTCGCCCTGGCGACGGTAGCCGACCAGCAGCGGCCCGCCCACCCGCAGGAGTACGTCGACCGCCGCACGGTGCAGCACGGAGGTGTCGCCGTACACCACCACGTGCCGGTGCCCGTCGATCAGCCGCTCGGCGAGGTCCGGCTCCGCCTCCGCCACGGCCCGGGCCAGCGCCTTTCCGGTCCCGCCCCATCGGCCGCCCGAGACCAGTGCCAGCTCGGCGACAGCACGCATCACGGCCCCGGCCAGGTAGGCCAGCTCGTCCTCCTTGTCGCAGCCCGCCATGTCGTCGAGCAGATCGGTGAGCAGGTAGCGCATCGTCTCGACCTGCTCGTCGTCGGCCGGCGGCGGCCCCGCGGCGATCCGGTCGGCGGCCGCTCGCTGGATCTCGGCGGCGACGGCCGCCGGATCGGCCACCACGACGCTGCGCGCACACATCGCGGCCAGGGCGCACGAGCGCCGCTGCGCGTCCTGGTGCCAGTACCGGTCGAGGCTGTCGCGGGTGTGCACGAACGCCTCGACGATCCAGCCCTCGTGCTCGAAGGTCTCGCGCAACGGCGCGCAGCCGTCCTGCTCGTCGAGTACGACGACCACGTCCAGGTCGGAGGTGGGCGTGCGGTGCTCGGTCAGCACCGCACCGCCGACGAACGCACACCGAGCCTGCGGGAACCGCTGCTGCACGAAGCTGGTCGCGGCGTCGACCGGCTCGGGGCGTGGTTCGATCATGGCAAGGGTCTACCACGTCGCACGCCGACCACCGAGGAGGTCGCACGATGATCCGCACCTGGCTCACCGACCGTTTCGACCTGAGGGTGGCGCTCGTCGGCGCGCCCATGGCAGGACCGGGCGACGGCCGCCTGGCCGCCGCCGTCTCGCAGGCCGGGGCGCTCGGCATGGTCGGGGTCGGTGCCGCGCGCACACCGGCGTGGATCGCCGAGCAGGCGGCGATCGCCGCGGCTCCTGGCCGGCGCTTCGGCTTCGGGCTGATGGCCTGGGCGCTCGAGGAGAGGCCCGAACAGCTCGACGCCGTGCTGGACGCCGGGCCCGCCCTGGTTTCGGTGAGCTTCGGGAACGTAGCCCCCCACGTCGGACGGATCCGCGACGCGGGCGTTGCCGCCGCGGTCCAGGCGGGAACCGTGGAAGAGGCGGTGGCCGCCGAGGCGGCGGGCGCGAGCGTGGTCGTGGCCCGCGGCGCGGAGGCCGGTGGTCACGGCCGTGACGCGGTCGGCACCCTGGCACTTCTCCAGGCACTGCTGGACAGGCTCGACGTACCCGTGCTGGCGGCTGGTGGCATCGGGACGGCACGCGGCCTCGCGGCGGTGCTGGCCGCCGGGGCGACCGGGGCTTGGGTCGGGACCGCGCTGCTCGGCTGCCCGGAGGCCGCCAACTCGGCTACCGCACGGCAGCGGCTCTTCGCCGCCGAGGGCACCGACACCCGCTACGGCCGGGTCTTCGACGTGGCCCAGCGGCTCGGCTGGCCGCCGGAGTACGGCGGACGCGCGCTCGGCAACGCGTTCTTCGAGCGCTGGCGGGCCCGCCTCGACGAGCTGGCCGGCGACGACGCCGCTGCCGAGGAGCTCGCGGCAGCACGCGCGGCCGAGGACTACGACACCGCCTACCTCTACGCCGGGCAGGGCGTCGGCCTGCTGCGCGAGGAGCGGCCGGTCGCCGACGTGATCGCCGAGCTCGCTCGGGTCGAGGAGCTGCTGGCTGCCCTTCCGGCCATGTGACCGGTTTCTGCCCCTCGACTGGCCGTTCGTGGGCGCCTTCAGGCCAGGTGGCCGAAAGGGGCCCTGGCGGGGTGGCGCCGGGCGGTGCGGCGAGAGACACTCGAGTCATGAGGAAGCTGCTCGCTGCCGCGGCGGCGGCAGGTGCGCTGGTCGTCGTCGGGGCGCCCACGCCGACGCTCGCCGCACCGACGACGGCCTCGTCCCCCGGCACGCCGTCGGTCATGGTCCCCTCGGCGGTCACCCACACCATGCACAGCTGCGGCTGGAAGCACCATTCCATGTAGGCACCCCGCGCGGGCACCTCGTCCCGGCCACGTGAGCGGTTTGCGCCCCCACAGGCACCTGGTCCAGGGCGCTGGCCGGTCACATGGCCGAAAGAGGTCGCTAGCCGCCGGCGACCGCCGGGATCACCGAGACCTGTACGCCGTCGGCGGTCGCGGTGTCCGTCGCGTCGAGGAAGCGGACGTCGTCGTTGCCGACGTACACGTTCACGAACCGCCGGATCGCTCCCTGCTCATCGAGGATGCGGCCCTTGATCCCGGGGTAGTTCGCCTCCAGGTCGTCGATGACCGCACCCAGAGTCTTGCCCTCGGCGCTCACCTCCGACTCGCCGCCGGTGTAGCTGCGCAAGATGGTGGGGATCCGGACGCTGACCGACATTGCCTCTCCTTGGGTTCCCGACTCGATCCGGCGTTCAGCGAAGGCCGGAGCCGACGAACGCCTCGTAGCTCGGTTCGATGGTAGCCGCGGGACCGACCCGGTCGGCGACCGCGTCGAGCGTCTTCAGCCCGTCGCCGGTGTTGAACACGACGGTCTCCTTGCCGGGGTCCAGGGCGCCCGTCTCGACGAGCTTGCGCAGGGTTGCCACGCTCACCCCGCCGGCGGTCTCGGCGAAGATCCCCTCGGTGCGCGCCAGCAGCGCGATCCCGTCGCGGATCTCGTCGTCGGTGACCGACTCGACCGCACCGCCGGTCCGACGGGTGACGTCGAGGACGTAGGGGCCGTCGGCCGGGTTCCCGATCGCCAGCGACTTGGCGATCGTGTCGGGCTTGACGGGACGGACCACGTCGTGGCCGGCCTTGAACGCCTGCGCCACCGGGGAGCATCCCAGCGCCTGGGCGCCGAAGATGGCGTACGGCGACTCGTCGACCAGCCCGAGGTCGACCAGCTCGGTGAAGCCCTTGTCCACCTTGGTCAGCTGCGAACCGGACGCGACCGGGATCACCACCTGCTCGGGCAGCCGCCAGCCGAGCTGCTCGGCCACCTCGAAGCCGAGCGTCTTGGATCCCTCGGAGTAGAACGGGCGCACGTTGACGTTCACGAACGCCCAGCCCTCCTCCTCGCCGGCGATCTCGCTGGCCAGCCGGTTCACGTCGTCGTAGTTGCCCCTGACCGCGATCAGCGTGCCGCCGTAGACCGCGGTGGTGATCACCTTGGGTCGCTCCAGGTCGGCGGGGATGAGTACGACGGTCCGCATCCCGGCCCGCGCCCCGGCCGCGGCCACCGCGTTGGCCAGGTTGCCCGTCGACGGGCACGCGAACACCGTCGCACCCAGCTCCCGGGCCGCCGACAGGGCGACGGCCACCACCCGGTCCTTGAACGAGTGCGTCGGGTTGCCCGAGTCGTCCTTGACCCACAGCCGCTCGATGCCGAGCTCGCGCCCGAGGTTGTGCGCGCGGATCAGCCGGGTGAAGCCGGGCTCGGTGTTGGGCGAGTCGGTGATGTCCTCGGGCACCGGCAGCAGCGACCGGTAGCGCCAGATGTTCGCAGGTCCCGCCTCGATCTGCTCGCGGGTGACCGCGGGGAAGTCGTAGCCGACCTGAAGGGGCCCGAAGCACTCCTCGCAGGCATAGGACGCGCCGAGCGCGGTGCGTGCGCCGCACTCGCGGCACAGCAGGTGGGTGGCGTTGCCGAAGGCGCCCTCGCGCAGCGGCCGGTCGCGCGAAGAAAGAGTGGTGGTCGTTGTGCTCGCGGTGCTCACGGCGGGCCTCCTTCTCATCTTTCCCGCTGACCGACTCTCGGCACGGGACGGAATTAGCACCGTGGACGCCGGATCCGCTGGGAGGTCGGTGCCGGTGTCAGGTTGCCGGGGCTTCGTCGGGCCGTGTCCCTCTGCCCCTCTTGATGAGCGGTGCCCACCCTACGCGGGTCGTCTCAGCATGTGCACACGCTGTCCACTAAATGGACGAGGCGCGGGCGAGGTCCGCGAGCAGGGCGAGCACGCCGGCGGGACCGTCCACGACGACGTCGGCAAGGCCCGCCAGCTCGGTCGGCCGCGTCTGCCCGGTGGACCCGGAGCACACCAGCAGCACCGGCATGCCTTCCGAGCGCAGCCGCTCCCCGGCACGGAAGGCCTGCAGGTCGCCGAGGTCGTCACCTGCGAACAGCAGGCCCCCGGCCGAGGTCTCCTCGACCACCCGGAGCAGCGCCCGGCCCTTGTCCATCCCCGGCGCCCGCACCTCCAGCACCTGCTTGCCCGGCTCGAGACCCAGGCCGTGCCGGCCGGCGCTGTCGGCGAGCAGCGGTCGGAGGCGTGCGTACGCCGCGTCGGGGTCCGCCAGCCGCCGGGTGTGCACGCCGATCGCGAGCCCCTTGTCCTCGAGGAAGGCGCCTGCCGCGTCCGCCTCGGCGAGCAGCCCCGGCAGCTCGTCGGCGAACGCGGACAGTCCCTCGGGCACGTCTGCGGAGGAGAACCGTCGCGTCGTGGAGTCCCAGCGCTGGTTGCCGTACTGGCCGAGCACGAGCAGCCGGGCCGGGAGGCCGAGCCGGTCGATCTCGTCGGCCACCCCCTCGAGCCGGCCCAGGTCCACCACCTGCTGCGCGGGCCGTCCGGTGATCAGCGCGATCGCGCGCACGGCCCCTGCCAGCTCGGTGAGCACGCGCGGACCGTCCGGGTGTATCGACGCGGCGGCCGGGTCGTCGACGATCGGGGAGAGCGTGCCGTCGAAGTCCAGAGCGACCAGGCCGGTGCGAGCGACAGCGACCAGGGCGTCGTACCGCCTGCGGCTCTCGGCGTCGGAGAACTCCACGAGGCACACCCAAGCACGCGACCCCGATTCGTCCGCGATCGCCCCGCGCAAAACGGACGCAAGGGGACGGACGAATCGGGGTGGGCGTCAGGAGTAGCCGGCGGTGAGGATCACGGTCAGCCGGTCGAACTTCATCGGCGCGATCGCCGGCTTCATCCGGTGGATGCCGAGGTCCTTGGCCAGCAGCTTCGCGGCCGCGTGCAGCTTGGCCGGGTAGTAGACCGTGCTCGAGGGGATGGTGCCGTACCAGTTGTCGGAGCCGACCACCTGCCAGCCGGCCCCCGACGCGCGCTTGGCGGTGCGTCCGGCCAGCCCGCGGATGCCGGAGTTGTTGTAGACCTCGACGTAGACGTCCGCGCGGCGCACCGCCGGCTTGCGCGCGTGGTGCTTCTTGATCACCGGGCGAGGGGCCCGGGAGGTGGCGACGTCGCTCGGCTTGGCGTGGGCAGTGTCCGTCGCGCTGAGGTGCCCGGCCGCCTGGGCCGGCGGCTCCGGCGTACGCGTGACGACGAGGGCGGCGCCGGCCGCGACGACGGCGGCCGCCGACAGCAGCGCCAGCGGCGAGGACAGCGCGA
The DNA here is from genome assembly GCA_035690495.1 of Nocardioidaceae bacterium. Lineage (GTDB taxonomy): Bacteria > Actinomycetota > Actinomycetes > Propionibacteriales > Nocardioidaceae > DASSKK01. The sequence continues at coordinate 89,279 of DASSKK010000095.1, read as the reverse complement.
TGCCCCGCTCGTCGCGGGAACGGCGGACGAGCACCGGCTAGACCTCGAAGCCGAGACGGCGCGCCGAGCGGGCGCGCTGGCGGGCCGCGCGCAGCCGGCGCAGCCTCCGCACCAGCAGGGGGTCGAACTCCAGGGCCTCCTGGCGGTCGATCAGGGCGTTGAGCACCTGGTAGTAGCGCGTGGAGGACATGTCGAACTTCTCGCGGACCGCCTGCTCCTTGGCGCCGGCGTACTTCCACCACTGTCGCTCGAACTCGAGGATGTCGCGGTCGCGTTCGGACAGCTCCTCGGCCTGTGCCTGCTGGCCTGCGTTCAGCGCGTTGGCGGCATCCATGAGGTCGACTCCCGTGGCGTCTCGTCGATCGGTCGAGCCCCAGCATAGGTGATGAACCACATCGTTGTGATTCGCCCGCGGCCATGTCTCGCGGGTTTCTGCCCGGTCTTGCCGGTGTCGGGCGGGGACCCACCAGCCGCGACAATAGTGCGATGCGTCCACTTCCCGACGACCGGCCGGTGCGATGGGGCTTCCTGGCCACCGGGTCGATCGCGCACTCCTTCGCCCGCGACCTCGCCCTCCTGCCCGACTGCACGATCGCCGCGGTGGGCGCGCGCCGACAGCAGTCCGCCGACGCGTTCGCGGCGGAGTTCGGCGTCGGTAAGGCGTACGGCGACTACCGGGCGGTGGTCGAGGACCCCGATGTCGACGTGGTCTACATCGCGACGCCGCACGCCCTGCACGCCGAGCACGTCCGGCTCGCGCTGGAGGCCGGCAAGCCGGTGCTGTGCGAGAAGGCCTTCACGCTCAACGCCGCCGACGCCGAGGAGCTGGTCGCACTGGCCCGCGACCGCGGACTGTTCCTGATGGAGGCCATGTGGATGCGCTGCAACCCGCTGGTGCGGCGGCTGCAACGGATGCACCGGGCCGGCACGCTCGGCGAGGTCCGCCAGGTCCGCGCCGATCTCGGCTTCCGCGTGGACGCACCGCCGACAGACCGGCTGCTGGATCCCGCGCTGGGTGGCGGGGTGCTGCTGGACATGGGCGTCTACCCGCTGACGTTCGCGCACCTGTTCCTCGGCGAGCCGGCCACGGTGGCCGCGGCGGCCAGCCTCTCCGACGCCGGCGCCGACCTCGACCTGTCGCTCTCGCTCGGCTACGGCTCCGGCGCGGTCGCGTCGCTGTCGGCCACGATGACCGCATGGTCGCCGCGCACCGCGTCGATCGCGACCGATCTCGGCCGCGTCGACATCGCGGCACCGTTCCACCACCCGACCTCGGCGACGTGGAGCACCGCGGACGGGACCGAGACGCTCACCGACGAGCGCACCGGGACCGGGCTGGCCGACGAAGCGCTGGAGGTGGTGCGCTGCCTGCGCACCGGCGAGACCGAGAGTCCGCTGGTGCCGCTGGCCGAGACGGTGGCTCTCCTGCGACTGATGGACGCGATCCGCGCGCAGATCGGTGTCGCCTACCCCGGTGAGGACTCCCGGACGCCTGCTTGGCGCAACGACTAGGGTCGGGGGTGTGAGGAGCTGAGAGCTGACCGTGACACCGCACCCAGAGAGTCCAGTGGGCAGGCCAGGGAAGACAGCGGGCGCGCGTCGCGCCGCGGACATCGGGGCCGACCTCGTCATCGTCGCGAACCGCCTGCCGGTGGACCGGATCGTCGAGGACGACGGCTCGGTGTCGTGGCGGAGGTCACCGGGCGGCTTGGTCACCGCCCTCGAACCGGTGATGCGCGCGCATGACGGCGCCTGGATCGGCTGGACCGGCGGACGGGGCTCCGAGGACAGGCCGTTCGTGGAGGACGAGCTGCAGCTGGTGCCGATGCCGCTGTCCGACGACGAGATCGAGGAGTTCTACGAAGGCTTCTCCAACGGCACCCTGTGGCCGCTCTACCACGACGTGGTCGCCAAGCCCGAGTTCCATCGCGAGTGGTGGGACTCCTACCTGCAGGTGAACCGAAGGTTCGCCGACAAGGCCGCCGACGTCGCCGCGGAGCACGCGACCGTGTGGATCCACGACTACCAGATGCAGCTGGTTCCGGCGATGCTCCGCGAGCTCCGGCCGGACCTGCGCATCGGGTTCTTCCTGCACATCCCGTTCCCGCCCACCGAGCTGTTCGGGCAGCTTCCGTGGCGCCGCCAGATCCTCGAAGGGCTGCTCGGCGCCGACCTGGTCGGCTTCCAGCGGCCCGGTGCTGCCCAGAACTTCGTACGCCTGGTGCGTCAGCGCGTCGGCCACAAGACCCACCGCGACCTGGTGTACCTGCCGGACGGCCGGGTGGTGCAGGCTCGTGCGTTCCCGATCTCCATCGACTCGGCGGGGTTCGAGGAGCTGGCCCGTTCCGCACCCGTGCAGCACCGCGCCAAGCAGATCCGCGAGCAGCTCGGCGGCCCCCGGAACCTGCTTCTCGGCATCGACCGGCTCGACTACACCAAGGGCATCTACGACCGGCTGCGCGCCTACGGCGAGCTGGTGGCCGACGGCATCCTGTCGGTCGACGACACCGTCTTCGTCCAGGTCGCCACGCCCTCGCGGGAGCGGGTCGCCCAGTACCGGCGACTGCGCAACAACATCGACCAGCTGGTGGGCCGCATCAACGGCGACCTCGGCCGGATCGGAAAGCCGGCGATCTCCTACCTGCACTCCTCCTACCCCCGCGAGGAGATGGCCGCGCTCTACCGCGCCGCGGACCTGCTGGTCGTCACGCCGCTGCGCGACGGCATGAACCTCGTGGCCAAGGAGTACGTCGCCTGCCGCTACACCGACGACGGGGCACTCGTGCTCTCCGAGTTCGCCGGGTCCGCCGACGAGCTCCGGCAGGCCTACCTGGTCAACCCCTACGACGTGAACGGGATGAAGAGCGCGATCGTGGAGGCGCTGGGCGCCGACCCGAAGGAGCTCACCAAGCGGATGCGCGCCATGCGCAAGACCGTCCTGGAGAACGACGTGTCCAGCTGGGCGGCGAAGTTCCTCAAGGCGCTCGGCGAGGTGCGGCCCCCGCACCACAAGCACCTGCATCCGTCCCAGGCCTCCTGAGCGTGGACCAGATGGTGCCCAGCGTCGCTGAGCCGTGGCCGCCCTGGTGGTGATCGCGCCGTCGCCGAGCTGGCGGCTGGCGGTGGTGCTCGCGGTCCTGCTGGCGGTCGCGGTAGCCGCCAGCTACGTCGGCCGGCTCGGCGTCGAGCGCAACCACCTCACCGCCGCCGGGCGCGCGGTCGTCCAGCTGGCCGTGGTCTCGGTGGTGATCGCCGCGGCGCTGGCGTCGCTGTGGTGGTCGGTGGCGTTCGCCTGCCTGATGTTCGCCGTCGCGACGTTCACGTCCTCGGGGCGCATCCGGGTGCCTCGGCGGCAGATCCCGTGGGTGGGCGTGGCGATCGCGTCCGGGGCGGCACCCGTCCTGGTGCTGATCTTCGCCTCGGGCGTGATCCCGTTGAACGGCAAGGGAATCGTGCCTATCGCCGGGATCGTGATCGGCAACATGATGACCGCCGCGACACTGACCGGCCGGCGGGCGTACGACGAGATCGGTGGCAGCTTCGGCACCTACGAGGCGGGGCTCGCCCTCGGACTGAGCAGCCCGGAGGCCGCCTTCGAGGTGATGGCGCCCACCGCGAAGGAGGCGCTCACCCCCGGACTGGACCAGACCCGCACCGTCGGGCTGGTGACGCTGCCGGGCGCGTTCATCGGCGTGCTGCTCGGCGGCGGCACCCCGCTGCAGGCCGGGGCTGCCCAGATCCTGGTGCTGATCGGACTGATGGCCGGGCAGGCGATCGTCGCCGGGGTGCTGCTGCGGCTGATCGCGCACGCCCGGGTGGTCCGCAAGGACCTGCTGGCCGCCTACCCGCGATGAGACCGCACCGACATCGGTAGCCTGCGGGGCATGGGTGGGGAGCTCTCGCGGGGGGTGCGGGTCGGCTACGGCGCCGGGTCGGTCGCCACCGGCGCGTTCGGCACCGTCCCCGGGCTGCTGCTGCTCCCGTACCTGACCGACACGCTCGGCGTCCCCGCGGCCCTCGCCGGAGTCATCGTCTTCGCGCCCAAGGCGTGGGACGTGGTGCTGAACCCGATCGCCGGCCGCGTCTCGGACCGGTCGGTCTCGCCGCGAGGCCCGCGACGTCCGTTCCTGCTGCGGGCCGGGGTGGCGCTCGCGGTCTGCTTCGCGCTGCTGTTCGCGGGGCCTCCGCTCGGCGGCCGGGTCGGCGACGCGCTGTGGGTAGTCGTGACGTTCGTGGCCTGCGCCACGGCGTACGCCTTCTTCCAGGTGCCGTTCGTGGCGATGCCCGCCGAGATCACCGACAGCTACGCCGAGCGGACGCGGTTGATGACCTGGCGGGTCGCGCTGCTGGCGTTCGCGATCCTGCTCAGCGGCGCGTCGGCGCCGGCGATCCGCGACGCGCTCGGCGGCCGGCCCGGGTACCGCGCGATGGGCGTCTTCGTGGCCATACTGATCCTGGTCGGCACGCTCGGCGCGTATGCCGGCACCCGCCGCGCACCGGTCGGCACGGTCACCGCCGCGGCCGGGTCGCTGCGCAACCAGCTGCGGGTGGTCGGCCAGTCGCGCGACTTCCGGGCGCTGCTCAGCACGTTCGTGTTCCAGGCGCTCGCCACGGGCGCGATGCTCGCCGGAGTCGACTACCTGGCGCGTCACGTGCTCCACGACCCCGGTGCGTCGACGGTGCTGTTCGGCTGCTTCGTCGGGCCGGCCCTGCTGCTCACCCCGGTGTGGGCCGCTGCCGGCGGGCGGGTCGGCAAGCGCAACGGGTACGTCGCATCGTCGCTGTGCCTGGCGGCCGGGGCGCTCGTGCTCGTGTTCGCGCAGTCGTTGCCGTCGGTCGGTGTCTACGCTGCGACCGGGCTGGTCGGCGTCGGCTACGCCGGGGCGCAGGTGTTCCCGCTGGCGATGCTGGCCGACACCGCGGCGGTCGACGCGACGCGCTCCGGGCAGAACCGCGTCGGTGTCTACACGGGGGTATGGACCGCCGGCGAGACACTGGGTCTGGCCCTCGGGCCGGGGATCTACGCGCTGGTGCTGGCCGCAGGCGGCTACGTGTCGTCGACGTCCGGGACCATCGCGGAGCCGGCGTCGGCGCGGACCGCGATCGTGCTCGGCTTCTCGCTGCTGCCCGCGGCGCTCACGCTGCTGAGCCTGCTGTGGCTGCGCGGCTACCAGCTGACGGCTGCGGACGTGACGGCCGCCGTACTTTCCCCGACCGAGGAGACGCTGTGAGAGACATCCTCGCCGAGCTCGAGGCGCTGCGCGCCCACGACCTGCCCACCCACGGCGGACGGACGCTGGCCTACGTCTACGACAGCGGCCTGGCCGAGGCCGACCGGGTCGGCCTGCACGCGCTCACGGAGTTCGGGGCCAGCAACGGCCTCGACCCGACGGCGTTCCCCAGCCTGCTGCAGATAGAGAACGAGCTCGTTGGCTTCGCCGCGGACCTGCTCGACGCACCCGCCACCGCGGTCGGCACCGCCACCTCCGGCGGGACCGAGTCGATCCTGCTCGCCGTACAGGCGGCTCGGGACGCCCGGCCGGACGTGACCGCGCCCGCGATGGTGCTGCCTTCGACTGCCCACGCCGCCTTCCACAAGGCCGCGCACTACTTCGGGGTGCGCACGGTCGTCGTGCCGGTCCGCGACGACTACCGCGCGGACCCGGCGGCGACGGCCGCGGCCGTGGACGAGCTCGACGGATCGTGCGTGCTGGTGGTGGCCAGCGCCCCGTCCTACGCGCACGGAGTCGTCGACCCGGTCCCTGAGCTGGCTGGCATCGCCTCGAGCTACGCCATCCGCTGCCACGTCGATGCGTGCATCGGCGGCTGGGTGCTGCCCTACGCCACCAGGCTCGGCCGCAACGTGCCGCCGTGGACCTTCGCGGTCGACGGGGTCGCCAGCATCTCGGTCGACCTGCACAAGTACGCCTACACCCCCAAGGGCGCCTCCCTTCTGCTGCACCGCACGCCCGACCTGCGCCGGCCGCAGTTCTTCGCGTGGGCGGACTGGCCGGGCTACACGATGCTGAACTCGACCGCCCAGTCCACCAAGTCCGGTGGGCCGCTGGCCGCGGCCTGGGCGGTTGTCCACCACATCGGTGACGACGGCTACCTCGGCCTGGCCGCCCAGGTGCTCGATGGGATGGACCGGCTGCTGGCAGGGCTCGCCGAGATCCCGGCGCTGCACGTGGTCGCCTCGCCCGACTCGACGCTCGTCGCGCTGGCTGCGGACGAGACGTGCGACGTGTTCACGATCGCCGACGAGGTGAACGCCGCCGGCTGGTACGTGCAGCCGCAGCTGTCCCACGCGGGCGCGGCGCCGACGCTGCACCTGTCGCTGAGTGCGGCCACGGCGACGCACGTCGAGGAGTTCTGCGCCGTGCTCGGTGAGGCGGTACGCCGGGCGGTGGCGGTCGGCCCGGTGGGTGTCGACCCCGGCGTGGCCGACGTGGTGCGTGCCCTCGACCCCGCGACGCTCAGCGACGACGACTTCGACGGGCTTCTGGACGCCGCCGGGATGGCCGGAGAAGACGGCGTACTCCCGGAGCGGATGGCGCCGGTCAACGCGCTGCTCGACCTGGCCACACCGCGCCTGCGCGAGGCACTGCTGACCGCTTTCCTGGACCGGCTGTCGAGGCCGTCACGCCGGCCTCCCAAGCCCGTTTGACGGGACATGCAGCGCGGCTCGAGCGGCGACACCCTCCGCAGATGCCTGCTCCAGTACGGCAGCTCGCTGCGCAATCTCGAGCGCTTCGAGGACTCCGCGACCGTCTTCGAGGATGCCCGGGGAAGGTTCCCCGAGTCGGAGTCGCTGCGGGTCTTCGAAGCGCTCACCCTGCACGCGGCGGGCCGCCCGGACGCCGCCCTGGCAGCGATGCTGGAGTTGGTGGCCGACCGCCTCAGGACACCGGAGATCCTCCGCTACGAAGCGGCCATCCGCGGCAACGCGGCGTACCTCGCAGACCAGGACGAGAAGTCCGCGGAAGCATGACGGCCTGCCCGCTCTAATGTGTGTGCCCATGGGCGGCACACTGGCGGGTCTGGTCGAGCGCGGGCTGGTCGCCCCGGACTGGGCGCGGGCGCTCGCACCGGTCGAGGACGACATCGCGGCGATGGGGCGGTTCCTGCGCGCGGAGATCGCCGCCGGCAGGCGCTACCTGCCCGCAGGCGACGCCATCCTGCGCGCGTTCAGCCGCCCGATGTCCGACGTACGCGTGCTGGTGGTCGGCCAGGACCCCTACCCCACCCCCGGCCACCCGGTGGGGCTGAGCTTCTCGGTGGCCCCTGACGTGCGCCCGCTCCCCAAGAGCCTGGTGAACATCTTTGGCGAGCTGTACGCCGACCTCGGCGTCGGCCCGCCGACGAACGGCGACCTGACCCCGTGGTTCGAGCAGGGGGTGATGCTGCTCAACCGGTGCCTCACCGTGTCGCCGGGCACTCCGGCCTCGCACCGCGGGAAGGGCTGGGAGCGGGTGACCGAGCAGGCGATCACCGCGCTTGCCGGTCGAGGCGGACCGCTGGCGGCGATCCTGTGGGGCCGCGACGCGCAGAACCTCGCACCGCTGCTCGGCCCGGTGCCCAGGGTCGAGTCGGCGCACCCGTCGCCGCTGTCGGCGTCGCGGGGCTTCTTCGGGTCGCGCCCGTTCAGCCGGGTCGACGAGCTGCTGGTGCGGGCCGGCGGCCAGCCCGTGGACTGGCGCCTGCCGTGAGCCCACCGACAGTCAGCAGGTGGAGGACAGCCCGCTCGCGTCGATGTGCTCGACGATCCGGCCGGCGACGCGCTCGAGGCCGGCGACCTCGGAACGCCCGAGCCCGTCGAACACCAGCGCACGGACCGTCGCGACGTGCCCGGGCGCTGCTGCGACGAGCACCTGCCAGCCCTCCTCGGTGAGCGAGACGAGGGTGACCCTCCTGCTCTCGGGGGCCGGGTTGCGCGCGACCCAGCCGCGTCGCTCCAGCTTGGAGACGACGTGCGAGAGCCGTGACAGCGACGAGTTGGTCCGTCCGGCGAGCTCGCTCATCGTCAGCGTGCGCCGGTCGGTCTCGGAGAGCATCGCCAGGCACAGGTAGTCGAAGTGGGTCAGACCGCTGTCGCGTTGCAGCTGAGAGTCGAGCGCGGGGGCCAGCTTCAGCATCACTCCGGCAAGCCGCAGCCAGGCGCGCTGCTCGGCCTCGTCGAGCCACTCGGTCATGTCGGCAGCCTAACCCACCAACACTTGATGCTTCAACTGTTACCGGCTAGGCTGCCGGCATGACCGAGACGACTTCCCCCGCGATGCCCGCCCTCTACATCGGACACGGCGCTCCCCCTTTGCTCGACGACCCGCTGTGGAGCGGCCAGCTGTCCGCATGGGCGCACGATCTTCCTCGTCCCAGCGGGATCCTCATCGTCTCCGCGCACTGGGAGTCAGCACCGGTCAGCCTCTCCGCCACTGCAGCGGGGACGCCGCTGGTCTACGACTTCGGTGGCTTCGCGCAGCGCTACTACGAGATGACCTACTCGACGCCGGACAGCTCCGCGCTGGCGCGCCGGGTGGCGGCCGTGATGCCGGATGACGAGCCCGTGCACCAGCATCCGAGCCGCGGGCTCGACCACGGCGCCTGGGTGCCGCTGAAGATCATGTACCCGGAGGCCGACATCCCCGTCGTGCAGATGTCGCTGCCGACCCAGGACCCGCACCGCCTTCTGGCGCTCGGCGCACGTCTCCGCCCGCTGCGCGAGGAGGGCGTGCTGGTGATCGGTTCCGGCTTCCTCACCCACGGGCTGCCGTTCCTGCGCGAGTTCCGCATCGACGCGGACGCGCCGGGCTGGTCGCGCGAGTTCGACGCCTGGGCAGGGGAGGCGCTCGCCCGGGGCGACGTCGACGCGCTGGCGGCGTACCGCTCGAAGGCGCCCGGGATGCCCTTCGCGCACCCGACCGTCGAGCACTACACGCCGCTCTTCGTGACCCTGGGTGCCGCCACGGATCCCGAGACCCCTGGCGAGCAGCGCATCGACGGCTACTGGATGGGGCTGTCGAAGCGCTCGCTGCAGGTCGCCTGACCCGGTCCGGGAACCGCCCGTGGAGCCGCTTGTCAGGTTCGAACTGACGACCTTTCGCTTACAAGGCGAATGCTCTACCAGCTGAGCTAAAGCGGCAGCGGGTGCCCATGGTAGTGGGGTGGACGTCGCATGTTCGCACCGCGCACCGGGTACTGAATGCCCGTCACGGGTCCGCGCAACGTGGACCACGGAACAGAGGGGACGGCGCGATGAAGATCGGCGGCAAGCCCAAGCACCGGGCCGAAAGCGGCCTCGGCAGGGCCAAGGAAGAGCTCGGCGACGCCACCAACGACCCCGAGCTCCAGGAGGAGGGGAAGAGGGAGCAGTCCGAGGCCGACCTGAAGCAGGCCGGCGACAAGGTCAAGGACGCGTTCAGGAAGTAGCACGGACGTGCGGGGCGGGCCGTACGCTGTGCCGCCCCGCACGCTTGGGGGCGAGGCCCAGGCCGCGTCGGGGATCGGCGTCTCGAGGAACCGGGCGATCGAAGCACGAAGCCCCGCCGCGTCGAGCTCGTGTGCGGCGAGATGCTCCTCGGGCGTCCCGTAGCGGCGCAGCTCCTCACGCCGTACCCCCAGAGAAAGCAACCGGTGCGGCACGTCGACGAGAGCCCGGGAGGCGGCATCGGCCGACGTACCTGCGAGATAGGGCTCGACCAGCACGACGCGCGGGTCCGCGACAAGCTGTCGCAGACCGGCGAAGTCGAACGGGCGCACCGTGTTCGCGTAGAGCACGCTCGTGTCGAGCCCCCGAGTGGCGGCCAGTACGCCGTCCAGCATCGGCCCGACCGCCAGCACCGTGGCGGCCGTGGCCGTCCCCCGGCGCACCACGTGGAAACGTCCCGGCCGCACGGGGAACGCCACCGAGTTCTGCTGGCCCACCACCCGCACGTAGTGCCGCCCGTCGGCAGCCACCGCACCGCGCATCGACGCCTCGACCTCGTCGGAGTGACCGGGCACGTGCACGGTCCAGTCGGGCAGCGTGTCGAGCAGCGCCACGTCTCCAGGTGCCTGGTGGGTGCGACCTCCGGCGGAGATGTCGAAGGACCCGCCGGCCGAGACGAGCACGCCGCCGACGTCCTGGTGGTTGAAGCCGAGCTTGACCTGCTCGAAAGCGCGCTCGACGAGGAAGGACGCGAACGTGTGCACGATCGGCCGCATCCCGGACAACGCCAGTCCGGCGCCGACGTTGACCAGCAGCTGCTCCCGGATGCCGACATTGACGACACGGTCCGGGTGACGTGTTTCGGCGGCGGTGAAGTACTGCCCGGAGATCTCGGCGTAGACCAGCGCCACGGACAGGTCCTCCTCGACGAGGTCGGCCGCAGTGCGACCGAACGTCTCGCGTGGGTCGCGCATCACTTGTCCTCCACCTCTGCCACGACGACCGACGGGCGGCCCTCTGGTCGGCGCAACGCGGCCTCGACCGCTGCGTGATCCCGACCGCCCACCACCGCCGTTGACCAGCCCTCGACGGCGAAGCGCCGTTCGATCTGGCCGGCCGACCGGTACGTGGCCGACCGGTTGTCCACCACGACGACAGTCAGACCGTCGAGTCCGAGCGCGCCGGCGAGCGCGAGCGCCTCCTGGTTGCTGCCCTCGTCGAGCTCCGCGTCGCCCACAAGCACCACCACCCGGCTGGACAGGCCCTGCGCCCGCAACCCGAGCGCGGTGCCGACCGCGAGCGGCAGCCCGTGTCCCAGCGACCCGCTGGAGATCTCCACGCCGGGCACGAGGTTCCGGTCAGGGTGGTATCCCAGTGGCGAGTCGTACGACGCCCAGTGCGCGAGCCAGCTCTCCGGGATGTAGCCCTTCGCGGCCAGCACGGCGTAGTAGGCCATCGGGCCGTGCCCCTTGGACAGGTAGAAGCGATCGCGGTCGTGGTCGGCCATCGACTCGGGAGAGACTCGCAGGACCCGGTCGTAGAGGACCCAGATCACATCCAGTGTCGAGGTGGCGGCGGCGGAGTGCTTCTCGTCACCCGTCATCAGCGACATCAGCCGCTCCAGATCGTCGTACCCGCCCCCACGTTGGTTGAGGTGCGAGCCTGCGCTCCTCGAAGGGAGCCTCGAAGCCACCTCTCCTTCGGCATCCATCTCGCTTCGCGTGAAGGTCATGGACCCAGAGTGCAAGTTGAAGTGAACTCGAAGTCAAGGTTAGACTCGGCATCATGCCTGTGGCGAACCTCACCATCGGAGAGCTCTCCGCGCGATCGGGGGTGGCCACCTCGGCGCTGCGCTACTACGAGTCTCTGGGGCTGATCTGGTCCTCGCGCACGGCCGGCAACCAGCGGCGCTACGTGCGGCCGATGCTCCGCAGGGTCGCGTTCATCCGGTCGGCGCAGCGAGTGGGGCTCACCCTCGACGAGGTCGCCGAGGCGCTGGCCACCCTGCCCGACGAGCGCACCCCCACCAAGGCCGACTGGACACGCCTGTCACGCGGCTGGCGGCCACGGGTCGAGGAGCAGATCGCCAGGCTCGAGAGGCTTCGCGACAAGCTGGACAGCTGCATCGGCTGCGGGTGCTTGAGCCTCAAGACATGCGCGCTGAACAACCCGGACGACGAGGCGGCCACGCGCGGCCCGGGACCCGCCTTCCTCTGAGCCCACCCCGATTCGTCCGCGGTTTCGAGGTTCCGCCACGCGGAGCAACCGCGGACGAATCGGTAGGTTGAGGGGCATGGCACTGCGGATCGTCGCGACCAGGCCGAACCCGGCGCTGGTCACGTTGCCGTGGAGGACCCCACTGGAAGAGTGGGGCGAGGACGTGGTGATCCCGCTGCCGCAGGGGCTGTCGCGTCACGTGGTCCGGATAGTCCGGCTCGGCCACGAGGTGTACGCCGTGAAGCAGACCCGCGAGCCGATCGCGTTTCGGGAGTACCGGTTGCTGCGCGACCTGCGCCGCCTCGACCTGCCGGCCGTCGAGCCCGTCGGTGTCGTGGCGGGACGGGCGGACTCAGCGGGCAACGACATCGAGCCGGCACTCGTCACCAGGCACCTGCAGTTCTCCCTCCCCTATCGGGCGCTGTTCAGCCACGGGGTGCCCACGTCCTCGCTCCCCAAGCTCGTCGACGCGCTCGTCGTACTCCTGGTGCGGCTGCACCTGAGCGGGTTCTTCTGGGGCGACGTGTCGCTGTCCAACGTGCTGTTCCGGCGGAGCGCGGGAGAGTTCGTGGCCTACCTGGTCGACGCGGAGACAGGCGAGCTGCACGAGCGGCTCACCGACGGGCAGCGTGCACACGACCTGGACGTGGCCACCACCAACATCTTCGGGGAGCTCCTCGACCTGCAGGCCGGCGAGCTGCTCGATGCCGACGTCGACACCTTCGCGATCGTCGACCTGGTCCAGGAACGCTACGACGCGCTCTGGTCCGAGCTCACCGGGACCGAGGAGTTCAGCACCGACGAGATGTGGCGCATCGAGCGCCGTATCGAACGGCTCAACGACCTCGGCTTCGACGTGGACGAGCTCGGCATCGTCACCGACCTCGGCGGGTCCACGGTGAGCGTGCAGCCGCAGGTAGTCGAGGCCGGTCACCACCGCAGGGAGCTGATGCGGCTGACCGGCATGGACGTCGAGGACAACCAGGCGCGCCGACTTCTCAACGACCTGGCGGCCTTCACCGCGCACTTCGACCTCGGCGGGGAGGAGCGCGACGTGGTCGCGCACCGGTGGCTGACCACCATCTACGAACCGGTCACCGCGATGATCCCGACCGAGCTGCGCACCCGGCTGCCGCCTGCGGAGGTCTTCCACCAGATCCTCGAGCACCGGTGGTACCTCTCGGAGCAGACCGGGCACGAGGTGGACATCTTCGAGACCGCCGCGGCCTACGTCGCCGATGTCCTCTCGCGTCACCCCGACGAGGCCACCCTCTGACCGAGTCGCGCCTCGTGCGGTGCCGACCCGCGCCTCGTGCGGTGCCGACCCGCGCGCCGTCACACGAACTGGAGGGCCTGGCGCAGCTCGTCGAGCCACCGCGTCCTTGCGGCGGCGGTGAAATCGTCCTTCGTGACCACGATCACCGTCCAGCCGTGTCGGCGCAGCCAGTCCCGTCGCTCGCGATCCGCGGCCCTCTGCTCTTCGGTCTTGTCGTGGAAGTCCACACCGTCGTACTCGACCGCCACCTTGGATCTCGGATAGGCCAGGTCGAGGCGGTACAGCGGGACCCCGTGCTCGTTCACCCAGTACTGCAACGTGGGCGCCGGCAGGCCGTCGTCGTGGATCACCAGCCTCACCCAGGACTCCCCGGTCGACTCCGAGCGCGGGTCCGCCAGTGGGATCAGGCAACGCAGTTGTACGACGCCACGTCGGCCGGCGAAGCGCGGCAGCTCGACGTACAGCTGAGCTGGGGTGATCGCGCAGTTCCGCATGAACATGTCGAGGGCTGCCAACGCATTCCACCTCGGCAACCGGCAACCCAGATCCATGCAGGTACGCAGCGGCGTGGTGACCTGAACTCCAGAGATCACAACGATGTCGCGCGGTAGCAGGTCGCGCTCGCCGCCGCGGCACTCACGTCGAGCGACCCGATGGTGGCCGGGCGGAACGAAGCACTCGAGAGGCGGCAGGATCTCGAGCTCGCGATAGAAGAAGACATCGACGCCGTGGATCCATGCCGCGGTCCGGTCCACGAAGATGCCCACCGGCGTCACCACCAAACCGGCCGCAAGTGCGCGCGTCTCGACCGTGTCCGGAACCCGCGCGTCGACGTACACGTTGCGCAAGACGCGACGCAGTTGCCCACCGTGCACAAGGTCTTCGATCATGCCTCGCGAGATCCCGCTCGCGCGGGCAATCGACCAGGTGAAGGGACGGTCGGTAGGGATGGTCTGAGCAGTCATGAGCTCGAGGATGGCGCCGCCATGACACCGCCGACATACCGCGTTGTCGGGCTGTGGAAAACCGGCTCCACGCGCGCCGTGTGGACGGAATCTGGCTGGAGCAGCTCACAAGACGCGGGTCGGCGGGGCACGAGGCGCGGGTCGGCGGGGCACGAGGCGCGGGTCGGCGGCTACTCTTCCGCGGGTCGGCGGGTGAGGGCGTAGAGCGTGACCGAGGCGGCGACCGAGGCGTTCAGCGACTCGAGATCGCCCGCCATCGGGATCCGCACCCGCACGTCGCACGTCTCGCGCACGAGCCGGGACAGCCCGTCCCCCTCGGAACCGACCACCACCACAAGCGGCCCCCGCGACGGCTCGGCCGCGAGCTCGTCCAGGGTGACCTCCCCGTCGGCGGCGAGTCCGACGACCTGGCAGCCCGCGCCCTGGTAGCCCTTCAGCGCCCTGGTCAGGTTCGTGGCCCGCGCCACCGGCACCCGCGCCGCCGCGCCGGCCGAGGACTTCCAGGCCGCGGCGGTCATCGACGCGGAGCGCCGCTCCGGAACGAGTACGCCGTGCGCGCCGAAGCCTGCCGCGGAGCGCACCACGGCGCCGAGGTTGTGCGGGTCGGTGACCGAGTCGAGCGCGACGACGAGCGCGGTCTCGCCCCGCTCACGGGCCACCGCGAGCAGGTCGTCAGGGTGCGCATAGTCGTACGGCGGCGCCTTCGCGGCAAGCCCCTGATGGACCGCCCCGCCGGTCAGCCTGTCCAGCTCGGCGCGCGAGACCTCCAGCAGCGAGACACCCCGCTCTGCGCTGAGCGCGAACGCCTCCCGACACCGCCCGTCGCGGGTCATCCCCTCCGCGACGTACACCGCGCTGACCGGCAGGCCCGCGCGCAGCGCCTCGACGACGGCGTTCCGCCCCGCCACCCAGGTGGAGTCCTCGCCCGGTCTCGGCCCGCGCCGAGGCCCGCCCGCGGTCTTGGCGGCGCTCTGCCTCCTCTTGCGGGCGACGTGTCCCTCGCGGTCCTTCGCCTTGGGAGTCGGGCCCTTGCCCTGCAAGCCCCGGCGGCGCCGCCCGCCCGACCCGGCGGTCGGGTTTCCCTTGCCGGTCTTCTTCACCGCGCCGCGCCTTGACGAGTTGCCGGCCATCAGCAGTCCCGCCTGGTGCCGGGGTACCGACTTTCGCGCGGCTCGGCACCGATTCTCCCGCGGCTCGGCACCGACTTTCCCGCGGCTCGACGGGGGTGGGTCACGGGAGACTCCACTTCGGGCCCTGCGGGGTGTCCTCCAGCTCGATGCCCGCCAGCTTGAGCCGGTCCCGGATCGCGTCCGCGGTAGCGAAGTCCTTCGCCGCACGTGCTTCGGCCCGCTGCTCGAGCAGTCCCGCGACGAGTACGTCGACCGCGGTGCTCAACTTCGTCTGGGCACCGCTGACGTCCGCGCCCGCCCAGTGCGGGTCGTAGGGATCCAGCCCGAGCACGCCGAGCATCGCCCGCACCGACCTGGCAGCCCCGCGCAGCGCGACCGACGAGCCGGCGTCGAGAAGCTTGTTGCCGTCGCGCACGACGTCGTAGATCGCCGCGACCGCGGCCGGTGTGCCCAGGTCGTCGTCCATCGCCGCCACGAAGTCGGCGCAGAGCGGGGGCTCGACAGGTGGTTCCTGAGGAGGCGAGGGACGAGCCGTCTCGAAGGGCTCGGCCGACGGCCTGGTCTCGCCGAGGACGCCGTACGCCCGGTCCAGGAAGTGTTCGATCCGGGCGAACCCGGCCGCCGCCTCGTCCAGCGCATCGAGAGAGAACTCCACGTGGCTGCGGTAGTGGGCGGCCACCAGGTAGAAGCGCAGGTCGATCGCACGTGTGTGCTCGAGGATCGTGGGGATCAGCAGGGAGTTGCCGAGCGACTTGCTCATCTTCTCGCCGGCAGTGGTGATCCAGGCGTTGTGCATCCAGTACGACGCGAACCCGAACCCGGCCGCGCGGGACTGGGCCTGCTCGTTCTCGTGGTGCGGGAAGCGCAGATCGACGCCCCCGCCGTGGATGTCGAAGGATCCGCCGAGGTACTTCAACGCCATCGCCGAGCACTCGATGTGCCAACCCGGCCGGCCGGGCCCCCACGGCGACGGCCACGCGGCGGTCTCCGGCTCCGACTCCTTCTTCCAGCCCTTCCACAACGCGAAGTCGCGCGGGTCCCGCTTTCTCGCACTCATCCGGGGATCGGCGTCCTCCGCGGGAGACATGTCCTCCACCCGCTGGTGGGTCAGCTCGCCGTACGCCGGCCAGGAGCCCACGTCGAAGTAGACGTCCCCCGAGCCGCCCTCGGCGGCGTACGCGTGCCCTTTGGAGACCAGCCGCGAGATCAGCTCGATCATCTCCGGGATGTGCCCGGTCGCCGCGGGTTCGTAGGTCGGCGGGGCGACGTTGAGCGCGTCGTACGCCGCGTCGAGATGCCGGCGCATCGTGTAGGCGAGGTTGTACCAGGCACGGCCCTGCTCGGCGGACTTGAGCAGGATCTTGTCGTCGATGTCGGTGATGTTGCGGATGAACGTGACGTCGTACCCGCGGACGGTGAGCCAGCGGCGGAGCACGTCGAAGTTCACCCCGGAGCGGACATGCCCGACGTGCGGCTCGGACTGGACGGTCAGCCCGCACAGGTAGATGCCGGCCTTGCCCGCCTCGAGCGGCACGAAGTCACGCACGGCGCGCGTCGCGGTGTCGTACAGCCTCACGGTCACCGGCCAATCCTAACGACGACCGACTCGCGTCCGTCCCGGGCGGATTACCAGGGTGGCATGGTAAACCGCCGCTCCCCACGGGGAGCTCACCATGGGCGGGGGAAGTTTCCCATGGTGCCCTGGTAAACGGCGGGCCGGACGCCACGGCGTGGTGTGAAAGCTGTGACGGAAGTGACTCGGCGAAGTAGGCTCTGGCGGGTGCGCATCCTCCTGCGGCCGACGCCGGCCGGCATCCTGACCGCGCTCGCGGTGGCGAGCACCACCGCACTGGCGCCGGTAGCCGTCGCAGCCGCGCCCGCCGCGGCAGCGCAGACGCGGCAGATCAGCCATGTGCACTGGGACACCGGCCGCCAGCTCCGCGAGGGGCACTTCGGCGGCATCGTGCTCAGCCACGGCAAGCTGCGCATCGGCGACCCGATCGGCACCCGCAGCTACCACCAGCGGCGCTACGAGTTCGGCCGCTGGACCTCTCCGTGGGCCCGGCCGGGCTTCGACTTCACCGAGCTGATCCCCTCCTGGGAGGCGCACACCCCGCGAGGCACCTGGATCCAGGTGGACGTCCGCGCCATCTCCACCCACCACCGGCACGGTTCGTGGGACACGATCGGCCGCTGGACCTCCGGCGACAAGGGTTTCCGCCGCACCACCCAGGGCAGCCAGCGCGACGACGTGGCCCGGGTGGCCACCGACACGATGGAGGCGAACGGCGACGCGCTGACCTCGTGGCGGATGCGGATCACCCTCTACCGCCCCGCTGGCAGCACCCGCACCCCGGCCGTCGACGACCTCGGCGCGATGACCTCGGCGATCCCTGCCAGCACCAGTGTGCGGACCTCGCGCCCAGGCGTGGCCCGCGGCATCGTGCTCGACGTGCCGCGCTACTCGCAGATGATCCACTCCGGGGAGTACCCCCGCTACGGCGGCGGCGGCGAGGCGTGGTGCTCTCCGACGTCGACGACGATGGTGCTCGCCTACTACGACCGGCTGCCGCGGCCCTCGTCGTACTCCTGGGTGAACCGCTCGTACCCCGACCGCGTCGTCGACCACTCCGCGCGGATGACCTACGACTACGGGTACGGCGGCACCGGCAACTGGCCATTCAACACGGCGTACGCCGCCGACCGCACCGGGCACGCGTTCGTGACCCGGTTCGCCTCGCTGCGCGGGGTGGAGCGGTTCATCGCGGCCGGCATCCCGGTCGTCACCTCGATCACGTTCGGCCGCGGGCAGCTCGACGGGGCGCCGATCAGCGCCACCGACGGGCACCTGGTGGTGGTCGTCGGGTTCACCGGCTCCGGCGACGTGGTGGTCAACGACCCGGCCGCCCGCGACGACTCGGGCGTGCGGCGCGTCTACGACCGCGGCCAGTTCGAGGACGCCTGGCTGCCCCGCTCTGCCTCCGGGGGCGGCTCGGGCGGGCTGGCCTACGTGATCCGCGACGGGGCACACCCGCTGCCGGCGCGGCACGGCAACACCAACTGGTGAACCGGCACATCCGGTTCACGGCATTCGCGTCCGGACCGGACTTCGCCCGGGGCACGCACCAGGGGACGCAGGTTTCCCATGGCACCCTGGTATTCGGATCACCGGCCGGAACGCTGACCTACCGGGACCCGTTCGCAGACAGCGTCCCCGGCGTGCGCACCCCGGGCGGGCGGATCGGCTACGAGTGGGCTGCCTGGGTGTCGCCGCAGGTCGAGCCGGGCTTCGGCGCCACGTCGCTGATCGCGTCGTGGAACGCGTCGACCCCTTCCGACTCCTGGCTGGCCGTCGAGATCCGCACCAGCGCCGATGGCGTGGCCTGGAGCCAGTGGTACTCCCTCGGCCGGTGGGCGCAGACCGACGCGCAGATCCATCCGACCTCGGCGCCCGGGCAGGATGACGCGAACGCGCGGGCGCGCACCGATCTGCTCGACGCTCGCGACCCCGCCGGGTGGTCGGCCTACCAGCTGCGGGTCGTGCTGCTCCGCCCCCTCGGGAGTACGTCGTGCCCGCAGGTCAGGCTGCTGGGCGCGATGGCCTCTCGCCTCCCGCGCGACCTCCCGGCCTCTCGGCTCCCGGCGTCCCCGCCCGGTCCCGGGCGCGGCGTCGAGCTCGACCTCCCGGCGTACTCCCAGCAGCTGCACCGAGGCAGGTACCCCCACTGGGACTCCGGCGGCGGCTCGTGGTGCTCGCCGACCTCGACGTCGATGGCGCTCGGTCGATGGGACCGTGGCCCCAACGCGGCTGACTACACCTGGGTCGACGACGGGCCGGACCCGTGGATCGTGCACGCCGCACGGCGGGTGTTCGACTACGCCTACCGGGGCGCGGGCAACTGGGCGTTCAACACCGCGTACGCGGCCGGGTTCGGCACGACCGCGTTCGTGACCCGGCTCCGCTCGCTCGCCGAGGCGGAGCTGTTCGTCGCGGCCGGCATCCCGGTCGTGGCCACGCTGGCCTTCGGGGAGGGCGAGCTGGCCGGCAGCGGCTACGCCACCCACGGGCACCTGCTGGTGATCGCCGGGTTCGACGAACGCGGCGACGTGATCTGTCACGACCCGGCCTCGCACGGTGTGGCCGACAACCGGGAGGTGCGCACGGTCTACGACCGCGCAGAGTTCGAGCGGCTGTGGCTGGCGGCCTCCGGCGGGGTGGTCTACGTGATCCGTCCCGTCGACGTACCCCTGCCGGATCCGCCGGAGCCGGAAGAGCCGAACTGGTAGCGACCGCGCGCCGTCCGGTGGCCTGGTCCGCCGTCCGGTGGTTTCGAGACGGCTCGCCTAGCGGCTCGCCTCCTCAACCACCAGCCGGGGCAGCCAGCTCCTCCTCCTCGACCTGCGACTCGACGCGCGACTGGTCGATGTGCTCGGCCGCGTCCTCCGGGCTGAGCCGGACCACGTGCGCGATCCAGTAGACCAGCACCGAGAGTCCCAGCAGAATCAGGATCGCCCACTCGAAGTTGATCAGGCCGAGGTTGCCGGCACCGGCCGACTTCTCCGGGAAGCTGCCCAGGTAGGAGATCAGGCACAGCCCGCCCAGCCAGGGCACCAGCCAGGCGGCACCCGGGATGAAGTCCAGCTTGGGAGCGGTGACCCGCCCCGTCAGCATGAACACGGCGAGCAGCACGAAGCCGAGCAGCACCGCGACGTACAGCTTCCATCCGGTCTCCCAGCCCGACCAGTAGACGATCAGGTTCGAGGACCAGAACGCCAGGATCGGGATGATGTGCCCACCAGGCAGCCGGAACGGGCGGACCTCGTCGGGAACCTGCTTGCGCAGCGCGGAGAGCACCAGCGGACCGGAGGCGAACGACAGCACGGTCGCCGAGGTGATGAAGCCGACCAGCTCCTGCCAGCTGGGGAACGGCAGGAACACGATCAGCCCGACCACGAAGGTGACCAGCAGGCTGACGAACGGCACGCCGCGCTTGGTGGTCTTGGTCAGCGAGACCGGCGCGTTGCCGTTGCGGCCCATCGCGTAGGAGATCCGGGAGGTGACCGTGGTGTAGATCAGCCCGGTGTCGCCGGGGGAGACGACCGCGTCGATGTAGAGCAGGATCGCCAGCCACGCCAGGCCGAGCAGGCTCGCCACCGCGGCCAGCGGGCCGAAGTCGTTCGCGAAGTCCAGTTTCGCCCAGCCGTTGGACTTGGTCAGGATGCTCGGGTCCAAGGCGCCGATGAACGCGACCTGCAGCGCGACGTAGATGAGCCCGGTGATCAGCACCGAGCCGATCACCGCCAGTGGCACGTTGCGCCTCGGGTTGTCGGTCTCGCCGGCCAGCTCGATGCCCTGCCGGAAACCGAGATAGGAGAAGACGATCCCCGAGGTCGCTATCGCGCTGAACACGCCGTGCCAGCCCTCCGGCTTGAACCCGTAGTCGGTGAAGTTCTGGCCGTGGAAGGCGGCGACGAAGAATGCGACTATCACCAGGGTGATGATGAACAGCTTCCACCACACCAGCACGTTGTTGACCCGGGCGAACCAGCGGATCCCGTAGTAGTTGATGACCACGAACAGGGCGAGGAGCGCGGCGGCGATCCCGTAGCCCAGTCCCGTCAGCGTGTGCGCGCCGTTGGACTGCTCGGTCGTCAACGGGGCGTACTTGGTGGCGTACTGCAGGGCGGCCTCCACCTCGATGGGTGCGGTGGTGGCCACCGCGACCCAGGTGATCCACCCGGTGGTGTAGCTGGCGAACGACCCGTAGGACAGATGCGGGTAGCGCACCACACCACCCGACAGCGGGAACATCGTGCCGAGCTCGGCGTACACCAGCGCGATCAGCAGGATCATGATCGCGCCGATCACCCAGGAGATCACCGCCGCGGGCCCGGCCTCCCTCGAGGCGTTCAGCGCTCCGAACAACCAGCCGGAGCCGATGATCGACCCGACGCAGCTGAACAGCAGTCCGAGGATGCCGATGTGTCGTTTCAGATGGGGCTCTTGTTCGCCCGGCGTGCCCTGGCTGGTCTGTGTCGCCATCGAAGCCTCTCCTCCGAGTGTGGTCTTGGCAGTGGCCAACCTAGACCGTCGGTGACGTGGAACACCCGCGACCCCTGGTGGGCGCGGGCCGCGCGGTCGATCAGGCCGCGCTGAACCCGATCCTGTGCCAGCCGGTCGCCCCGTCGGGCAGGACGCCCATCTGCGCGCCGGTCTGCGTGTACCCGGACTTGTCGGTCGCACGCACCTTGAGGAGGTGCGAGCCCGGCTGTACGTCGACCCGTCCGGCCCACTGCACCCAGGTGTCCAGGTCGGGTACGCCGCCCAGCTCGGCCCGCTGCCACGCGTGTCCGTCCAGCTGGTACTCCACCTTGGCGATGCCGGTGTGCTGCGCCCAGGCGTGCCCGCCGACCCCGACCGTCCCGGCCTTCACCTGGGCACCGTTGCGGGGGGCCTCGATGCGGGACTCGGTCTTGATCGGCCCGCGGGGCGACCAGCCTCGCTCGGTCCAGTACGCGCTGAACTTGTCGAACCGGGTGACCTCCAGGTCGACCAGCCACTTGGTGGCCGACACGTAGCCGAACAGCCCAGGCACGATCATCCGGACCGGGAAGCCGTGCTCGATCGGCAGCGGCTCGCCGTTCATCGCGACCGCGAGCATCGCGTTCCGGTCGTCGGTCAGCGCCTGGATCGGGGTTCCGCAGGTCCACCCGTCCTGCGAGGTCTGCTTGACCGCGGTCGCGCCGGGATGGACCCCGGCCTCGGCGAGCAGGTCCGCGATCCGGACCCCCGACCAGTAGGCGTTGCCGATCAGCCCGCCTCCGACCGGGTTGGACACGCAGCAGATCGTCACCCAGGTCTCGGTCATCTTCCTGCTCACCAGGTCCTGGTAGTCGATCACGATGTCCTTGTCGACCATCCCGTGGATGCGCAGCTTCCAGGTGTCCGGGTCGACCGCGGGCAGCACCAGCGCAGTGTCGATGCGGTAGAACCGGTCGTTGGGTGTGCGCCACGGCGCCATGTCGCCGACGTCGATCCCGGCGGAGACGTCGCCGGGGACCGTGCCCGCGTTGACCGGGAGATGCAGGGCGCGCCGGGTGGACTCGACGGTACGCCGTCCTCGCCCGGCCATGTCGCCGAGGACGCTGACGACCGCCGCGGCGACGGCGACCCCGCCGGCCCGCAGCAGGAAGCCGCGCCGGGTCGACGTACTCCTCGAATCGGCGCGCCCGATGGCCGGCTCCGGTGCGGCGAGGCCGTCGGGCACCAGCCAGAGCAGCACCAGCAGCCAGGTCGCCAGCCCGGCAGCCAGCGGGATCAGCGTCGCCGCCCCGAACTCCGGCCGGGACGCCTCCGCGGCGAGCGCGACCGCGGCCATCGCGACGAACAGCAGGCTGCCCGGCCATCGCCGCCGGCCGGACAGCAGTCCGGCGACGGCGCCGAGCAGCAGGATCACGACGGTGACCCCCGTGATCAGCAGCGGCTTGTCGTTCTTGCCTACGACGTGGATCAGCGACTCCGCGATCGAGCCGGGGGTGATCTCGATGATGGTCTCGGCGACGGCCTGGATCGGGTTCGCGCGGGCGTGCAGCAGGTTCGTGACCGCGACGCTGACCGCGATCCCTGCGCCGGCCGTGACCAGCCCCGCGAGGGCACGACGAGGACCGGACAGCACGCTCACACCTCTATGTTCGCGCGCCGAGCCTTCGGAGATTGCCCTGCGAGACCCAATTGTTGTGTCGCGCGGGGAGGCGGGGCTGGCAGGATGCCGGGGTGAGCGACACACCGCGGACCGGCATCGGCGTCGACGTGCACCGCTATGGACAGCCCGAGGGCGGCACCGACATGTGGCTGGCCGGGCTGCACTTCCCGGACGAGCCGGCCGGACTCGTCGGTCACTCCGACGGCGACGTCGCCGCGCACGCGTGCTGCGACGCGCTGTTCTCCGCGGCCGGGCTGGGCGACCTCGGGTCGAACTTCGGCACCGAGGACCCGGCGTGGGCGGGCGCGAGTGGAGCGGCTCTGCTGGCCGAGGCCGCCTCGCGGGTGCGGGCGGCCGGCTTCGAGATCGGCAACGTCGCGGTCCAGGTCGTTGGCGACCGGCCCCGGTTGGGCGCACGGCGCGCCGAGGCGCAGCGTGCGCTCGGCGATGCGGCCGGAGCGCCGGTCACCGTGTCGGCGACCACCACCGACGGGCTCGGCCTG
Organism: Nocardioidaceae bacterium; assembly: GCA_035690495.1. Taxonomy (GTDB): domain Bacteria; phylum Actinomycetota; class Actinomycetes; order Propionibacteriales; family Nocardioidaceae; genus DASSKK01. Next base: position 66,061 of record DASSKK010000095.1, on the reverse strand, counting down.
ACCGGTCGCGGCGAGGGCCTCGCGGCGATCGCCACCGCGCTGGTCCACTCCCGGTGAGGGTCGCGGTCGTCGCGCTCGCCGCGGGATCGGGCACTCGCGTCGGCGCCGGGACGAACAAGGTGCTGCTGGAGCTGGGCGGGATGCCGTTGTTCTGCTGGTCGCTGCGGACCATCCGGGACGCCGGGTACGGCGACCGGGTCGTGCTCGTGCACCGGCCGGGCGACGCCGACGCGATCAGGGACGCCCTCGGGCGGCTCGTCCCCGGGTTGGACCCGGTGCTCGTGGCGGGTGGTGCCACCCGGCACGCCTCGGAGTGGGCGGGCCTCCAGGCGCTGGCCGATCCCGTCGACGCCGCCCGGCTCGACGTGGTCGCGGTCCACGACACCGCCCGGCCCCTGGCCTCGGTCGACCTGTGGCGGGCGGTGATGGAGGCGGCGTACGCCCACGGCGGCGCGCTGCCGGTGCGGCCGCAGCCCGGCCTGATCCGCCCCGAGCCGGACGCCGGTGCCGGCCGGGCCGGGCTCGAAGGGCTGGTCGCGGTGCAGACGCCGCAGGCTTTCCGCGCGGGGCCGCTGCTGGCGGCGTATCACCGTGCGGAGCGGGACGGGTTCGACGGCACCGACACCGCGTCCTGCGTGGAGCGCTTCGCCGACCTCGACGTGGTGGCCGTGCCCGCGCCGGCGTCGAACCTGAAGGTCACGTTCCCCGAGGACCTCGCGCTCGCCGAGCGGCTGTCCCACTCGGCCAGTTGAGAGCCTCGAGGAGGCGTACGTCGGACGCATCGGCCACCCGCCGGGCGGAGGCGGGCGCGTGCACGTGCTCGACCGGCCGGCTCGCCTTCAGCATGTCGACGAGCGCCGCGAGGTCGGACAGATCCGGCCATTCGGCGAGCTCGGTGACGACGGAGGTCGGGAGCACCAACGGTGAGCACACCGCGAGCAGCGTCGCACGGTCCACGGTCCCGCCCACCAGCGTCACCGACGACGCCGGCGATGCCGGACCACGCCGGGTGGCCTTGAGCGTGTCGGTCACCGGCCGCACGCCGACGGCGACCCGGCCCCGGGAGTCGGCAATGCGCAGCACCTCGCGGGCGAACCCGGTCGGGGTGGCAGGACACAGCGGGTCGAGCACCACCAGGGCCGCACCGGCACGGCGTACCGACGCCCACGGCACATCGTCGTCGAGCAGCGCAACGCCGGCAGCCTGCAACGTCCGGGACGCGAGCGTAACCAGCGGCTCACCACGCAGCAGCGTGAACGGCAGCGACCCGCGGCCGTCGACCGGAACGACCCCGAGGGCAACGCCGTCGGGCGGGATGCGGGGCGCCGCTTCAGAGCGGCGCATCCGCGCACGGCCGGCAAGGCGGAGGAGGGAGGCGTGCCGGGGTTGCACGTCGACCGACGACAACGCCGTCGGGCGGGATGCGGGGCGCCGCTTCGGTCAGGAGGCGAGGACCTCGTCGAGAAGCGCCTCAGCCTTGTCCTCGTTGGTGTGCTCGGCAAGCGCGAGCTCGGAGACCAGGATCTGCCGGGCCTTGGCCAGCATCCGCTTCTCGCCGGCGGACAGCCCACGGTCGCGCTCACGCCGCCACAGGTCGCGAACGACCTCGGCGACCTTCATCACGTCGCCGGAGTGCAGCTTCTCGAGGTTCGCCTTGTAGCGTCGCGACCAGTTGGTCGGCTCCTCGGTGTGCGCGGCGCGCAGCACGTCGAAGACCCGGTCCAGGCCGTCCTTGTCCACGACGTCGCGGACCCCGACCAGATCGAGGTTGCAGGCGGGCACTCGGACCACCAGATCCTGCTGGGCCACGATGCGCAGCACGAGGTACTCCTTGTCCTCGCCTTTGATCTGTCGAGTCTCGATGTCCTCGATGACTGCCGCGCCGTGATTTGGGTAAACAACCGTTTCGCCGACGGTGAATGTCATGTGCCAAGTACCCCTTCCTAGGTGACCAGTCTAACACGTCCGCCGACCGGCCCCTTCCGCGTTTGCGCAGGTCAGGGCTCGAATCGGGCCTTGACAGATCGGGTCTTCGTGTGCTGTCGGGCTCGGCCCGAGACTGGCACGAGCCACCGACACACCCCCGCCGACCCCGCGGTCCGGCGCGCGGAAACGGCTCGGTTGGTCGATACTTTCCGACCATGAGGTTCAGCAGACCACGGGGCACATGGGCGTCCCTGGCGTTGTCCTCGCATCCCCTGCCGACGCTGGCGATGACGGTCGCGCTGACGGTCGCCGCCGCGCTCACCGGCCGCTCGCAGCTCGGCCTTGCGCTGGTAGCCGCCACGGTGCTGACCGGCCAGCTCACCGTCGGCTGGGTCAACGACGTCGTCGACCGCGGACGCGACCGCGAGCTGGACCGGCGCGACAAGCCGGTCGCGATGGGCTGGATCGACCCCGGGACGGTGAACTTCGCGACCGCGTGCGCGGTGCTGCTGGTCATCCCCCTGTCGATCGCGAACGGCACGGCCGCGGGCATCGCGCACCTGGCCGCGGTGACCAGCGCCTGGCTGTACAACCTGTGGTTCAAGCGCACGGTGCTGTCCTTCGTGCCGTACGCCGTCAGCTTCGGCCTGCTGCCCGCCTTCTTGTCCTACGGCGGTCTCGGCGGGGGCATGCACGGCCAGCCACCGACCTGGACGATGACCGTGCTCGCCGCCCTGTTCGGGATCGGCGTGCACTTCCTGAACGTGCTGCCCGACCTGGTCGGCGACAACCAGACCGGCATCAGGCACCTGCCGCTGCGGATCGCACTGCGCACCGGGGCGCCACGACTGCTGTGGATCTCCTCGACGTACACGGTGCTGGTCGCGGCGGGGATCGTGGCGGCCGCCTTCACCGTCGGCCTGCACCAATGAGCTGGCCGGGCCGCCGGGTCGCTAGACTCGCGCACGAGCTCCAACCCCCGTACGCCGTGTGCACACTCAGGCGTGCACCGAGAGGACCCATGCCGTGAACCTCCGCCGCAGCCGCTACCGGCTGGCCGCAGCTTCCGCCGTACTCCTGGCGGCTCCGCTCCTGTCCTCGTGCGGGGTCAACTTCGGGGCGCAGACGATCCAGGACTACAACCCGGCGGCCGGCGTGTACGACCGCAGTGGCGCCGTCGACGTGGTGAACGCGCTGATCGTCTCGGGCAAGAAGGGCAGTGGCACCGTGGTCGCGACCCTGGTCAACAACGACCAGTTGCACGCCGATCAGCTGAAGAAGGTCACCGCGGGCAACCCGCGCACCCAGGACATCACCGGGTCGCTTGCCGGCCCCACGAAGATCCCGGCCGGCGGGGTCCTGGATCTCGCGAGCACCGGCGGCGCGACGGTGAAGGGTCCGACGATCAAGCCCGGCGCGTTCATCCCGTTGACCTTCAAGTTCGCCCACGCCAAGTCGATCGTCCTCGACGTGCCGGTGTTCCCGCACAGCGATCCCGTCTACAAGCACGTCCCGCTCCCCCAGAGCTGACGGGCCGGCGGGCTGACCGGCTGAGAGGAGACTGCACTGATGGGATCACCGGGCGCGCCGTACACCCTCGTGCTGGTGCGGCACGGCGAGAGTGAGTGGAACGCGAAGAACCTGTTCTCCGGCTGGGTCGACGTGCCGCTGACCGACAAGGGTCGCGAGGAGGCGGTGCACGCCGGCGAGCTGATCGCCGCGGCCGGGCTGCTGCCCGACGTGCTGCACACCTCGGTGCTGCGGCGCGCGATCGCCACCGCCCAGCTGGCCCTCGACGCCTGCGACCGGCACTGGATCCCGGTCCGACGCTCCTGGCGGCTCAACGAGCGGCACTACGGCGCGCTGCAGGGCAAGGACAAGAAGCAGACGCTGGCGGAGCACGGCGAGGAGCAGTTCATGGCCTGGCGGCGCTCCTACGCCACCCCGCCGCCGCCGATCGCCGACGACGACGAGTGGGCGCAGACCGGCATGCAGGTGTACGGCGACCTGCCGCCCGAGTTGCTCCCGCGCACCGAGTGTCTGGCCGACGTGGTGGCACGGGCGCTCCCCTACTGGTACGACGCGATCGTGCCGGACCTGCGCGCCGGCCGCATCGTGTGCGTGGCTGCCCACGGCAACTCGCTGCGCGCCCTGGTCAAGCACCTCGACGACATGTCCGAGGACGCCGTCACGGGGCTGAACATCCCCACCGGGATCCCGCTGGTGTACCGCCTCGACGAGCAGATGCGGCCCACCGGGGACGGTGGTCAGTATCTCGACCCGGAGGCCGCCGCCGAGGGCATCGCGGCCGTCGCGAACCAGGGCCGCTGAATCCGCCCCGCTGATTACCAGGGCACCATGGTTTTCTGCCACATCCCATGGGTCACGGCCCATGGGGAGTGGCGGTTTACCATGCCACCCTGGTAATCCGTCAGGGCCGGGGCGAACAGCAGCGGCGGCCACCCCGGCCCGCGGGTAGCGTGAGCAAGTGACCAGCGCGTGGAGTCGGGCGCACGAGCTGTCCGCCGTGCTCCGGGCCCGGATGGTCGCCTCGGATCCGGGCGCGGTCGGCTGAGCATGGCAACGGGCGCCGCGATCGGGGTGGCTCCGACCCTCGCCATCGAGTACGCCCTCGGGAAGCTGCTGCACGACACGCTCGGTGCCCTGGCCCACGTCGACAGGGCCCCGGGTTCGGGTGGGATCTCAGGCAGCATCGCCCTGGGATCCCACCCGAACCCTTCCGACCGGGCAACCGGGTGAGCACGCGTGGGGAGTGCCCTCCCAACCGCGGGCGATCAGCAGCTGGCCACCGCGGCGGCGAGGCGGCAACTGTCGAGGACGTGCCGCCAGCCCACTCGCGTCGTAGCGGTGCCCTCCTCGGCGCTGGCCAGGTCCCGGTCGAAGTCGTCCCATCGGTCGGACTGCAGCTCGTGGCCAAGGCGTCCGTCGAGCTCGACGACCTGTCGCAGCCTGACGTACTCCACGTCGCGGTACGCCGACGTCCTCCCGATCCGGACGCGACGCTGACGCTTGCCCGTGGGCAGCCCGTGCGGGCGCTCCACCCGCGTCAGATAGCGGTGCTCCAGCAGCGAGTAGGTGCCGGTGGCGACGTCGTCCAGCACCGCGAGCAGGAGCTTGCGACGGGGCAGCCTCTGCCGTGCTCGCAACGCCTCGGCAAGGCGGTCCGCCGTGGTGCGGTGACTCTGGCAGGCGTCCGCAAGCGTGGCGATGGCGCCCGCGTCGTCCGGTGCGTGCGCCGCGACGTCGAGGACCGCCTCTTCCAGGCGTAGCTGCGGCGGCTGCCGGACCGGGTGCACGAGCGCGGCCCAGCCGCGCTTGCGGTGGACGCGTACGCCCGGGGGCGCCATGACCGTGCGGGCGTGGTCGATTGCGACGTGGATCGGCTCGACGACGGCGACCGGCGGGGACTGCGCCGGATCGCGACCGCCGCCGCCCCGCGAGCCGAGATCGTGCGCACGCAAGACGAAGTCGTGGCTGAGCGCCGCCGGCCAGCAGAACAGCACCGCGGCCCAGGCTCGCTGAAGCCACGTCAGCGCACCGGTGTGGTTGACGAGGACGCCGTCGCAGACCCGCGTCAGCTCGCGTCGACGCACCGCCCGACGGAGGTGCTCGTCGTCGAGCCCGAGCGCGAGCACCTGTCGGCGCATTGGCTGGCATCGAGCCTGGTGGGCGTCGCCCCTGACGGTGGATGCATACGGCGAGACCTACTGGATCTCGAGGGTGGCGCGGCGACGGCCCTCGAACTCGAAGACCCGCAGCATCAGCAGGCCGAAGGCGCCGTACAGCACGCCGAGGCCGACCTCCTGCCACAGCAGCCCGGACACGTCGCCGAGGCTGGCGCCGGAGGCGAGGTCGCGGGCGGCGGCGATGGCGTGGCTGAGCGGCAGCCAGTGGCCGACCGCGGCCATCCAGCCCGGCAGCGCGGACAGGGCGATGTTCGCACCGCAGAAGATCAGCAGCAGTCCGAACAGCACGTTCGACATCACGGCGGTCTCGCGGACGCGCAACCCGATCGCGGCGTTCGCCAGGCCCAGGCCGGTGCACGAGGCCGCCGCGATGGCCACCACCAGCGCGAGCGGCAGCCACGCCGAGGCCGGGATCGACACGCCGAGCAGCAGCGACCCGACCACCAGGCTGAACATCGACACCAGCCAGCCGTTCGCCAGGACCGGCAGCGACCTGCCCAGGAACAGCGGGATCCGGCGCGCCGGTGTGACCAGCACGATCCCGAGCGTCTGGGTCCAGCGCTCGCCGGCGACGGTGTTGGCCATCGCGAACAGGCACGGGATCGCGGAGTACTGCACCGCGTTGCCGATCACGTAGAACGCGTCGGACCCGACGCCGGCCGACCGACCCATGTAGGCGAACAGCAGGATCTGCACGATCGGCGCGACCAGCAGCGAGGGGATGTAGATCCACGGGCTCAGCCAGTTGAACAGGGCGCGGAAGCTGATCAGCCCGCCGACGAAGAAGATCCGCAGGCTGGTCATGTCAGACTCAGCGTCGCGTTGCGTCGCGCCGAGCGCAGCACGGTCTCGGACAGCAGCGTGCCGACCAGTCCGTAGGCGAGGCCGACGCCCAGGCACAGGAGGATGTCGACCCACGGGGACCCGCCCGAGGCGGACTCCCGGATCGCGCGCATCCCCCAGGTGGGCGGCAGCAGGTAGGAGATCCAGTTCACCCACGTCGGGAACAGCGTGAGCGGGATCAGGAACCCGCACAGCAGCCAGCCGGGATACTCGAGCAGGTTGCCCATCGCCCACGCGGTGCGGTAGCGGACCACCGCCACCGAGAGCAGGAAGCCGAGAAGCGCGATCGAGAACACCGCCACCAGGATCGAGACCACGAACAGCACAGGGTCGGCGATCGGCACGGCGACGCCGAACAGCAGCCATCCCCACAGCAGCGTCGAGCCGAGACTGAACAGGCCGAGGGAGGCCATCGCGGTGGTGATCGGCACCAGGATGAACGCGAACCGGGTCGGTGAGGCGACCAGCAGCTCGAGGGTGCCGTGCCAGCGCTCGCGTTGCAGCAGCCCGCTGGCGGTCGTGGTGACCACCGACCAGATGCCCATCACGGCCGCCCCGAGACCGGCGTACACCAGCACCTTCGGGTCGTCGGACTGGCCGTAGACGAGGAAGGCGACCGTGGCGAAGTACAGCGGCCAGATCACCTGGAAGATCCCCTCGAACACCGAGGCGGCGAGCATCTTCAGGTGCAGCCAGTAGCAGACCGCGAGCATCCGCAGCGTGCGTACGACGATCACGAGGCACCCGCCTTCACGTCGGACGAGCTCGTCGAGCCCTTCCCCGAGACGAGCTCGACGTAGGCGTCCTCGAGGGTCGGCTCGCGCGAGGACACCCGGCCGACGTTGGTGCCGTTGAGCCGGCCCAGCACCCCGGAGGTGACCTCCGATCCGGGCTCGACCTGGACCAGCAGCACCTGCGCGTGACCGCGGTCCTCGACCGCGACCGAGCGGACGCCGGCGACGGAGCGTACGGCGTCAAGGAGCGTCTCCTCCAGGCCGAACGTCTCCACCTCGACGACGTGCCCGCCGGTGACCCGCTGCTTGAGGGTGGCGGGGGTGCCCTCGGCCACGATCTGCCCCTCGGCGATCACCGCGATCCGGTCGCAGAGCTCGTCGGCCTCGAACATGTAGTGAGTGGTCAGCAGGATCGTCTTGCCCTGCTCGCGCAGCCCCCCGATGGTGGCACGCAGCTCGCGGGCGCCGACCGGGTCGATGCCGATCGTCGGCTCGTCGAGGAAGAACACGTCGGGGTCGTGCAGCAGGCCGCGGGCGATGTGCAGCCGCTGCCGCATGCCGCGGGAGAACCCCTCGACCCGCTCCTTCTCGCGACCGGTCAGCCCGACCAGCTCGAGCAGCTCGCCGATCCGCCTGCGCTGCTCGCGCGGCGGCACGCCGTACAGCTCGGAGAAGTAACGCAGGTTGTCGAGCGCCGAGAGCCGTTCGTAGAGCCCGCGGTCGCCGCCGAACACGTAGCCGATCCGTCGACGCACGTCACGCGCCTGCGCGACCACGTCGTAGTCGAGCACGCGGGCGCTGCCGCCGGTAGGCAGCAGCAGCGTGATCAGCATCTTGATCGTGGTCGTCTTGCCCGCGCCGTTGGGGCCGAGCAGCCCGAACAGCTCGCCGCGCTCGATCGCGAAGCTCACCCCGCGCACCGCCTCGACGACCTTCTTCTCCCGATGCAGGATGCCGGTGCGGGTCTGGTAGCTGCGACGCAGATCCGAGGCTTCTACGACAGGCATGGGGGAGAACCTATCCGGCGCCACCCCCACTCCGCGAGCCGGTTTCCTACGGGGTGAGGGGGGACTGCAGGAACGCGGTCAGACGGTCCCGGTTCCCGACCAGCCGCACCTGTGGGTCGTCGGGTGGCAGCCGCCGCCAGAGCAGCCGATGGAGTACGCCGGAAGGCGCCTCCACGCGGTCTGGCTGGGCGGGGTGGTGGGGGGCTGCCTGGGCGGGGTGGTGGGGGACGGCCCGATGCCGTCGCTCCACGACCTGCGGTGGACCCGCCGGCACGGCCGGGGCCTGCTCGCCGCCCGGTCGCGGAGTCAGCGTCCACGTGTCGCGGGTGTCCTCGGCGACCAGGCACAGCGGTGCGGCGAGCCGGGCTGGGTGGCCACGGTCGTGCATCAGCTTGAGGAACACGCCGAGCACCTCGGCGACGCCGTCGGCGGCGACCACCCCGGGCGCCGACTGCTCGGCCTGCGGCTCGCAGCCGGCTGCGGCGTCGAGGTCGCCCTGGTGGATCACCGTCTCGTGGAGCTGGCGGCGCGACCAGAACCTGGCCCGCGAGTCGGGGCCGTCGCCGAACACGAAGTTCCAGCACGGCTGGTGCGGGTCGGCGGCACGAAGCACCGCGAGGAGGTCCTCGGCCTTGCCGGCGTACCAGTCGGCGACCACCCGTGGGCGCCGTGTCCTCGGCTCGTCGTTCTGCTGGGCGGCGCGCCGCCCGGTCTCGACGATGGTGGCGGCCCATGCGTGCACGTTGCCGAGGTGGGTGACCAGGTCGTACGCCGTCCAGCCTGGGCAGCCGGGCACGGGAGCACGGAGGTCGGAGCCGGCCACCGTCGCCACGAACCGTCGTGCGGACACGGCGTACTCCTCGACGAAGTCCAATCCAGGCGAGGCGAGCCGGCGACCGCTCGAAGGCACCTGACCACTATGGCACCGCCCACCCCGATTCGTCCGCGATCGGCCCGCGTGCCCGACCCTCGTAAGCGCAGACGAATCGGGAGGGGGCCGGGGTGGGGTCAGGAGTCGGGCCGGCCGCGGAACGCGTCAGCCACGCTCGAACTCGCCGGTCTCGACGTACACCAGCCGTCTCGCCACCGACACGGCATGGTCGGCGATCCGCTCGTAGTAGCGGCCGAGCAGCGCGACGTCCACCGCCGACTCAACGCCATGCCGCCACTGCTGGCCGAGCATCTGCCGGAACAGCGAGGCGTGCAGCCGGTCCATCTCGTCGTCGTCGGCCTCCAGCAGCCGCGCACCGTCGACGTCGCGGCCGGCCAGGATCTCCGCCACCGTGGCGACCATGTTCTCGGCCACCATTCCCATCCGCCGGATCGTGACCTCGACGACTGTGGGCACGGCGGCCGACGGCACCCGCATCCGCGCGACCTCGGCGACGTGCACCGCCAGGTCGCCCATCCTCTCCAGGTCCGCCACCATCCGCAACGCTGCGACGAGGATCCGCAGGTCGCCTGCCACGGGCTGCTGCAGCGCCATCAGGCCGAACGACGCCTCCTCGATCTGCGTCCTGGACATGTCGATGCCGCGATCGGCGGCGACAACCCGCTCGGCCGTCTCGCCGTCCGCGCCGAGCAGCGCCGCAGTCGCCGCCCGGACCTGGGTGCGAACCTCGTGCGTCATCGCGACGACGTCGTCGAGGATGGTGTCGAGCTGGTCGAGGTACAGGGTGCGCATGCACGCAGGCTAGGGCCGCCGCATGGACCACCGGTCGACGCCGAGTGAACGCCAGGTGAACTCTCGTCGAGTCGGTCCGCCGGCACGCCCGGATGTGCCCGGTCGCGGCTCGGTGTAGGTAGCATCGCTGCGTGACGCACACGCTCCTCGCGGGCCTGCTCGGCTCGCTGCTCGGGGCGGGCGTCGTGATCGCCTGGGTGGTCAGCGAGAGGCTGCGGCGCGGACCCGAGCCCACCGCGCCGCTCCTGCCGCCGGGGGTCGACACCGTGCTGTCCGTGCTCCGTTCCAGCGCGGTGGTGGTCGACCAGAACGACGGCGTGCTCAAGGCATCGGCGCCGGCGTACGCCATGAACCTCATCTCCGGCGAAGCCCTCACCGTCGACGCGCTCGTCGCGATGGTGTGGGCAGTCCGCCGGGACGGCGAAATCCGCGAGAGTGAGCTGGAGGTACGCCGTCCTGCCGGGACCGCACCGCTGCACGTCACCGCCCGCGTCGCGCCGCTGGGCAGCACGTTGGTGCTCGTGCTCGTGGACGACCGGACCCGCGAGCGGCGGGTCGAGGCGATCCGCCGCGACTTTGTGGCGAACGTGTCGCACGAGCTGAAGACGCCGGTGGGCGCGCTGAACCTGCTCGCCGAGGCGGTCGAGGACGCGGCCGGCGACGAGACGGCGGTCGTCCGGTTCGCCGGACGGATGCAGACCGAGAGCGCCCGGCTGACCCGCCTGGTGCAGCAGATCATCGAGCTGTCCCGGTTGCAGGGCGACGAGCCGCTCGGAGAGCCGACCGTGGTCTCGGTCGATGACGTGGTCGAGGCGGCGATCGATGCCTCGAGGACCGCCGCGGAGGCCCGGGGCATCTCGGTGGCCTACGACGGCGAGCACGGACTGGAGGCGCTCGGGAACGACGCCGAGATCGCCCTTGCGCTCGGCAACCTTGTGGAGAACGCGGTGACGTACTCCCCTCAAGCGAGCACGGTCGTGATCTCGGCGCGCGCCGACGACTCGAAGGGCCGGATGGTCGCGCTCACCGTCACCGACCAGGGAGCGGGCATCCCCGCGGAGGAGATCGACCGGATCTTCGAACGGTTCTACCGCGTCGACCCGGCACGGCAGCGGTCCACGGGCGGCACCGGTCTGGGCCTGTCGATCGTCAAGCACGTCGCCGCCTCGCACGGAGGCGAGGTCGCCGTGTGGTCCGAACCTGGCCAAGGCTCGACGTTCACCCTGTCGCTGCCACGCCGCCCGCGCACGAGCGCACGCGACTCCCAGGAGGCGATGTCGTGACCCGGGTGCTGGTCGTCGACGACGAGGAGAGCTACCGCGACGCGCTGTCCTACGTGCTCGCCAAGGAGGGCTTCGAGGTCGCGGTCGCGGGCACCGGTCCCGACGCCGTGCGTGAGTTCGAGACCTCGGGCGCGGACATCGTGCTGCTCGACCTGATGCTGCCGGGCCTGCCCGGCACCGAGGTGTGCCGGCGGATCCGGGCCACCTCGAACGTGCCGGTGATCATGGTCAGCGCCAAGGACAGCGAGGTCGACAAGGTCGTCGGGCTGGAGCTCGGTGCCGACGACTACGTCACCAAGCCGTACTCGCCCCGCGAGCTGGTCGCCCGGATCCGTGCGGTGCTGCGGCGGGGCACGTCCGGGGACGACGCGGCCGACGCGGCCTCCCGAGCCGGCGAGGACGGCGTGCTGGCGGCGGGACCGGTCCGGATGGACGTCGATGCCCACGTCGTGACCGTCGACGACACCGGCGTACGGCTGCCTCTGAAGGAGTTCGAGCTGCTCGAGCTGTTCCTGCGCAACCCCGGCCGGGTGCTCACCCGCGGCCAGCTGATCGACCGGGTGTGGGGGGCCGACTACGTCGGTGACACCAAGACCCTCGACGTGCACGTCAAACGGCTGCGCACGAAGATCGGCGCGGACCTGCTGGTGACGGTCCGCGGGCTCGGCTACAAGCTCGACGTACGGTAGGGCCCCTGTCCCAGACCGCCGCTACTGGTTGTCCTCGTCGCCCTGGCTGTCGTCGTCGTCGCAGGTCGCGCTGCCGGCGCACTGGTCGGTGCCGTCGCCGCCGTCCTGGACGTCCTCGCCCTGGTCACCCTGGAGGGTGTCGTCGCCCTGGTCGCCCTCGAGTACGTCGTTGCCCTCGTCGCCCTGCACGTCGTCGTCGCCGTAGCCGCCGGAGAGCTCGTCGTCGCCCTGGTCGCCCTCGACCTGGTCGTCGCCGCCGTTGCCGTTCTCCACGTCGTCACCGGCACCGCCGTTGAGCTCGTCGGCGTCGGCGCCGCCCGAGAGCTCGTCGTCGCCGCGGTTGCCGTTCTCCACGTCCTGGCCGGAGCCGCCGACGAGGTGGTCGGCACCGCGCGCGCCGACCAGCGTGTCCGCGCCGGAGCCGCCGTACACCTTGTCGTTGCCCGCGCCGGCGCACACCAGGTCCCTGCCACCACGGGCGCGGATCGTGTCGGCGCCGCCGAGGCTGACGATCACGTCGGCGTGAGGAGTGCCGTGGATGACGTCCGCGCCGGACGTGCCGACGATGGTGGCCGCACGGCCGTGACAGGTCGGCACGGTGGCCGCGGTGGCCAGTGCGGGATGACTGACCGCGATGAATGCCGCGGGCACCACGACCGCAGCGATGGAACGACGTCTCATCTGGGACTCCTGGCTGAAGGGAGGGGCTTCGCCGCCTCCCTGGGGTGGGGGGAAGCCTTGAATCCGACATTGGCTGTTGTTGGCGACATGTCCGATTCAGGCAGATGAACTTTAGACCAGATCGGCCGGCGTGGGAAGGAAATCGGTGTGCAGCTGGGCCGCACTCACCGACGTTGTTCGGCACCTCTGGCCTAAACATGTCGGCAACCAGGCGCCGTCAAAGTGAACAGTCGGTGAACGAGGAAGAACGGCGGGTGAACGCCCGGCGAAATCGTCTAGAACAACTGCGCCGCGACGCTTGCTCCGCATGATCGGGGTGTTCCGCACCGGCTAGTGTTCCCGCCGTTCCCAGCCTGGCCGCGGGCAGTCCGGAGCCGGGCGACCCTCGATCCCAGGAGATCTTCCGTGGCGTTGCGCTTGCGCCCCCGCGACTCAGAGTTCTACGACCTCTTCACCCGGCAGGCCGAGCAGCTCGTGCTCGGCGCGGGCCTGCTGGCCGAGACCATCGACGCCCCGGACCGGGCAGACGTCGCACGGAGGATGCGCGACGCCGAGCACGCCGCCGATGAGACCACCCACGAGGTGATCCGCCGGGTCAACACCACCTTCGTGACACCCATCGACCGCGAGGACATCTACGCCCTCGCCTCGCGGCTCGACGACGTCATGGACTTCATGGAGGAGGCGGTCGACCTTGTCGTCCTCTACGAGATCGACCAACTGCCCGCGGGGGTGCAGGAGCAGGTCGAGGTGCTGCAGCAGTGCGCCGCGGTCACCGCCGAGGCGATGCCGCGGCTGCGCACCATGCGTGACCTTTCGGCGTACTGGATCGAGATCAACCGGCTGGAGAACGCCGCCGACCGCTCCTACCGTCTGATCCTGGCCAGCCTGTTCGGCGGCGACTACGACGCGCTGGAGGTGCTCAAGGCCAAGGACGTCGTGGACTCGCTGGAGGCCGCTGCGGACGCGTTCGAGTCGGTGGCGAACATCATCGAGCAGATCGCGGTCAAGGAGTCCTGAGTGACACTCGCGATCATCATCGCCCTGGTCGTCGTCGCGCTGGCCTTCGACTACACCAACGGCTTCCACGACGCCGCCAACGCGATCGCCACCTCGGTATCGACCCGGGCGCTGACTCCGCGTGTCGCGCTCGGCATGGCCGCGGTCATGAACTTCGCCGGTGCCTTCCTCGGCCAGAAGGTCGCCAGCACGGTCAGCGACGTCATCGTGCCCGGCGGCTCGAAGAGCCACGGCCTCGTCGTGGTGGTCGCCGCCCTGCTCGGTGCCATCGTGTGGAACCTGATCACCTGGTACTTCGGGCTGCCGTCCTCGTCCTCCCACGCCCTCATCGGCGGTCTCGTCGGCGCCGCACTCGTCTCCGGCAGCCTGGTGCACTGGAGCACCGTGGTCGGCAAGGTCGTGGTGCCCATGGTGGTCTCGCCCGTGGTCGGCTTCGCGCTCGCCTCCCTGGTGATGCTCGCGATCATGTGGATCTGGCGGCGCCGCCACCCCGGACCGACCAACCGGGGCTTCCGCCACGCCCAGACGGTGTCGGCCGCCGCGATGGCGCTCGGCCACGGACTGCAGGACGCCCAGAAGACGATGGGCGTCATCTTCCTCGCGCTGGTGACCGGCGGGTATGTCGCCGCCGACTCCTCGCTCCCCATCTGGGTGATCGTGGCCGCAGCCTCGGCGATCTCGCTCGGCACCTGGTCGGGCGGCTGGCGCATCATGCGCACCCTTGGCCGCCGGATCATCCACCTCGACCCGGCCCGCGGGTTCGCCGCGGAGTCGGTCGCCTCCTCGGTTCTCTACGTCACCGCCTACCTGTACTCAGCGCCCGTCTCGACCACCCACATCATCACCAGCTCGGTGATGGGCGTCGGCGCGACCAAGCGCGTCTCCGCCGTCCGCTGGGGCGTCGCCCGATCGATCGTGGTGGCCTGGGTGATCACCCTGCCCGCGGCCGGCTGCGCGGCCGCCGTCTGCTACTACCTGCTCAGATGGGTGCTGCGCCTCCCGTGAGGCGCGACCAGAGTGCGTCTCGCCACGGAGGCCAGGTCGCTCGCAGCTCAGGCGCGCGGCACTCGGGTCGCCGCCACCGAGGGTCTCACCCGTCGTGCGGGCGATAGAGATGTGAGTAGCTCTGCTGAGCGTGCTCGAACTTCGTCTCGGTGGTGTGCGCCACCAAGATCGAGGAAGCCACACTGGTCAGGACGAGGGCGAGCAGGGCGCTGGCCAGGCGGGGTCTTGGTCGCGGAGGTGGCTTCGTGAGGGCGAGCACGCGGTTGGCCATGTGGTGGTCGGTAGCGGGGAGTGCGATGGCTGGTTGCGGGGTGGTCGATCGTGGATTCGTCGTGCGTGCCAGGGCGGCCTTGGCGAGTGCTCTCGCGGTGAGCATGCGGTCGTCGACGTCTTGTGCGGCCTGCTCGTCGGCCCAGCGCTCGGCTTGAGCACGTACTTGCCCGGGAAGTCGGAACAGCAGTGGGTTGGCGGCGGCGGCCAGCTCGGTGGCCTGGATGTAGATCTGGTGGTGGTGCGAAAGGTGCGCCTGCTCGTGGGCGATCAGAGCGCGGCGCTCCGGCGCGGTGAGGGCTTGGAGCATGCCGGTCGTGATGACGATCTTGCCGCGCATGCCCGGTAGGGCGAATGCGCCGGGTGATGGGTCAGGGACCAACACCAGGCCCTCGGAGAGGTCTTGAAGTCGGCGGCAGGTGAGTACCGCCTGCGTGAGGTCTGTGGCGGTGAGCACCGAGCGGCGCAGTGCTGCCAGCATCAGGCCGATGACGGCGAGCCCGAGTACGACGCCGCCCATCGGGGGTGGGGTGTCGTCCAGTCCGACGGCGGCGGCCGACCACTTTCCCAATGCCGCGATCACGGGGATGCGGGCGAGCGCGTTGAACGCAATGACCGACAGGCAGAACCCGGTTGTCAGGGCGCTGGTGAGCGCGGCGGTCGCGAGGACCTTGACAGCGGTGCTCGGTGGCAGCCGGTTCCCGACCCACGGCGCCGCCAGCCCCAACGCCGCGCTGGCGGTCAGGGGCACCGCGGCGAGCAGGAGCAGCAGCATGGCTCAGTGCTCCAGGGTCGGGGGGTCCTGCGAGAGCAGGTGCAGCAGGACTTCCTCGTCCTCGGGGTTGAGGTCAGACACGAACCTGGCCAGGATGCCCGCCCGGTCGTCTCCGCTGTCGAGAATCCGTCGCATCCGGTGGGCGCTCATCGATGTGGGCACCTCTCCCAGGGACACCGGAAGTTCGTAGGCAAACCCGCGGCCCGCCGCCTCCCGGTTCAGGACTCCTTTGGAGTGCAGGCGCGACAGGGTGGTCATGACCGTGGTGTAGGCCAGGTCCCCGCCCAGATCGCTGAGCACCTCGGTGGGACTGAGGGGCCGGCCGGCGGCGGCCAGGCATGCGAGCACGTCGCGCTCGAGGCCGCCACGGGGCCGTCCGCGCGCTGCCGTCATGATCACATCCTCTCGCCGTACTACAATTTCAGTAGTACGACTTTGTTTGTCGTTCCCTCGGTTGGCCCCACAGTAGCCCGGCCCGCCGCGCAACACGTCACTGTGGGAGGTACCCGTGGACACGCTGCACCGCCTCGATGATGAAGCGTTCTTGGCGATCAATGCGTTCACTGCGCACACCGGCTGGCCGCATCCGCCGATCGAACTGTATGCCAACTACGGTGTCGCCCTGTTCGCTCTCCTGCTGGTGTTCGCCCTCTGGCGCGCCCGAGGCTCGACCTCGCGCGGACTGGGTGCCGCCGGCTGGGCAGCGCTGGCAACTTTGATCGCAGTCGGGCTCAACCAGCCACTGGTGCATGTGGCCGGTCTGCTCCTTGGTGTCGTGGTGGTGATTCTCGGCTGGCTGCTGTTGCGCGATCCCTTGACCGCGATCACCGAGTGGTCTCGCCGGATCAAACCGTTCAGTGCGCTGTTCGCGCCCTCCCAGGGCGATCCTGCTTCTCCTGAGCGCAATCCCGGCGCGAAGGCTGCCTGAGCATGCTGGACGCGGTTGCCGCCCACATCCTGGCCCTGCCGGCCTGGGTCGCGCTGGTGGTGGTTTTCGCGCTGCCGGCACTGGAGTCCTCCGCGTTCGTCGGATTCGTCTTTCCCGGGGAGATCGCCCTGATCCTCGGCGGCGTGCTCGCCTTCCAGGGGGTCGTCCCCGTGTGGGCGGTCCTCGCGGCAGGGATCGCTGGCGCCGTGCTCGGTGACAGCGTCGGTTATGTCGTCGGCCGCCGGTACGGGCGACGGCTCATCGACGGCACCGTCGGCCGCTGGATCAACCACGACCACCTCGACCGCGGCGAACGCTATTTGGCTCAACGTGGCGGGAATGCCGTGTTCCTGGGCCGGTTCACCGCCGCTCTGAGAGTGATGATCCCCGGGCTGGCGGGCATGTCGCGCATGCCCTACCGCACGTTCGCGGCCTACAACGTCGCCGGCGGGCTGACGTGGGGAACCATGTGCATACTCCTCGGCTACCTCGGCGGCAGCAGCTGGCGGCGCGTCGAGCACCTGGCATCGCGCGTCGGGCTGATCGCCCTGGGGGTGATCGTGCTCCTGGTCGCGGCCGGCTACCTGCTCCGCCGAGCCCCCGGCGGCTGGCCGCACAGGATGCTGAACCGGGCCAGATGCAGCTGGCCGGTGATGTGGGTCGAAGACCGGTTCCCCCGACAAGTGGTCTGGGTGAGCCAACGGCTCGACACCAGCAGGACCACCGGGTTGCCCCTGACGCTGCTGGTGGCGGTCGCGATCGGCGCCATCTGGATCACCCTCGGGCTGACCCAAGACGTGCTCGCCCACGAAGAAGTGGCGCTGTTCGACCTTCGCGCCCACGCCTGGTTGTTGCAGCATCGGCCTGACTGGCTCGCACCGATCATGCGGGCTGCGACCTGGTTGGGCTCCAACGCGGTCTTGTTGCCCATCCTGGTCATCGCCGCCGGGGCCGGCGGATACCTCCGTCGCTCATGGAGCCCCGTCGTCGACATCGTCGTGGTCTACGGCGGGGCGTTGATCTTGTCCTCAGTGATGAAGGAAGCCGTTCACCGACCGCGCCCACCGGCGGCGGGATGGCTGATGCACGCCAGCGGCTTGGCCTTCCCCTCCGGACATACCACTCAGGCCACCGCCGCCTGGGGCATTCTCTGTGTGCTCGCCTGCGTCGGCCGCCGGCCCAAGCCCAAGGGCGCGCTGGCCTGCACCGCCGCACTGATCGTTCTCCTCGTTGCCGCCAGCCGCTTCTTCCTCGGAGTGCACTGGCTCAGCGACGTCCTGGCCGGCGTCAGCTTGGGTGTCACCATCCTCGCCCTTTGGGGTATCGCACGCGTCACCGTTCTCAATGACCGCGCCGGCGCTGACCGCGAAGACACAGAGGCGCCGAGAGGTGAAAGGAGCCGACGAATTCCGTGACCGGCTCACGGAGAACCTGCAGATGGGCATTGCGGGGTTCGTTGGCACTGTTCGTGACGTAAGGCCATACGGGACTGACGAACAGCTCGCCCGGCCGGCGCGTGCTGTCCGCAGACTCTTCTTGGTCAGGCGGCTGGCGCATCACGCGCACCCTCGGCCGCCGGATGCTCAAATCGGTGCTGCGCGTCCCGTAAGAGTCAGCCGAAGCGTCCGGAGATGTAGGCCTCGGTGGCCGGGTCGTCGGGGTTGGCGAACACCTTGCGGGTCGGGTTCAGCTCGACGAGACGGCCGGCCTGCCCGTCGCCGTCGAGGTTGAAGAACGCCGTGTCCTGGGAGACACGGGCCGCCTGCTGCATGTTGTGGGTGACGATCACGATCGTGTAGTCCTCGCGCAGCTCGTGGATCAGGTCCTCGATCGCCGACGTCGAGATCGGGTCGAGCGCCGAGCACGGTTCGTCCATCAGCAGCACCTGGGGCTGCACGGCGATCGCGCGGGCGATGCAGAGCCGTTGCTGCTGGCCGCCGGACAGGCTGCTGCCGGGCCTCTTCAGCCGCGACGACACCGAGGCCCACAGGTTCGCCCGCCGCAGCGAGCTCTCCACGACGTCGTCGGCCGTTGCCTTCGGGATCCGCTTGGCGTTCAGCCGCACGCCGGCGAGCACGTTCTCGTAGATCGACATGGTCGGGAAGGGGTTCGGCCGCTGGAAGACCATCCCGACGATGCGGCGTACCTCGGCTGGGTCCACGTCCGGCGCGTACAGGTCCTGGCCGTCCACGACGATCTTGCCCTCGATGCGCGCGCCGGGCACGACCTCGTGCATCCGGTTCAGCGCGCGCAGGAACGTCGACTTGCCGCAGCCGGAGGGCCCGATCAGCGCGGTCACCGAACGCGCGGGGATCGTCATGGTGACGTCCGCGACCGCGCGGAAGCTGCCGTAGTAGGCGTCGAGTCCGGATATGTCGATGCTCAGAGCCATGTGTCTGTCCTTCAGTGTCGGAGCAGTCGCCCGGCCAGCCGGGCGAGCAGGTTGAGGGCCATCACGATCGCGATCAGCACCAGCGCGGCACCCCAGGCGCGTTCCTGGCCGTAGGTCGCGGGTACGCCGGGCTGGGTGAACGAGTAGTAGATGAACACCGGCAGCGTCATCATCCGTTCGGCGAACAGGTTCATGTTCGTCGAGTCCGTCGACCCGGCGATGATCAGCAGCGGCGCGGTCTCCCCGACGACGCGGGCGATCGCGAGGGTGATGCCAGTGACGATGCCGGGGGCGGCGGTGGGCAGCACCACCCGCACGATGGTGCGCCACTTCGGCGCCCCGAGGGCGTACGCCGCTTCGCGCAGCTCGCCCGGCACGAGCGCGAGCATCTCCTCGCACGAGCGGACCACGATCGGGACCATCAGCAACGACAGTGCGACGGAGCCGCCGATGCCCATCCGGACGCCCGGCCAGGCGAGCAGGGCGAACAGCGCGTAGGCGAACAGGCCCGCCACGATCGAAGGGATGCCGGTCATCACGTCGACCAGCAGCCGGATGGTGCGCGCCCCACGGGACCGTGCGGCGTACTCGACGAGGTGGATCGCGGTGAGCAGGCCGAGTGGGATCGAGATCACCGCCGCCCCCAAAGTGACCAGCAAGGTGCCCATCAGCGCGTGGTAGATCCCGCCCCCGGGTCCGACCACGTTGCGCATCGAGTAGGTGAGGAACCGCACGTCGACCACACCCGCGCCGTGCCGGGCCACCGTGACCACCAGCGACACCAGAGGGACGCAGGCGAGTGCGAACGCCGACCAGACCAGCGTGGTCAGCAGCCGGTCCTTGGCGGCGCGGCCGCCCTCGACCACCCGCGACCAGGCGGGCATCGCGGCCGTGTAGCAGCCGATCGCGGCGACGGCCCAGCCGGCCAGGTTCCAGCCGGCGGCCATGGTGACCAGGCCGGCCGCCGCGGCGGACAGGACCGCGACCAGCACAGGGGCCCAGCGCGGCAGTCGCGCCCGGGTCAGTGCGAGGACGGGCTGAGCCGCCGGGCGTCGCGGGGCCGCAGCCGGTGCCGGACGGACGTCGAGGAGAGTCATCCCTGCTCCTTGCGCATGCTGCGGGCGACGATCGCGCGGGCCGCCAGGTTGACCACGAACGTGAGCACGAACAGCACCAGGCCGCTCGCTACGAGCGCATTGACCCCGAGCCCGGTGGCCTCGGGGAAGTTCAGCGCGATGTTCGCCGCGATCGTGGACGGGTTCGTGGTGCCGACCAGGTCGAAGGTGACCACGCCGCTGGCCGACAGCACCATCGCGACGGCCATCGTCTCCCCGAGGGCACGCCCGAGGCCGAGCATCACCGCGGAGACGACGCCGGAGCGGGCATAGGGCAGCACGGCCATCCGGATCGCCTCCCAGCGGGTGGCGCCCAGCGCGAGTGCGGCCTCCTGGTGCAGCCTCGGTGCCTGCGCGAAGACCTCCCGGCTGATCGCGGTGATGATCGGCAGGACCATCAGGGACAGCACGATCGCCGCGGTGAGGATAGTGCGGCCCGTCGCCGACACCGGGCCGGCGAAGAACGGCAGCCAGCCGACGTGCGTGGACAGCCATGCGTAGGCCGGCACGAGCCGCCCGCTGAGGAATCCGATCCCCCACAGGCCGTAGACCACGCTCGGGATCGCCGCGAGCAGGTCGACGACGTAGCCGAGCATCGCCGCCACCCGGCGTGGCGCGTAGTGCGAGATCACCAACGCCGTGCCCAGCGCGAGCGGGGTGGCCATCCCCAGCGCCAGGACGGAGGCGAGGACGGTGCCGAACACGAGCGGCCAGACGTACGCCGCGAAGCTCGCGTGCCCGCCCAGAGCCGAGCCCGGAGCGCTCAGCGCGGGGATGCCTTGCACGGTGAGGAAGACCGCGACGCCGGCGAGGCCGAGCACGACCACCAGCCCGGCGGCCCGGGTGGCGCCCGAGAACACCCGGTCGCCACGCGGGCGCGCACGACGCGCCGGGCCGAAGGACACGCTGAGCGGGAGAGCCATCAGTGGCCGGCGCCGATCGACTGCACCTTGCTGGCTGCCTTCGAGGCCAGCGTGCCCGGCAGCGGGGCGGAGCCGGCCGTCTGCGCTGCCGCCTGCTGGCCGGCGCCGCTCACCACGTAGCCGAGGTAGGTCTTCACCAGCGTGCCGGTGGCGGAGTCGGGATACGACGGGCAGGCGATCAGGTAGGAGACCAGGAGGATCGGGTAGGCCCCCGGGCTGGTCGTGGTCCGGTTCACCTGGATCGCCAGGTCGCCGGCGGGCCGTCCGGCCGTCGTGGACGAGTCGGCGAGGGCCTTCGCCGCGCCCGTCGGGGACGGTGCGACGTACCGGCTGCCGACCTTGACCGAGGCGACGCTCAACGCGCCCACCTGGCTGCGGTCGGCGTACCCGATCGTGCCGTTGCCGGACTTGATCGCCGCGACCACTCCGGAGGTGCCCTGAGCCGCCTCGCCGGACTTGTACGGCCACGTCTCGGCGGCCGGATCGGTCCAGACGCTCGGGGCAGTCTGGTGCAGGTAGTCGGTGAAGTTGTTCGTGGTGCCGGAGTCGTCGGAGCGGTGCACCGGCGTGATCCTGCTGCTCGGGAGGCGCGCGCCCGGGTTGTCGGCCTGGATCGCCGGGTCGTTCCACTTGGTGATCGTGCCGGCGAAGATTCCGGCCGCGGTCTTCGGCGACAGCTTCAGGTGGTCCACTCCGTCGAGGTGGTAGGCGATCGCGATCGGGCTGACGTAGTCCGGCACGTCGAACGCGGTCGCGCCGTGGCAGGTTTTCTTGCTCGCGGTGAGCTGGTCGGCGGTGAGGTACTTGTCGGAGCCGGCGAACGCGACGCCGCCGGACAGGAACTGGTCGACGCCGGCGCCGGAGCCGACCGGGTCGTAGTTGACGGTGACGCCCGGGTGGGCGCTCTGGAAGTGCGCCTGCCAGGCGGCCTGCGCGGCCTGCTGGGCTGAGGAGCCGGCACCGTCGAGGGTGCCGGAGAGGGCGGACCCGCCATGGGTCGGGTCTGCGTTCGCGGGCGTCTCGTTCGCGGCGCCGCAGCCGATCAGGGCGAGGCCCAGCGCTGCCGCGAGCGCGGGAAGGACGAGCGTGGAAGTGGCGTTCACTCCGGATCTCCTGATGATCGATGCGTCTTGACGCGTCGAACGCTAGGAGGGCCGGGTGAACCGTACGACGCCCTCAGGTGAACGGCGGATGAACTCCCACCCCGATTCGTCCGCGGTCGCTCCGCGGCAGACGGACGCAGTTTCGCGGACGAATCGGGGTGGGGGCGGGGTGGGGGCGGGGTGGGGACCTACGAGGAGTCGAGCCAGCCGCGGAACGCGTCGAGGTTGCGCAGCGACTCGCCGCGGGCCTTGCGCCAGGCGTACTCCTTGCGGATCGACGAGGCGAACCCGAGCTCGAGGATCGTGTTGAACGAGCCGTCCGCGACGGAGAGCACCGAGCCGAGCAGCCGGTCCAGCCCGTCCGCGTCGAGGCCGCCGAGCGGCAGCCGCCCGTCCAGGTAGATGTCGCCCATCCGGTCGACCGCGAACGCCACGCCGTACAGCTTGAGGTTCTTCTCCAGCAGCCACCGGTAGACCCGCTCGTGGTTCTCGTCGGGGGCGCGGCAGACGAACGCGTGGACGCCGAGCGCGTGACGGCCGACGTCGAGCCGGCACGGTGTGGCGAGCTTGCGCTCGCCGGGAAGCTCGAGCGCGAACACCCCGTCGGAGAGCTCCTCGAAGGACAGGTCGGAGGCCCGCAGGTAGTTGCGGATCATCCCGGCGACGCCGGCGCGCACGTCCGCGTCGCGGGCAGCCGTCACGCCCCGACCTGCAGGTCGTCGCGCATCGCCCGCGCGGCCTGCCGGTAGACCTCGACGATGCGGTCCGCGGTGCGCTCCCAGGCGAACTCCGCGGCGTGGTCGGTAGCCGCCCGCGACATCTGCGCGCGCAGGGCTGCTGAGGAGATGATCCGCTGCATCGCACGAGCGTAGTCACCGGGGTCGTGCCCCTCGACGAGCAGGCCGGAGACACCGTCGCGCACCACGGTGGTCAGCCCCCCGACCGCGGCGGCCACCACGGGGGTGCCGGTGGCCTGCGCCTCCACCGCGACCAGCCCGAAGGACTCGTTGTACGACGGGACGCAGACCAGCGTGGCGGCGGCGTACCAGTCGGCCAGCGTCCACTGGGCCACCGGCGGGATGAACCTGATGACGTCGGAGATGCCGAGCGACTCGGCGAGCTGGACCAGTGACTCGGGGTGCTCCAACCCGGTGCCGGAGGGTCCGCCGACCACCGCGACGACCAGCCGTTCACGCACGCCCGGGTCGCGCTCGAGCAGGGCGGGGACTGCGCGCAGCAGGATGTCGGGGGCCTTCAGGGGCTGGATCCGCCCCGCGAACAGGAGCACGACCGCGTCGTCGGCCAGCCCGAGCCGGGCGCGGGCACCGGAGCGCGGCGCGAACACCGACAGGTCGACGCCGGGATGCACCACCTCGACGCGCGCCGGGTCCGCGTCGTAGAGCTCGATCAGCTGCTTGGCCTCCAGGTCGGTGCTGGCGATCAGCATGTCGGCGGCCTCGACCACCTGCTCCTCGCCGATCATCCGTGCGGGCGGCTCCGGGGTGTCGCCGACCGCCAACGAGTCGTTCTTCACCTTGGCCATCGTGTGCATCGAGTGGGCGAGCGGGATCCCCCACCGGTCGCGAACGAGTGCCCCGACCTGGCCGGAGAGCCAGTAGTGGGAGTGCACCAGGTCGTACCACCCCTGGTCGTGGCGAGCCTCGGCGCGCAGCACCTCACGCGCGAACACGCACAGCTGGCCGGGCAGCTCGGCCTTGGTGAGTCCCTCGAACGGACCGGCGTGCACGTGCCGCACGGTGACGCCGGGGTTGACCTGCACGGCGGGCGGCAGCGCCGAGGAGGTGGCGCGGGTGAAGATGTCGACCTCGAGATCGCGGGCGGCCAGCCGCTTGGAGAGCTCCAGGACGTAGACGTTCATCCCGCCGGCGTCGCCGGTGCCCGGCTGGTCCAGGGGCGAGGTGTGCAGGCTGATCATCGCGATCCGCCCGTGAGTCGGGCGTCGGGGACGCTGCGGCCGGGGTTGCGGCGCGGTGTCCCGCCGCGGACGCGGCGCTGTGCTCTGCGAGATCGTCATGTCACCTCCCCCGGCGCAACCACCCCCTGCCGGGGGCTATTCCCCTCGCGGCAGAATCAGGACCATGAGCGCGAAGACGGCTGTGGTGACCGGTGCGAGCAGCGGGATCGGCGCGGCGACCGCGCGCAGTCTCGCTGGGGAGGGCTTCCACGTGGTGTGCGCAGCCCGCCGGGAGGACCGGATCAGGGCGCTCGCCGAAGAGATCGGAGGTACGGCAGTCGTGTGCGACGTGACGAATGCCGACGACGTCGCCGGTCTCGCCGCGCAGGTGGGCGAACGGCTCGACGTACTCGTGAACAACGCGGGCGGCGCCTTCGGAGCCGACCCGGTGGCCACCGCCGACATCGAGGACTGGCGTTCGATGTACGACGTGAACGTGCTCGGCCTGCTGCGGGTGACGCAGGCGCTGCTGCCGGCGCTGATCGCCTCCGGCGCAGGGGTGATCCTCAACGTCGGCTCGACGGCGGGCCGGATCGCCTACGAGGGCGGCGGCGGATACACCGCGGCGAAGCACGGCACCAAGGTGCTCAGCGAGACGCTGCGGCTGGAGCTGTTCGACCAGCCGGTGCGGATCTGCGAGATCGCGCCCGGGATGGTCAAGACCGACGAGTTCTCGACCGTCCGGTTCCGCGGCGACGAGCAGAAGGCCGAGCAGGTGTACGCCGGGGTCGCCGAGCCGTTGACCGCCGAGGACATCGCCGACGCGATCACCTGGATGGTGACCCGTCCGCCGCACGTGAACGTCGACGAGCTCGTGATCCGGCCGAGGGCGCAGGCCGCGCAGCACAAGGTGGACCGCTCCAACTGACCGGCCCGCACGACGGGAGGTTTGGTAGCGTCGCGGCCATGAGGGGGACATCTCGGAGACATTCTCGGCTGACCGCGTTCGCCGCGGCGCTGGCGCTGGTGTGTCTGGTCGTGGCACCGCTTGCCCCGCCGGCGCTGTGATGACCGACAACTCGCCGGTGGTGGTCGACCCAGCGGCACTGCCCCAGGGCGCCGCACCCGCGGTGCCCTTGCTCGACGATGGCGACCACGCGAGGATCCTGCGCCGAGGCAAGGCGCCGATCACGGTGACCGCGCGCGAGTACACGTCGTACCGTCCAGTGCGTGTCAAGGGAGGTTTCCTGGTCTACAGCTTCGACCCGGAGAACAACTATCCCTCCTGGCACTTCCTGACCTTCGTGGGCTACCGCGGGCAGCACCACGAGGTTGCTCGCGGGGAGTCCGTCTACCTGTTCGGCGGGCTGACGTCGCCGGACGGCCGTGCGTTCGCGATCCACGTCGGGGGTGACCGCAGCCACGAGATCCGGGTGGTCCGGATCAGCGATGGCACGGTGATCGCCGACCGGCACTTCCCGGGCCGCACCAACATCATCGGCTACCGGCACGGCCGGGTGCTGCTGCGCCGCGGCCACCACTACACCCGCTGGTGGGACACCCACACGAACAAGCTGCGCACGTTCGACTCGCGCGGCACCACGCCGCCACGCGACGGGCCGTGCTCGCTTCCCGCCGCGGCCGACCTGAGCTCGGGACACGTCCCACTGCTGCGCGGGCACGGCGACACCGCGATCGTGTCGGTGCCGCGCCACCCCCAGAACGTCTGGTGGCTGCACGGCGGGGAGTGCCCGGTGGTGTGGTCTCCCAATGACGAGTATGTGCTCACGCTCGCTGTCATTCCGCACGGGTCTCAACCGGTCGAGACGGTGCGAGTGCGCCGCGCCGACGACGGCCGCCTGGTGCGCGAGTTCCAGGGTGCCTTCGACGCCAGCACGCTGGCCTGGGAGGACGGTCACACGTTCCTCGGCTATGCCTCGAGCACGCGCTCGGCCGTGGTGCGCTGCACGGTCGCCGGCGACTGCGAGCGCGCCACTGGGTTGGACTCGCACAACGAATACCTCGTGCGGCCGCGGGCCAGCTGACCGCGGAGCCCCAACGGCGACAAGGGAGATGTTCAGCCACCCAGTGACTGAGAGTCTCCTGTGTCGTCGTGGGGTGTCGGGGTCAGCCCAGGAGGAGCTCGGCGAGCCGGGCCAGCTCCGGGGTGAGGTCGCGCTCGCCGACGACGGCGGAGCGGCCGTGCATCGAGAACGCATAGACGAACCGGTCCGGCTCCGGCGACCTGGCACCCGCCTGCAGCGTGGCGAGGTCGATGCGCGAGACCAGCCTGCGGATCTCGGCCTCTCGCGGCTCGAGGTGCCGGTCCGGGGGATCGAGAGGGTGCGGATCCAGGTGGACCTCGCCGGAGGTCTCCATCCCGGCGAACCCGCCCGAGCGGGTCACCGCGACGATCCCGGGCCCGACCGGCAGATTCGTCCAGCCCGCGGCGTCCGCGCCGGCCGAGCCGCCAGTCGAGCCGTCCTGTGCCGCGCCGTCGAGGACGCCCACCTGCCGCCACGCCGAGGTCACCGCGGCTGCCGCGTCCGGCGAGACCGCCTGCCCGGCCGTCACGGTCGCGGCGGCGAAGCCGGCGAAGTCGGTGGACGCGCCGAGACCGGAGGTGAGGGCGGCGTACCAGATCTTGCCTGCGCCGTCCCACGAGTGGCCGCCGATGCCGGTCGCGGCGAGGTAGAACGCGCGGTTCGGGATCCCCGAGTTGGTGTGCACGCCGCCGTTGTCGGCCTTCGTGTGCACGTAGTCGGCCATCGTGGCGACCTGCGGGTCCTTGCCGAGCGTCGGATCGTCGTACGCAGTGCCTGGCGCCGACATCGACCGCAGCGCCTTGCCCTGCACGGACGCGGTGAAGATGCCCTCGCCGATCAGCCAGTCGGCCTGGTCGACGGTCTGCTGCAGCACGCGTTGCTTGAGGCACGACCCGAACGCATCCGAGATCGACTCGTTCAGCGCACCAGGCTGGTCGGCGTAGGTCAGGCCAGCGGTGAACTGGGTCACCGCATGGGTGAGCTCGTGGCCGACCACGTCGATCGGGCTGGTGAACCGGTGGAAGCTGGTGCCGTCACCGTCGCCGAACACCAGCTGGCTGCCGTCCCAGAACGCGTTGTCGTAGCCCTTCTCGTAGTGCACGGTCGAGACGACCGGCGCGCCCTTGTCGTCGTACGACGTGCGGCCGTAGACCTCGTCGTACATCGCCAGCGCGTCGGCCACCCCGACGTACGCCTCGTCGACCTCGGCATCCCCGGACACCGCGGCGCCCTGCGCGCGCACCAGAGTGCCCGGCAGCGTCGAGCCGTGATCGGCGGTGTACACGGAGAAGTGGGCCCCGGCGGGCGCGGGGGCAGGCTGCGTTCGGTCGGGAGGAACGGCGGGCCGTGCCGCAGACCGGGCGGCGCGGAACCGCTCGTCGAGGGCGAGCGTCTCGCGTGCCCACCTGGCAGTGTCCGGGTCGGGGTGGGTCGCGGCGATCCGCTCGAGGAGGTACGGCGGGACGAACAGACAGCGGTTCACGCCTCCTGCCTATCCCCTCGCGCCGACAAAAGCCAGGCCCCGCGACGCGACGAGACCGCACGCCCATGGGGACGCGCGGCCTCGTGCACGGTTGCTGTCAGCCAGCCTTCAGGTGGTAGCCGAGCGCGATGTTCAGCGTGGTGCCGAACGTCAGGTACATCAGCCAGATGCCGGTGGCCAGGTGTGCAGCTCCGTGGAACTTCAGGCCCCACGGGATTCTGATGCTGTTCACGAAGTCGCTGATGTAGACGAAGGACAGCCCGATGAACAAGATGCCTACCGTCCAGCCTCCGACCGCGAAGAACACCCATGCTCCTAGCGCGGAGAGGATCGTGAACGCCACCGACATGCCCGCGTTCGGCCGACCGTCATTGCCCCGATAGCGGTTCCACCCCAGGGCGAACCAGTGGATGCCGTATGCGCTGAACGCCACTGCGGCCATGTATAGCGCCGGATCGTCGAAGACCTGGAACCAGGTCATCCCGATGAAGATGTAGGTGCCGGTGAGCAGCTGGCAGAAACCCGGCATCCAGATCCCCCACACGCCGACCGCACGGTCGACCGGTTCGTCGCGTGCCGGGAAGCCGAACAGCTCCTGCGGACCCCAGATCAGATATCCGCAGCCCAGTCCGAAGAACCCGAGTACGACGGGGGCGAATGCCGAGGTCTGGAAATCAACCATCTGCAACTCCTTCAAAATGCCTCGATGTGCGATACATCGCGCATAGTGTCTACACCCAACCGCATTGGCTTGTCACCCGTCAGGGCCGAGCCGAACGTAACAATCTGCCGCGATGCCGGTCCGACATGGCGATCGGCTCACGGACGATAGACTGCTCACACAGCCCCGCGCCACGTCATCCGCCGCGGCTGCGACGCCACCGCGGCCGACACCGAACGCGATGACGCCCCACAACCGAAAGCGACGACGCCACCGCATGCCTGCCCTCGCACACCGCTCGGACCTCCGCAACGTCGCGATCGTCGCGCACGTCGACCACGGCAAGACCACGCTGGTGGACGCCATGCTCTGGCAGGGCGGCGCCTTCGGCGAGCACTCTCACGTCCAGGAACGAGCCATGGATACCGGCGACCTGGAGCGGGAGAAGGGCATCACGATCCTGGCCAAGAACACCGCGGTGCGCTACGGCGAGATGACCATCAACATCATCGACACGCCCGGGCACGCCGACTTCGGGGGCGAGGTGGAGCGCGGGCTGTCCATGGTGGACGGGATCGTGCTGCTGGTCGACGCCTCGGAGGGACCGCTGCCGCAGACCCGGTTCGTGCTGCGCAAGGCGCTCAACGCCGACCTGCCCGTCGTACTCGTGGTCAACAAGGTCGACCGCGCCGACGCCCGGATCGCCGAGGTCGTCGACGAGACCTACGAGCTGTTCCTCGACCTGCTCGACGACAGCCACCGCCAGGACGCGCTGGACTTCCCGGTGGTCTACGCCTCGGCGAAGGCGGGCCGGGCGTCCACGCAGATGCCGGAGAACGGCGGCCTGCCCGACTCCTCCGACCTGGGGCCGCTGTTCCACACGATCGTGGACACCATTCCCGCCCCGACCTACCACCCGGGCGCGCCGCTGCAGGCGCACGTGACCAACCTCGACGCCTCCCCGTTTCTCGGCCGGCTCGCCCTGGTCAGGGTGCACGAGGGCGAGCTGCGCAAGGGCCAGCAGGTCGCCTGGCTGCGCCGGGACGGCTCGCAGCGCACCGTGAAGATCACCGAGCTGCTGGTCACCGAGGCACTCGAGCGCAAGCCCGGGGAGTACGCCGGGCCCGGCGACATCGCGGCGATCGCGGGGATCCCCGACATCACCATCGGGGAGACGCTCGCGGACGTCGAGAACCCGCATGCGCTGCCGTTGATCACGGTCGACGAGCCGGCGATCTCGATGACGATCGGCACGAACACCTCGCCGCTCGCCGGACGCGGACCCACCAAGAACACCCTGGTTACCGCCCGCCTGGTCAAGGACCGGCTCGACGCCGAGCTGGTCGGCAACGTGTCGATCAACGTGCTGCCGACCGCCCGACCGGATGCCTGGGAGGTGCAGGGCCGCGGGGAGCTCGCGCTGGCGATCCTCGTGGAGCAGATGCGTCGGGAGGGCTACGAGCTGACCGTCGGCAAGCCGCAGGTGGTCACCCGGGAGATCGACGGAAAGGTGCACGAGCCGGTCGAGCGGCTGACCGTGGACGCGCCGGAGGAGTACCTCGGCACGATCACCCAGCTGCTCGCCGTCCGCAAGGGACGCATGGAGCAGATGACCAACCACGGCACCGGCTGGGTGCGGATGGAGTTCCTGGTCCCGGCGCGCGGGCTGATCGGCTTCCGCACCGAATTCCTCACCGACACCCGCGGCACCGGCATCGCCCACCACGTGTTCGAGGGCTACGAGCCATGGGCGGGCGACATCCGCTCCCGGGCCTCCGGGTCGCTGGTCGCCGACCGGGCCGGCGCGGTCACGTCGTACGCGATGACCAACCTGCAGGAGCGCGGCGTGCTGTTCGTCGAGCCGGCCACCGAGGTCTACGAGGGCATGATCATCGGGGAGAACTCCCGCGAGGACGACATGGACGTGAACATCACCAAGGAGAAGAAGCAGACCAACGTCCGTTCCTCGACGTCGGACAACTTCGAGAAGGTGATCCCACCGAAGCGGCTCTCGCTCGAGCAGTGCCTGGAGTTCTGCCGCACCGACGAGTGCGTCGAGGTCACCCCGGACGCGGTCCGGATCCGCAAGGTCGTGCTGGACGCCGGCGACCGCGCCCGGACCGCCGCCCGGGCCCGCCGGTAGCGACCACTCTCAGATTCTGACCCGGAAGCCGTCCGGGCACACGATGTAGCTGGGCACTCCAGTGCGCTCTATGCACCGAGTCCAGTCCCGCGTGCTCGTCCCAGCACCGTAGTCTCCTTCGGCCAAGGCATCCGACATCGCGGAGCTGACTCGCCGCCAGCCACCGAAGTACGTGAACGGGTACTCGCACACCCGCGGCTCGGGCCGGGGGCCGTCGTAGTGGCAGCGGCGCCGAGCCGGGTGCCAGCCGTGTCTGCGGTCCTGCCGGTAGTCCAGGAAGTGGACATGGTCGCGCCGGTCGCGCCAGAACGACGCGCCGTGCCCGTTGCCGCGCAGACCGGCGTCCCAGACGCATGGCCCGGGCGAGTCCTCTGCCTGGCAAGGGCTGGTCGGCATCGCGACGTGCCGGTACGCCGGACGGTGCGGCTGCGCGGAGACGGCGTACGCGGCCGCCGGCCCCGCGAGGGCGATCGTTGCCGCGGCGAGTGCCGCAGCGGCTGGTTTGCGCATGGCTGCTCCTTCGATGGAAGGGGGTTGCCCCCTGACTCCCCTCGAGCGTGCAGGAACTCGCCGCGGGACGCATCCGCTCATCCACAGGCACGCAAGTCGGCGCGCTCGACCGGTGAACCACCGCAGCGGCCCGACCCTGGTCGCTCAGTCGTCGTTCCGACCACCTAGCAGCACCCGCGTCATCGAGTTGCGGGTGTCCAGCAGCTCATCGAGCGCCGCTTCGAGCTGGCCGGCGGAGATACGGATGGGGGCTCCGTCCGATCGGGTGCGATCCGACGCAGCGATGACGGCGGCGCGTCGCAACAGCTCCTTCAGGAAGGATGCCGTCACCCCGTCGGTCCGGTCGATGACACCATCGAGTCTCGACTCGTCGACATCCAGCGCGCCGCGATAGAGGGCGAACAGGCGACGGCGCGCGTCGGCGGACGGCAGTTGGATCTCGACGGCCTGGTCGACCCGGCCGGGCCTGGAGGCCAGCGCCGGCTCCAGCAGGTCGGCACGGTTGGTCGTCAGCAAGAAGACCACATCGGCGTCCTCCGCCAGCCCGTCCATCTGGTTGAGCAGCTGGAACAGCAGAGGGTGCTGGCCGGGATACCTGCCCCGGTCCTCGGCGATCAGGTCGACGTCCTCGACCACGACCATCGAGGGCTGCAAAGTCCGGGCGATCGAGCAGGCCTGCTCGATGAGAGCCAGCGAGTCGCCGCTGAGCTCGACGATCGTGGTCCCGGTCAGCCTGCTCGCCAGGTAGCGCACGGTGTGGGTCTTGCCCACGCCTGGAGGCCCGTACAGCAGCAGACCACGTTTGAGGTGCTGTCCTGCGTCGAGCAGCCGCTGCCGGTGCTCGGCGACACCGATCACCTGGCGTTCGACGGCAGCGAGTGTGTCCGACGGCAGTATCACGTCGGCGGCCGTCAGGTTCGGACGCGGGAGAAAGCTCAGCACCGTCTCCCTCTCCCCGAACATCTGTCCCCCGAAGGAGACCAGCTGACCGCGGTAGACGTTGTGTACCAACGCGAGCTCGCGGATGTCCGTGGCCGCCCGCGCCGCCTCGGCCGGCTGACCGGCAACCACCTGCAGCATCACGTGGGTGTTGCCCATGTCCGGCTCGGCACCACGCAGCAGCAACGCCACTCGCTGGTCGCCGTACTCGACGAGGTAGAGGCCACAACGCACGCACGGCTTCGTTTCACCGCCCGGTCCGCTGGGGAGCGGCAGCCGGGAGACGTTGCCGGCGCTGGGCAAGTGCATAGAGTGCACACCGGTTGCGCGCAGCAGCTCGGTGAGCCCGAACTCGTGGTGCCGGAAGTTCACCACGCCCACCAGGCGATGATCCCTGCCCGGCTCGGCGAGCCACGCGTCCAGTCCGGCCTGCACGTTGACGTGGTCATAGCCCGGCCACGACTCCTCGACCACCTCGAGCTCGTCGACGACTGCACCGAGATGGTCACGCAGCAGCGCGCCCAGGGTCACCCGATCGGCCGCCCGCGCGGCGGAGACCACACCGCGGACGCCCCGCCTGAACAGCTTGCCCAGGTCGGAGAGTCGGGGTCGCTCGAGATCGGAGTCGAGCGGCCCCACCGACTCGGACGTGGCCGTGAATGACAGGCTCGAGTAATGGGCGGCGGGACGTGGCACAGCCACAACGTACGCCAGGTCGCCGCCGCGTGATCGGCACCGCATTACCCGCGGGTCGGCACCGCATTACCCGCGGGTCGGCGGCTAGCCGGCGGGCTGGATGTCCGGGATGCCGCTCGCCGGTGGCCCGTCGCTGGCCTGCGAGGAGTCCTCGGTGATCGGCGCCTTGCCGAGGTCGGACACCTCGACCGGGGTGAGCTCCTTGGTCTTGCCGCCCTCGAGCTGCACGACCTGCATCCCGCCGATGCCCAGGTGGCTATCGGAGGAGTAGCGGTACGGCGCCAGCGGCGGCCCGGTGAAGTCGCCGCCCTGCTTCTCGACCGCCGCGACGATGCCGTCCCTGGTCGGGTTGGTTCCTGCGGCCTGAAGCGCCTGCACGAAGAAGTACGCCTCGCACATCCCGTAGACCTCGTAGTTGGTCAGGTCTCCCTTGCCGCCGTACTTCTTCCAGACCTTGGTCCACAGCTGGATCCACGGGTCGGACGGGTCGTCGACGCCGGTGATGTACTGGGTGCTGTAGACGCCGTCGAGCGGGCTGGCCTCCTTGACCGCGCCCTTGGAGAACTCGGCGAGCAGCGAGCCGACCAGCGTCGGGTCGGAGCCGACGTTGGAGTAGAACCAGGTCGGCTTGAAGCCCACCTTCAGCGAGACCAGCTGGGAGAGAGCGGTGTACGCCGGCACGGTGAACCCGACCACGAGGTCGGCGCCGGAAGCCTTCAGCGCCGCGATCTGCGGCCCCACGTCGGTGTTCCCGGAGGTATAGCGGGTCACCTTGACGATCTGCTTGTCGATGTACTGGCGCAGCCCCTTCTCGCCGTCCCGGCCGAAGTCGTCGTCCTGCAGGAACAGCCCGACCTTCGCCTTCGGCATGTTCTGCGCGATGTACTTGCCGATGATCTTGCCCTCGATCTCGTAGTCCGGCTGCCAGCCGAACGTGTAGGGGTAGGTGGACGGGTCGTCGCCCCAGGTGATCGAGCCGGAGGACACCGCGAGGTCGGGCACTTTCTGGCTGTTCAGGTAGCCGACGACCGCCGTGTGGGTCGGGGTGCCGAGCGCGCCGAGCATCGCGAAGACCTTGTCCTGCAGGACGAGCTCGTTGGTGACCTGGCTGGTCTTGGTCGGGTCGTAGCCGTCGTCCTTGACGATGTACTTGATCTTGCGTCCGTTCACCCCGCCGTGGGCGTTCACGTAGGCGAAGTACGCCTTCGTCCCGGTCGGGATCTCGCTGTAGCCGGGAGCGGCAACGCCGGTGAGCGGGAACGTGCCGCCGATGGTGACGGTGTCCTTGGTGATCCCGACGTCCGAGGCGGTCGGAGCGCTGCTCTTGGCGCCGCCGGAGCCGTTGGTGCTCTGGTCCGACGGTCTGCCGCCCGCGCCGCAGGCGGCGAGCACGGCGGAAGCCGTCAGCACGCTGGTGGCGACGAGCGCCCGCCGAGCCCACGTCCGGCCGGGACGTCTGGTGATCCTCATGAGGTTGCCTCCATTTGGGTGGGGTTATGTCAGCGAACGGATGGATGTCGAGCCCGGGGTCGGGCCTCGGCGTCGGCGCCTGAGGAGATTGCGGGTCTCGCCGACCAGCCCGGCCGGGGCGAGCAGCATGATCAGTACCAGCAGTACGCCGTACACGAACGGAGCGAGCTCGGCGGACTGGACGTCGGAGAGCCCGAACCCGGTCCCGACGCCTGTGATGGCCTGAGGAAGGAACGTGAGCAGCGCGGCTCCGAGCACCGCCCCGAACAGGCTGCCCAGCCCGCCGAGCACGATCGCGGTCAGCAGCGACAGGGACAGGGTGAGCGTGAACCCGCTGGGGGCGGCCAGCCGCACCACCATCGCCATCAGGCTGCCGGCCAGCCCCGCGCAGCCGGCGCTGACCACGAACGCGACGACCCGGGTCCGCCCGACGGGGATGCCGGCGATCTCCGCGGCGACGTCGTCGTCGCGCACCGCCCGCCAGTTGCGGCCGACCCGGGCCGTGGAGAGGTTCGCCAGCAGCACGAACGCGATCAGCAGCGCCACCCAGCCCAGGTAGGCGATGTAGCTGGTCGCGGTCAGGTCGTGCGCGGTGAGGAAGTAGAAGCCGTTGTCGAGCCAGGTCGGCGGCGCCGGGGTGGTCACGGTCATGCCCTGCTCGCCGCCGAGCGCCTTGTCGAAGAACGACGCGATGCCCGGGACGGCGACCGCGAGCGCCAGCGTCGCGCCTGCGATGTACGGGCCGTGCAGCCGGGCCGCGGCCACCCCGACCACGGCGCCGACGGCGAGCGTGACCAGGATCGAGACGAGGATGGTGAGCAGCAGCGGCCTCGGCGACGTCGGGTCGTGCATCATCACGGCGGTCGTGTAGGCGCCGATCGCCATCAGCGCGCCGTGGCCCAGCGACAGCTGGCCGTTCAGCCCGGTGAGCACGGTCAGCCCGCCGATCGCGATGCCCAGGTAGGCCATGGTGGACAGCTGCGCCTGCCGGAACGGGTCGACCGACTCCATCACCAGCACGACGATCACGATCCCCGCGATGCCGGCCAGCACATGCCGCCGCGGGGCGGTCCCCACCACGGCCCCGGCGGGCCGGGACAGCACAGCCGGGAGCGCCATCAGACCCTCCTGGTCGTGGTCGCGGCGAACAGGCCGCCGGGTTTGACGAGGAGTACGGCGACCAGGATCGCCAGCGCCGCGAGCGGGACCAGCTGCGCTCCGACGTACCCGCTGACGTAGCTGAGCGAGAACCCGAGCAGCAGCCCGCCGACCACCGCGCCGACCGGGCTGTCCAGGCCGCCGAGCACCGCGGCGACGAAGCCGAACACGACGATCGAGTCCATGTAGGCGGGGTAGACCAGGCTGCCTCCGGCGATCAGCAGCCCGGACAGCGAGCCGACCACCGCGGCCAGCGCCCAGCCCAGCGTGAGCATCCGGGTGACCCGCACGCCGAGGAGCCGGGCCACCTCCTGGTTGAACGCGGAGGCGCGCATCCTCAGGCCGAGGTCGGTGGAGCGGAACAGCACGACCAGCAGCACCAGCACGACCACGACCGAGCAGATCGTGAAGATCCCGAAGCCGGTCAGCGCGATCGTCACGGTGCCGGCCTGGAAGCCGCGCAGCCCGAACGGCGCCGGGAACGACCGGAACGTCTGCCCGAACACGATCGCCGCGAGCGCGTGGATGACGATGAACAGGCCGAGCGTGACGATCACCGCGTTGATCTGCGGCTTGCCCTCGACCCAGCGGATCACCACCCGCTCGACGAGCGCGCCGAGCACGAACCCCGACACGAGGGCGGCGGCGAACGCGATCCAGTAGGACAGGCCGCCCTGGATGAGGACCAGCGCGACGTACGTCGTGATCATCGCCATCGGCGCCTGGGCGAAGTTCACGATCCGCGTGGACCGCCAGATGAGCACCAGTGCCAGCGCGAACGCGGCGTAGACCATCCCGAGGGTCAGGCCGGTCAGCGTCGTGGTCAGGAACTGCTGCACGTGGTCTCTCCTCCTCGGAGTGCCTTGCGGAGCTGCTGCCGTCTTCCCTCCATGTTCAAAATCCCAGGTAGGCGTGCCGGAGCGCCTCGTCGGCAGAGATCGTGGCGGCGTCGTCGTGTGCGACCACGCGACCGAGGTCGAGCACGACTCCCACGTCGGCGATGGACAGCGCGCTGCGGGCGTTCTGCTCGACGAGTACGACGGTCAGGCCGTTCTCGTCGACCAGCCGGCGCAGCAGCGCGAAGATCTGCGCGACGATCCGCGGCGCGAGGCCGAGCGACGGCTCGTCGAGCAGCAGCACGGACGGGTCCGCCATCAGGGCACGCGCGATCACCAGCATCTGCCGCTCCCCGCCGGAGAGCACGTGGGCGACCGCGTTGCGGCGGTCGCCGAGGACCGGGAACAGCGAGTACGCCTCGTCCAGATCACCTCTGCCGGCGCGGCCGGCCCGCGCGTGGCCGTTCGTCGACCGGCCGAGCGCGCCGAGGCGGAGGTTCTCCTCGACGGTGAGCTCGGTGATCACCCCTCGCCCCTCCGGTACGTGTCCCAGGCCGAGGCCGGCCATCCGCTCGGGGGCGAGCCGGGTGAGCTGGTGCCCGCCGAGCACGACGCTGCCGCTCTCGGGGCGCACCAGCCCGGAGATCGTGCGCAGCAACGTGGTCTTGCCGGCCCCGTTGGCCCCGAGGACCGCCGTGACCTGTGCCTTGTTCGCGGTCAGCGACACCTTGTCGAGGGCGGTGACCGGCCCGTAGCAGGTCGTCAGGTCACGGATCTCCAGCATCGCGGTCGGCACGACCGTGCTCGCCGTGCTCATCGTGTCGCCTTCTCGTCCGCACCGTCGATGTCCTCGGCGTGCTGGGCACCGTCGCCGGCGTCGTCTTCGGGGACCTCTTCGCCGAGGTAGGCCGCGATGACGGCCGGGGCCGACCGCACGTCCGCGGGTCCGCCGCGCGCGATCACCTTGCCGAAGTCCAGGACCACCAGGTCGTCGCAGACGGTCATCACCAGGTCCATGTGGTGCTCGACGAGCATGACGGCCATCCGGTCGCTGAGGCCACGGATCAGCGCGCCGAGCTCGTCCATCTCCTCATGGGACAGCCCGCTGGCCGGCTCGTCGAGCAGGAGCAGGTCCGGCTCGGAGACGAGTGCCCGCGCCAGAGCGACACGCTTGCGGACGGCGTACGGGAGGCTGGGCGGGAGCCGGTCGGCGTACTGCCCGATGCCGAGCTCGGCGAGGGTGGCTCGGGCCCGCTCGGCCAGGCTGCGCTCCTCGCGGCTGCTTCGGGGCAGCGCGAGCAGGCCGGAGAAGAACCCGGCACGGGCGTGCTTGTCGGCGCCGACGAGCACGTTCTGCAGCACGGTCATCTTCTCGAACAGGCCGAGGCCCTGCAGGGTGCGCGCGATCCCGAGGCCCGCGAGCTGGTGCGGACGGAGACCCGCGAGCTCGCGGCCGCGCCAGTGGATCGTGCCGGCATCGGGGCGTACGAAGCCGCAGGCAACGTTGAACAGGGTCGTCTTGCCGGCGCCGTTCGGGCCGATCACGCCGAGCACCTGCCGGGCGGCGACCTCGAGCGAGACGTCGGAGAGCGCCTGGACGCCGCCGAAGCCGACCGAGACGCCGGCCATCGCGAACAGAGCCCGCGATCCGGCCACCGGTTCCCGCGCGGGCGTCTGCGCGGCGTCGGCGCTGGTTTCGGTCACGTGACTCCTCTGCGGTGGCCCGCCGGACTGACTAAGCGCTTGCTTAGTCGGCTCGGATTCCTTAGCGTTCCGCAGGTGCGGCGGTCACGTCAACAGTCCCCGATAACGAATGGGGTCACGAAACGACACCGAGCTCCCCAGGCTCCGCAGCGGCGCCAGGACGGGGACGGCGAGGTCCGCGACGCGCGGGCGCGGCTGGTCGAGGCGGCCGTCGAGGCGTTCGCCGCGAAGGGGTTCCACGGAACCACGACCCGTGACATTGCCGCGGCGGCCGGGATGAGCCCGGCGGGGATCTACGTGCACCACCGCTCCAAGGAGGACCTGCTCTACGTCATCTCGCGCTCGGGTCACGACCGGACGCTGGCCGTGGTCGAGGAGGCGGTCGGGTCGTCGGACTCGCCGAGGGAGCAGCTGCTCGCGGTCGTGCGCGGGCTCGTCGCGCTCCACGCGCGCGGGCACACCCGGGCGCGCACGGTCAACTACGAGCTGGCTGCACTGACGCCCGCGCACTTGAGCGAGCTCGCCGCGATCCGACGCAAGATCCAGCGCACGGTCCGTGCGGTGGTCGAGGCGGGGGCGGCCGCTCGCGACTTCGAGGTCCGCGACGCCGCGGTCGCCACGCTCGCCGTGCTGTCGCTGGCGATCGACGTCTCCCGGTGGTACCGCGACGAGGGCTCGTGGAGCCCGGAGGACATCTCCGAGCAGTACGCCGACCTCGCGCTGCGGATCGTCGGCGCCCGCTAGTCGACGCGGACGAGCAGCTTGCCGAAGTTCGCGCCCCGCAGCATCCCGGCGAAGGCGGCCGGCGCGTTCTCCAGCCCGTCCACGACGTCCTCCCGGTAGCGCACCGACCCGTCGCGCACCCAGCCGGCCATGTCCTTGACGAAGTCGGCGCCGTGGGAGGCGGTGAACTCGTTCTGGATGAACCCGCGCACGGTCAGCGACTTGGTGAGCACCGTCCGCATGAACCCGGCCAGCCGGTCGGGCCCCTCGGGCGCCTGCGTCTGGTTGTAACCGGCGACCAGTCCGCACACCGGCACCCTCGCGTAGGTGTTCAGCAGAGGCACGACGGCCGCGGCGACCCGGCCGCCGACGTTCTCGAAGTACACGTCGATGCCCTCCGGCACGGCAGCCGCCAGGTCGTCGGCGAACGAGTCGGCGCGATGGTCCACGGCGGCGTCGAAGCCGAACTCCTCGAGCAGCGCCTTGCTCTTCCCCGGCCCGCCGGCGATACCCACCGCCCGCGCGCCCTTGAGCTTCGCGATCTGCCCGACCGCCGAGCCGACCGGCCCGGTGGCGGCCGCCACCACGACGGTCTCTCCCGGCTCCGGCCGGCCGATCTCGAGCAGGCCGGCGTACGCGGTGAAGCCCGGCATCCCGAGTACGCCGAGCGCGGTAGACACCGGTGCGTCGTCCGGGTCGAGGCGGCGCAGCCCGCGGCCGCTGCTGACCGCATGGGTCTGCCAGCCGGTGTACGCGAGCACGATCTCCCCCACCGGGTGATCGGCGTTGCGCGACTCGACGACCTCGCAGACCGTTCCGCCGACCATGACGTCGCCGACCTCGAGCGAAGCGGCGTACGACTTCGCCGCACTCATCCGTCCGCGCATGTAGGGGTCGAGCGACAGGTACGTCGTGCGCAGCAGCAGCTCGCCGTCCGCGAGCGGCGGCAGCTCCTCCACGGTTGTCTGGAAGTTCGCCTCGGTCGGCTCGCCGACGGGGCGCGAAGCGAGGCGGATCTGGGTGGTGGATGTCATGTGCCCAGCCTTGCGTACCCGCCAACTCCGCCCTCTACCATGTGATGCCGTGATACCCTGTTACACGTGGTCAACCGGAATCTCACGATCACGCTGCCCGAGGATCTGGTGCGCCGAGCGAAGGTGGCCGCCGCCAAGCGCGACACCTCGATCTCCGCGCTGGTCACCGAGCACCTGCGCGCCCTCGCCGACCAGGACGACGACTACGACTCGGTGTGGCGACAGGAGCGACAGCTGATGGCCGAGGGACTGGCCATGTCGGTCGGCGAGCTGACCTGGTCGCGAGAAGAGCTCCATGAGCGCTGAACGCGCGCGGGGCTTCGTCGACACCAACATCCTGCTCTACGCCTACGACAGCAGCGCCGGCGAGCGTCACGTCCAGGCGTCTGCGCTCGTAGGGGACCTCGCCGAACGCCGTGCCGGGGCACTCAGCGTGCAGGTGCTCCAGGAGTTCTACGTCAACGCCACCCGGAATATCGCTCAGCGGCTGGACCACGGCACGGCGCTGGCGCGGGTGCGCGCGCTCAGCCGCTGGCCCGTCCACGCGCCGGCCGGCATCGATGTCCTGACCGCCGCAGAGCTGGCCCACGACGCCCAGCTGTCGTTCTGGGACGCGATGATCCTCGTCAGCGCGCAAGCGATGGGGTGCGGGACGCTCTGGTCGGAAGACCTCAACGACGGCCAGCGCGTGGGAGGCGTCACGATCCGCAACCCGTTCGCGCCCGCCGGCGGATGACCGCCGCTCAGCCGCGACGCGCGAGCTCCTCGAGCCGCTCGGCGCCCACCCCCGTCTCGGTGTCGTCGAGCGCGCCGCACCCCAGTCCGCGCAGCAGGAACCCGGCGAGCGCCGCAGCCGTCGCCGGCTCGTCGAGGTAGCCCGACTCGCGCTTCCCGTCGTACGCCGACAGTCGGGCCGACGCCTCCGAGAGCCCGGACCGGTAGAAGGAGTACGTCGCCAGGTAGCGGGTGACCAGCTGGGCGGGGTGCAGGTCCCACCCCTGATAGAAGCCTCGTTCCAGCGACCGGCGCACCAACCGCGCGTGCAGCCGCCAGGCCGCATGCGCCGCAGCATGGTCGCCGACCGGCAGCACGTTGGTCGACCCGTCGGAGAGCTGCAACCCGCCGCAGCGCGCGGCGACGACCTGCATGATCGCCTTCGCGTGGTCGGCGGCCGGATGCTCCATCGACTGGTAGGCGGCCGCGATGGCCAGCGAGGCCGAGTAGTCGTAGGTGCCGTAGTGCAGCCCGAGGCAACGACCGTGCAGGGCGGCGACCATCGCCGGCAGCGGCACCGCTCCGTCCGCGTCCATGATCGACTCCGGCGTCTCGACCTGGAGCTCGACCCGCAGCGGCGCCAGCCCGTGGGTGCTCTCCAGCTGCACACACGCGGCCGAGAGGATCTGCGCCTGCTCTACGTCGGTGACCTTGGGCAGGGTCAGCCGCATCCCGTCGGCTACCGCGGGAGAGCCGGCCGCTTCGACCAGCTCGGCGACGAACAGCTCCAACGAGCGCAGCCCGCGTCCCCGGGTCGCGGGCTCCAGGCTCTTGAACCGCAGCCCGAAGAACGGCGGATGCTCCCGGGCCAGGGTCCGGGCTGCCGCGCGCACTGCGGCGTCCTCCTCGTCGTCGGGCCGGTGGCCGTACCCGTCCTCGGCGTCGACCCGCAGGTCCTCCACCGGCTCCCGGACGAGCTTGTCGCGCACCCGAGCCAGCAGGTCGTCGTCGACGGGGATGCCGGCGGCCTCCGCCATGGCGGCCGCGGTGGCGGCGTGCTCGTCCATCGCGGCCAGCGCCTGCTCGCCGTACGTCGTGACCGTGCCGGCACCGAACCGGTCGGCGGGGACGTACACGGTGTGCACCGGCTGCCGCAGCATCTCCACCCCGCGAACCTACCGCCCGGGTTCGTGCCCGCCGGCAAGGCGGACGCGGGTGGCGCGTGGCGCCTCCAACGGGGCAGCGAAGCTGCGGCGTGCGATGTCCCGGTCATAGATCCGCGGGGCGCTAACACAGCGCCGGATCGTGCGCATCGCCCGCGGACGTTACGCACTGCCCGGAGCCGCCGAGGACAGGCAGAAGGCGAACGAGCTCAGCGCGACGCTGTGCCTGGACAGCGCGGCTCGCTACTTCGGCTGGAAGCTCAAGCACCAGCCCGCGGGACCCGCACTCGCCGTGCGGCGGAAGCGGCATCTCACGGCTGAGCAGCGCAA
The DNA here is from genome assembly GCA_035690495.1 of Nocardioidaceae bacterium. Classification (GTDB taxonomy): domain Bacteria; phylum Actinomycetota; class Actinomycetes; order Propionibacteriales; family Nocardioidaceae; genus DASSKK01. The sequence continues at coordinate 24,452 of DASSKK010000095.1, read as the reverse complement.
GGGCGTACGCATCGTCTACGTCGACCTGGCGGACGAGGATCTCAGTTCGGATGGCTGGGCTACCTCGCACATCCGCACGGTCATGGACTGCGCCTCACGTCTTCCGTTCGACGAGGCACTGGCCGTCGCCGACTCGGCGATCCGCGCGGGCGATGTGACACCGAGCGAGCTGGTCGCCGCGGCCGGGAAGATGCCCGACCGGTACCGCACGCGGTGCTCGCGGGTAGCGGCGTGCGCGGACGGCCGAGCGGCCAATCCGTTCGAGTCCGTCCTGCGTGCTATCGCCGAAGACGTGCCCGGACTGTGCATCGAGCCCCAGGTCTCGATCGAGCAGATCGGTCGTTGGGACCTGGCGGACGAGAAGCTGCGCTTGGCTGTCGAGGCGGAGTCGTTCGAGTTCCACGGCCAGCGCTGGCACCTGAAGCACGACTGCGAGCGCTACAACGCGTTCGTGATCGCCGGCTGGGTGGTGTGCGGTTCTCCTGGGAGCACGTCATGTTCCAACCCGAGTACGTGCGCCAGGTCCTCCGCGGAGTCGTCGAGCGGTTGACTCCACAGCCATACGAACAGGCGCTTGAGCCGATGCGGGAGACGCGGCCCGCGTGAACAGCCCGTCGTCCGCCCGCAAGTGCCTGTCGGTGTGGCTGTGGAAGAACCGTAAACTCAACTCGTGGTGGAGGTGCGCACGGGAACGGCCGGGAGGGGCACCGATCGGCGGCGGTAGCCTGAGGCCATGCCCGCTGCCCGAGTTATGCCGACCCCGGAGGCGACCGATCTGATCGGGCTGGTGCGCGAGTTCGCCACCACCGAGCTGGCCCCGCAGGTCGACAAGGACGAGGAGAACGCCTCCTTCCCGCGGGAGTCGTTCCGCAGGCTCGGCGCGATGGGCGTGCTCGGGCTCCCGTACCCGGAGGAGTACGGCGGTGGCGGGCAGCCCTACGAGGTGTACCTCCAGGTCCTCGAGGAGCTCGGTGCGGTCTCGGCGACGATCGGAGTGGGCACCAGCGTGCACGCGCTGTCGTGCTTCGGCCTGGTCGCCCGCGGCACCGACCAGCAGAAGCGGACCTGGTTGCCGGACATGCTCGGCGGCGAGCTGCTGGGCGCCTACTGCCTTTCCGAGCCGCACGCCGGCTCCGACCCCGCGGCGATGACGACCAGAGCGGAGCTGGGCAACTCCAGTGACGGCGGCTACCTCCTGTCCGGCACCAAGGCGTGGGTCACCCATGGCGGGCACGCCGACTTCTACAAGGTGATGGCGCGGACGTCCGATGACCGGGCCAGGGGCATCTCATGCTTCCTGGTGCCCGGCGATGCCGACGGCCTGAGCGCGGACCCGCCCGAGCACAAGATGGGGATGACCGGCTCGCCGACCTCGATCATGCGCTTCGACGGTGTCCGGGTCGACGCCGACCGGCTGCTCGGCGAGGAGGGCGACGGGCTGAAGATCGCCCTGGCAGGTCTGGACGCGGGCCGGCTCGGCATCGCCGCCATCGCGACCGGTCTCGCCCAGGGGGCGCTGGACGCAGCGGTCCGCTACGCGCGTGAACGGGAGACCTTCGGCCGGCCCATCATCGAGCACCAGGGACTGGCGTTCCTGCTGGCCGACATGGAGGCCGCCTGCCAGACCGCCCGCGCGACGTACCTCGAAGCCGCCCGCCGCAAGGACCAGGGACTCGCCTACTCCACCCAGGCCTCGGTGGCGAAGCTGGTCGCCACCGACAACGCGATGAAGGTGACCACCGACGCCGTACAGGTGCTCGGCGGGGCGGGCTACACCCACGACTTCCCCGTCGAGCGCTACATGCGCGAGGCCAAGGTGATGCAGATCTTCGAGGGCACCAACCAGATCCAGCGGATGGTGATCGGCCGAGCCCTCGCCAAGCACGACCCGGGCGACCAGGCGAGCGCCACTGTCACTACCCGCAAGGAGACCTGATGCAGCTCGACAACACCAGCGCGATCGTCACCGGCGGCGCCTCCGGACTGGGCGCAGCCACCGCCGCAGCGCTGGCCGCGCGGGGCGCCTCGGTGTTCGCGCTGGACCTGAAGAGCCAAGTCGACGCGGCTCCGGAGGCCGACGGGATCAGCTACCTCGAGTGCGACGTCACCGACCCCGACCAGGTCCGCAACGCCGTGACGGCCGCGTCGATGGGCGGGCCACCGCTGCGCACTGTGGTCAACTGCGCCGGGATCGGCCCGTCCGCGCGGATCCTCGGCAAGCGGGGCGTGCACGACCTCGAGCTGTACGCCGCCGTCGTGCGGATCAACCTGATCGGCACGTTCAACGTGCTCGCGCTCGGCGCCGAGCGGATCGCCGAGACCGAGCCCGACGAGCACGGGCAGCGCGGCGTGATCGTCAACACGGCCTCGATCGCGGCCTACGACGGCCAGGTCGGCCAGGCGGCGTACGCCTCCTCGAAGGGCGGCATCGTCGGCCTGACCCTGCCCGCCGCGCGCGACCTCGCGCAGTACGGCATCCGCGTCGCCGCCATCGCCCCAGGCATCGTCGACACGCCGATGCTGGCCACGGTCTCCGACGAGTTCCGCGCCGGCCTCGCTGCAGGGGTGCCCTTCCCGCAGCGGCTCGCGAGGCCCGAGGAGTACGCCGCCCTCGCACTGACGATCGTCGAGCACGACTACCTCAACGGCGAGGTGATCCGGATGGACGGCGCGCTGCGGATGCCGCCACGCTGAACCTGGCCGTGGTGACAGGAGCCTGCGGCCCGGATGGCAGGCTCCTGATGCGGGCTCAGTTCCATCACGGCCACCTCCGCCGCCCTTGAGCGCACAAGCCGGAGGCCCGGCCCGCCGAAGCGGACCGGGCCTCCGTGCAGCCCCCCGGTTCATCCCCCCGGGTCGGGCTCAGCCCTGATGCTGCCTGCGGCGGAGCAGCATCAGCACCCCTCCTGCGGCCAGGAGCAACAGGCCACCGGTGGTCAGCCATCCGGCTCCGCCCGGGGCGCCGGTGTTCGGCAGTCCCGCGACCGGGGCCACGGCCGGCGGCTGGTGGTGCACCGGCGGCGCGAAGGCCTCGATGCCCTTGACCGTCGGCGGACGCGGCTTGCCCGGAGGCGTCACGCACGTGCCGTGCTTCATCACCAGGCCCTTGGCGCAGACCTCGTTGCCCTTGACCTGCGGGCAACCTGCCGCCTGCTGCTGACTCTTCGACAACGCCGAGCACGGCGTGCCGCAGAACTGGTTCGCTGCAGACTTCACGCAGCCCGGCGGCGGGCACGTCCCCGTCTTCTTGCAGTTCGGCGGTGGCGGGCACGTCCCGGTCTTCTTGCAGTTCGGCGGTGGCGGGCACGTCCCGGTCGTCTTGCAGTTCGGCGGCGGGCCACAGTGCGACGTGCACGTCGGAGTGACGGTCTTGCAACCGGTGTGCGCGGGAGTGCTCCGCCCGATGCCGTGGTTCCGGTCGCACTCGTAGCCGGCGTTGTGGTCTCCACCATTCTTGAACTGACCCGGCGGGTTCTTGTTGTCGGCCTTGCCGACACAGCCCGCACACGGCTTGCCGGTGGCCTTCCCGTTGCCGTTCCCGTTCAGCGACGGGGACCCGTCCCGGGTCGAGCAGTAGTCGCCCTTGTAGACGGTGCCGCTGCAACCGCCGTTCGCGCCGCCAGAGTTCTGGTCAGCACCGCTCAGCGGCTGGGTGCCACACTTCGTGGCCGGGTCGTTGTCACGGCAGCTGTTCTTGCCCTTCCCACTGGACAAGTGCGAGGAGTGGCCGCTCGTCTTCGTGGTCGCGGAGAACGTGCTCACCGACGTCGAAGACTTCTTGTGCGACGTGTGCGACTTCGTCGTGTGCGTCGAGCCGCTGTGGCCCTTCGACGACGTGCTGGACGACGTACTCGAGGTTGTCGCCGACCCGCTGGACGAGGAGCTTCCGTTCCCGTTGTTGCTGTGCGCGCTGGCGCTGTTTCCGTTGTTGCTGCTGCTGTTGCCGCTGCTGCTGTTGCCATTGCCGTTGCCTTGGCCGGTGGCCGGCATCACGGCGAATGCCGCGGACGACGTACCCAGGCTGAACAGCACAAGCACCAGTGCAGCGACCCCGGCGCAGACGCGCGCGCAGGACTTCACTGTGATCCCCATTGCCCCACCTATTGGTTTCCCCCCGGCCCGAAACCGGGTAATCGATGATCGGCGGTCGCAAGGCCCCCCTCGCGGCCGATCGCTCAAGACGATAGTGGGGCTCTACCCAGGACACATAGCCCGAAACGGCCAGTACGGGTAAAATCTCGCCGGAGTTCGAGACGAAACGGACAAACAGCGGTATACGTCGGGGCCGAGGGACACCAAGCCCCAGGATGACCGCATCGTCCCGCATTCGCGAGAGCACGGCGTGTCGACACGCCGCCGGAGGAGATGCCGTGGCCGACCTGCTGGCGACCTGGACGCGCGGCACGCACACCGCGGACGGCCTCACCCACGACCTCTACCGCAAGGGCGGCAACGACGCAGCCCCGGCCGTCATCGTCATCCACGAACTGCCCGGGATCACCCCGAAGGTGATCGCGTTCGCCGAGGAAGTGGTCGCCCGAGGCTACACGGTGGTGTTGCCGCACCTGTTCGGCACCCCGCAGGCGCCGGCCACGCCGCGCGAGCTCGCGACGTCGTTCGCGCGGGTCTGCGTGAACCGGGAGTTCACCAAGCTGGCGCTCGGCGAGACCACCCCGGTGGCCGGCTGGCTGCGGTCGGTGGCCCGCGAGCTGCACGCCGAGCTCGGCGGGCCTGGTGTGGGCGCGCTCGGGATGTGCTTCACCGGCGGGTACGCGCTGGCGATGATGGTCGACGCACCGGTCGTCGCTCCGGTCGTCTGCCAGCCGAGTACGCCGTTCCCGTTCGGCAAGGCGCGGGCAGCGTCTCTCGGCCTCAGCGACCGCGACCTGGAGGTCGTCAAGCAGCGCGCCGCCGCCGGCTGTGCGGTGCTCGGGCTGCGCTATCGCCGCGACGCCGCGACCGGGAGCCGGTTCGACACGCTGCGCACCGAGCTCGGCGACAACTTCCTCTGCGTCGAGTTCGACGGGCGCGGTCACTCGGTGGTCACCGAGCAGCGTCAGCAGCAGGCGGTCGACACCATCCTGGACTTCTTCGACGAGCGGCTAGCCGGCCGGCCGGGATAGGTCAGCTCAGTGGTCGCGGAGGTACGCCGAGACCGCGTCGTAGGTCGAGCCGCCGAACGCCACGATCCTCGCCTCGCGCACCGACGTACTCGCCTCGCGGAGGGTGTCGACGGCGGCGGCGACCGCGTCGTCGAGCGGCCACCCGTAGACGCCGGCCGACACCAGCGGGAACGCCACCGAGGCCGCCCCGATCTCGTCCGCGACCGCCACCGCGTTCGCGTAGCACGACACGAGCTGCGACCGGTCGCCGCGGCCGTGGATGGGGCCGACCACGTGGATCACGAAGCGCGCCGGCAGCTGGTGCGCGTGCGTCCAGCCGGCCTCGCCGGTGGCCAGTCCGTGGGGGAACCGTTCGACGCACTCGTCGAGCAGGCCCGGCCCCGCCGCCGCGTGGATCGCGCCATCCACCCCGCCACCGCCGCGCATCCGTTCGTTGGCGGCGTTCACGATCGCGTCGACGCGCTGCTCGGTGATGTCGCCTTGGACGACGTCCAGCTCCATGACTCCTCCTCCTGAAGTCCCTCGATGCTCAGCGACCGACGGGCACGTCGTCGAGCGACCGGCTCCCCGCGACCAGCGACGCGGCGACCTCGTCGAGGAGCAGGTTGCGCTGCCGGGCGAACGACCGCAGCGCCTCGAACGCGGTGCCGACGTCCACCGAGGCGTGCCGGGCCAGCATCCCCTTGGCCTGCTCGAGGACGACGCGCACGTCCAGGGCCGTCTGCAGCTGCTCGATGCGGGCGGTCGCCTTCCCCCACAACCCGTGCTGCCACAGGATGGTCGCGCCCAGCTGGGCGAACGAGACCGCGACCCGCCGGGCGGGCGCGGCCAGCCGGTCCGGCCCCGGCAGGTAGAGGTCGACCACCCCGATCGTCCGGCCGCCGACCCGCAGCGGCAACGCCTCCACACCGCGATAGCCCGCCTCGCGAGCCGCGGCCGTGAACATCCGCCAGCGACCTGGGTTGTCCGAGAGCCAGATCGAGACCGGAGCGCCCTGCGCCACCGCCTCGGGCGCGGGGCCGCTTCGGGCGCGCAGCTGGGTCTGCTCGATGCTCGTCACCTGGTGGTCCGAGCTCCCGGCGAGCTGCAACCGTCCCGCGTCATCGCGCAGGAGGACCGCGCCCCCCTCGAAGGCCGGCATCTCGACGTACGCCGCGATCATCCGCCGCGCCAGCCGCAGCAGGTCGCCGTCCCGGTAGGCACGATCGGGCATCGCGGAGATCACATGTGCGGCAAGCAGCGCCCCGGCGTTGTCAGTGCCCTCATCCTTCGAAGGGCCCTGTCGCTGCACCCCGACCGCGCTCACCTGCCCACCACTCTGGACGACGACGGCCCGCTGCCGCGAGCCCTCAGGAAAGGGTACGTCGTGCCGATTCCGAGCCCACGTGCGAGCGATCCGTCACGAAGCCGGTCTAGACCGAGACGAGCACTGGTCTAGTCTGGCTCGGAATCGCCATCGTCGGGCGCCGCGGGCGCGTGATAGAACACCGTGCGACATCAACGTCTGAAGCAGTCCGGACCCCGCTGCACGGTTCATCCGGAACCGGATCTCGACAGCCCGGGGGGGCGCGGACATGCACGCATTCGCCACGAACGACAACCACGTCTTCTCCGACCAGGAGCAGTTCCGCCACGACGTGCGCAAGTACGCCTCGGCAGGGCTGCTGCTCGCCCAGATGCCCGGCGACGACGAGCTCGAGCAGGCCCTGCAACGGCGGCTGGAGACGATCAGCCAGCTGCTGAACAACATCCTCGCGATGGTCCCGGCGGGCCAGCAGCAGCAGGAGCTGCGGACCTGGCCGGTCGACATGGGGGACCTCGTCGAGGAGTGCGCCCAGATCATCCGGCTGACCAAGCGCGCGAATGTCGTCGAGGACCTGGCCCAGAAGGCGATCGGGTACGGCGACCCGCTGATGCTCCGGCGCGCGGTCACCAACGTGCTCGACAACGCTTCGAGGGCGGCCGGCCCGGACGGCACGATCCGGGTGCGCACCCACCAGGAGGACGGCCACGCCTGCCTGGAGGTCGTCGACGACGGCGCCGGGTTCGGGCAGATCCCGTTCAACCACGGTCACGGGATGCTCGTCGTCGACCAGGCACTGCGGGCCTGCGGGGGAAGGCTGGAGATCTTCAGCGGCCCCGGCCCGGGCACCACGGTGCGGATGCTGGTCCCCGCGTACTCCGACGGACGGCGGCCATGAACGAGCTGTGCGTGCTCGTCGTCGACGACCACCGGGTGTTCGCGGAGACGCTGGCGGTCCGGCTTGCCGCCGAGCCCGGTGTGCGGACGGCAGTCGCGTTCTCGGCGGGCGAGGCGCTCGCCGTCGCGAACCACGTCGGCCCCGACGTCGTGCTCCTCGACTACGACCTCGACGGCGGCTGCGGCGCCGACATCGTCGCCGAGCTGCGCGGGCTCCCCGGCGCGCCCAGGGTGCTCATGGTGTCCGGCTCGGACGATGCGGCCTGCATGGTGCGGGCGATCGGCTCCGGCGCCGACGGCTGGGTGCTCAAGGGCTCGCGCTTCGAGACGCTGCTCGACGCCGTCGACAAGGTGCTCGACGGGGAGCTGTACCTCTCTCCGGACGTCGTGCGTCCGGTGCTCACCCACCTGATGGGGCGCTCGCACCGCCCGGCCGCCCCCGTGGGCATCACCGGGCGTCGCGACCCGCGTGGCGCGCCCGGTGCGGTCGGCCCGTTCGACCCGTTCCGGGAGCCGAGCTTCCTGGACGCGCTCACCGCGCGCGAGGTCGAAGTGCTGCGCTGCCTGGTCGCCGGGATGTCCCGGGCGGAGGTGGCCCGGCACCTGTTCATCTCCACCAACACGGTGCGCACCCACGTGCAACGGCTGCTGTCGCGGGCCGGCGTGCACTCGACGCTGGCGCTGGTCGCGGCGGCTCGCGACCTGGGCGTCCAGGAGATCGAGTCGGACCTGGCCCGAATGGCGTAGCCCGGATCATCCTCGCGGCGGGTCCGGCATCGAGGGCGGCGCTCCTACCGTCGACCAGGAGCGATGCGATGAACCCGAGCTGGTCGCTGGTGACCGCGGGACAGCGGGTCACGGTGTACGACGAGACCGGTGGCTACGACCGGTCCCTGCAGCATGCCGCGGGGCTCGGCGGGGAGGTCGCACGCGGAATGGTCCGCCCGGACGTGCGGATCGTCCTCGAGGCCAACCACCGGCCCTTCGACCACGCCGGGTTCAGCCCGATCACCCGAGGAGTCTGGGCAGGTCCGGGCGGCGAGACGCTGCTCGACAGCGTCGGCGGGTCGGGCTTCACCCAGCTGTGGTCGGTGCGCGAGGCCGCGCTGACGGTCCGCACCCGGTGGACCCCCACGCGCGCGGAGCTGACCGCGGCCCGCGCGCAGCGTCAGGGGTTCGCGCGGCTGCGGGCGCAAGTGCTGCTGCACTACCCGGCGCTGTGGTGGGCGATCGTGCGCGACCTGGTGCCGCTGCGCGTGTCCGTGGTCGACATAGGCGGGCTGGTGGTGCTGCTGGGCGGACCGACCGGGACGGGTACGTCGAGCCTGCTGGCCCGCGAGCTGTTCGCCGGCGCCAGGGGTACCTGCGACAACCTCGGGGTCAGCGACGGGACCGTCGTGCACGGGCTCAGCGAGCCGTTGCGGCTGCCCGCAGACCTGCCGATGCCGCGTCACGTTCCCGCGCAGCGCGGCGCGGCCGCGGCTGCCTCCGGCGCGGTCCCGGGCCGGGTCGAGCGGGCCTGGCTGGACCGCGTCCCGTCTCTGCGACCGAACATGGTGGTGACGCTCCGCCGCGGCAATGTGGAGACTCCTGCCGTCGTACCCCTGGAGGCGGGCCTGGCACGGAGGCACCTGGTCGCCGGCACGATGTGCGCCGCGGAGCTGCACCGGTTCTGGCCGCTGACCGCCGTGCTCTGCCTGGGGACCGGCAAGGGACCCGCGCTCGCCCCGATCCAGGGCGTCGCCGAGCAGCTCACCGCGACGCTGCCCTGCTTCCAGCTCACGCTCGGCGTTCAGCACCGCGTGGAAAGCGGACCGATGCTGCGCGATCTGCTCCCGCCGGCGCTCGGCTCCTACTCGCCGGCGGCTCGCCCGTAGTCGTCCTCGAGCCGCACGATGTCGTCCTCGCCGAGGTAGCCGCCGCGCTGCACCTCCACGATCACCAGCTCCTGCCGCCCCTGGTTGGCGATCCGGTGCGCGGCCCCGACCGGGACGTCGACCGACTCACCGAGCGCAAGGGTGAGTTCGCGTCCGTCGACCATGCAGGTGGCCGTGCCGTGCACGACGACCCAGTGCTCGTCCCGGTGCTCGTGGGTCTGGTAGGACAGCCGACTGCCGGGAGAGACGTGGATGCGCTTGATCTTGTACCCCTCCCCGGCATCGAGGACGTGCCAGGACCCCCAGGGACGCTGCTCGGACTCCGTCTCCACGGGGTTCACCCTAGAGCCCGCGTCGGGGGCGCTCGGCGCGGGCCGCCTCAGCGCAGGGTCGGGCGCACGTGCAGACCGGCCTCCGGGTCCACGAGGACCTCCTGGCTGGCCGGCAGCCCGTCGGCGAACAGCGTGACTTCCAGCGCCACGTTGCGCTTGACCATGCCGAGCGCGATCGGTCCGAGCTCGTGGTGGCGGGCGCTGCTGCCGACGAACCCGACGGCTCGACCGTCGGCGTCGGACGCGAGGTGCAGCTCGGACTTGCCGGCGGGCAGCCGGTTCTCCGACCCGTCCAGGTGCAGCAGGGTGAGCCGCCGGGGCGGGCGTCCGAGGTTGTGCACCCGAGCGACGGTCTCCTGGCCCCGGTAGCAGCCCTTGTCCAGGTGTACGCCGGTGCCGATCCAGCCCGCCTCGTTGGGGATGGTCCGGGCGTCGGTGTCGTGGCCGAGGCGGGGTTCGCCGCGGGCGATCCGCAGCGCCTCGAAGGCCCACATGCCGCACGGCGGCCCAGCCGCCTCGGCGTAGCCGCTCAGCTTGGCGCGCGGGACGAGCTCGTAGCCGTCCGCCCACCCCACCCCGGCGGTCGAGTCCGCGTCGCCGGTCGAGTCGGCGTCGCCGGTCGAGCCTGTCGAGACCCGCGCCACCCGCGCCGGCCGCCAGGCCACCGCGAGCTCATCGCTCACGTCGGCGACCTCCACGCGCATGGTGAACCGCATCGAGTCGAGCCAGGCCACCAGCGCCCCTCCGGCGCCGGGTTCGACGTGCGCGGTGAACGCCTCGCCGTCGTCGATGCCGTACATCGCGTGCTCGACGTGCCCCTGCGGGGACAGGATCAGCGCGACCGTCGGCCGGCCGGACGGGAGCGCTTCGAGGTGCTGGGTGGTCAGCGAGTGCAGCCAGGAGAGCCGGTCCGGGCCGGAGACCCGCACCACGTCGCGGTGCGACAGGTCCACGAACCCCTCGCCGGCTGCCAGGCTGCGCTGCTCGCCGTACAGCGATCCGTAGTGGGCGGCGACCGGCGCGTCGACGCCCTCGCCGGCGACCGCGTCGGGCAGGTCGAGCAGCGGGCTGGGGGCAGGCTGGGTGCTCATCGGTCCCATTCTCCCAGCCGCCGCAAGGCCAGGCCGCGGGCAGGTCAGCCGCAGCGTGCGCAGCGGCCGAACACGGTCAGATGGCCGATGTCGGTGCGGAACCCGTAGCTGCCCTCGAGTGTCCGGGTCATCGGCGCGACGATCTCCGGATCCACCTCGATGATCGCCCCGCACTCCCGGCAGACGAGGTGCACGTGCGGCGGGGTGCTCGCGGAGTGGTACGTCGGCGCCCGGTCGGTGATGTGCGCGTGCCGGACCAGGCCGAGATCCTCGAGGAGCTCGAGGGTGCGGTAGACGGTGGACAGGTTGACCGCGTCGGACTCCTCGCGGACCGCGGCGAGCACCTGGTCGGGAGTCGCGTGCCCGAGCCGCTCGACCGCGGCGAGGACCAGCTCGCGCTGCGGGGTGAGCCGGTGCCCGTGCGCGCGCAGCACCTCCCGCCAGTCGGTCTGTGTGTCCATCGGGTGCGATTCTAGGACGACCGCTGTCGGTGGTTGAGGTGCGGAGGAGCCAACCGCGAGAGCCGGTGGTTGAGGTGCGGAGGAGCCAAGCGCGAGAGCCGGTGGTTGAGGTGCGGAGGAGCGAAGCGGGGGAGCCTCGAAACCACCTCACCCACCGGGTCAGCGCCGCAGCAGCCGGGCGGCTAGATGGTTCTGCAGCGCGTGGCCCTCGGCGGCCATGTCGTGGGTCCAGTACAGGTCGCCCTCGACCAGCCCGTAGAGCCGCTGTCCTGCGACGTACTCCCGGGCGGTCTTCGACCGTACGACGGCATCGGTGTTCAGCTCGATCTTGGCGCCCTCGACGTTGCCGTACCACAGCTCGAGGATGCCGGTGTTGTGGACGAGCAACAGCTCGAGGCCGCCACCGTCCTCAGCCTGCGGGCGCAGGAAACCCGTCTCGATCGCTGCGTCGCGGACCGTCTCGCCATTCTCGTCGACGATCCAGGAGCGGCTCATGTAGTGGAAGAACGGCCGCCCGTCGTGGGTGAAGATCAGCTCCTGGCCGAACTCGAAGTTCTCGATGTCGGGGTACTGGCCGTGCCCGTTGCCGGCCCAGGTGCCGAGCAGCCAGGCGACCGGCATCATGTCGGGGTGCAGGTCCTCGGGGATCTCGAAGGGCATCGCGGTCTCAGCGTGCGTTGCCGAGCAGGCGCCGGGCCAGGGCGAGCGCGATGCCGCCGACTCCGAGCACGATCGCTGCCATGAGTACGACGTACAGAGCCTCCATAGCGAGTGATTCTATCGGGACCGGACCTGCAACAGGTCGCGCGCCTGCGCGGGCGTCATCGGTTCGCGCTGGGCGGTCCGGCCGAGTCGTACGACGCGCTCGACGAGCTGGGCGTTGTGCTCGACGGGGACGCCCTTGGCCAGCGTCAGCACGTCCTCCATGCCGACACGCAGGTGCCCGCCCTTGCTCAGCGATGCGAGCGCGACGGCCAGCGTGGCGCGGCCGATCCCGGTCGCCGACCATGAGGTGACCGCCTCGGGCATCGCGCTTACCGCGGCGACCAGCGCGTCGGCCGTGCCGGGCATCCCGCCGGGCACGCCCATCACCAGGTCGCAGTGCACCCGCCCGCCGTACGGCAGTCCGTGCTTGTCCAGCAGCCGGTGCAGCGCAGCGACGTGCCCGAGGTCGAACAGCTCGAACTCGGGGACCACCTGCCGCTGCTGGGTGAGCTGGTAGAGCTCGACCACGAACGGCCACGGGTTGGAGAATACGTCATCGCCGAAGTTCGTGGTGCCCATCGTCAGGCTGCAGGAATCCGGCTCGGCGTCGAGCACCTTCAGCCGCTGGTCGAGCGGGTCGTGCACGGAACCGCCGGTGGACAGCTGGACGACCAGGTCGGTCTGCTCGCGCAGCGCCTCGACCGTCGCCTTCAGGCGACCCAGATCGAGCGTCGGCTTGTGCTCGGCGTCGCGGATGTGCACGTGGACCATCGCCGCGCCGGCTTCCTGGCAGCGCTTGGCTGTCTCGACCAGCTCCTCCAGCGTGGTGGGCAGCTGCGGGCAGTCGGCCTTGGCGGTCTCAGCCCCCGTCGGTGCAACCGTCACCAGCAGCAGGTTGGTCGGGTCGGCGCTCATGCCCGCATGCTGCCAGACCGGCCGCCCTCGGCGTCACAACCGGTCACTTGACCGGCTGTGACGTCCCCGGTCGCCGCTCGCATGTCAGAAGCGGTCACTTGACCGCTTGCGACGGCCCGGACAACTGCTGGGCGATGGCGAAGTACCGGAGAGCGACCTGTGGAGAACCGTTCGCGCCCCCGGCGCAGACGCGTCAGGCTGCCGGGATGGAACAGCGCACTGCCGACAACACCGACGCGGAGCACACCGGGCCCGGGGACGACGCCGCGGACAGCACCGGGGGCAGCACCGGCGACGAGGCGGTCCTCGAGCTCGACCAGCGGCGACCCTTCACCCGTGCCGACGCGGTGCGCGCGCACGTGTCACCGAAGATCCTGCGCACCTCGCTGTTCCGGCGGATCTTCCGCGGCGTCTACATCCGAGACGAGGTGCCGGACTCACCACTGGTGCGCGCCGAGGCCGCGCTGATGCTTCACCCGCCGACCGCGTTCGCCTCGCACACGACCGCCGCGAGGATCTGCAAGCTGCCGATCCCCACCGACCCGTTCGAGCACGTCACGGTCTTCAGGAGCAAGGATCGCCGGCAGCATGAAGGGATCCGCACCCATGTCACCAGACGCAACGCACACGTGATCCGACACCGCGGCATCCGGGTATCGCACCCCTACCGGATGTTCGTCGAACTCGCCTCGATGCTCTCCCTTGTCGATCTGGTCGTGGTCGCCGACGCGCTGATCCGGCTCGGCGACATCACCCCCGGGGACCTGGTCCAGGCATGCGAGGCAAGCGACGACCGGTACGCCCGCACAGCCCGCACCGCCGCCCGTTACGCCCGCGCGGGGGTGGACTCGCCGATGGAGACGCGACTCCGCCTGCTTCTCGTGCTCGCCGGCATCCCCGAACCAGTGGTGAACCACACGCTCTACGACGAGGCCGGCCGCGTGCTGCGCCGACTGGATCTCAGCTACCCGGAGCTGCGGTTGATCGTCGAGTACGACGGACGTCACCACATCGAGCGCACCGCGCAATGGGAGAGTGACTTGGAACGCCGCGAGGAGTTCGACGAACAGGGCTTGAGGATCCTGGTCGTCACCGCCAAGGGCGTCTACCGCGAGCCGGAGCGAACCATCGACCGAGTCCGCACCGCGTTGGCAGAAGCGGGCTGCCGTGGGTTGCCGACCCGGCTGTCCGACGGGTGGCGGCAGCACTTCCTCGCCCAGCGCTGACCAGGAGATGCTGGTCACAACGGGTCACCTGACCGGTTGCGACACCCCCGGTCGCCGCTCGGACGACAGAAGCGGTCAGGTGACCGGTTGCAGTGTGCACGGCCGGTAGACTCGCCGCGTGCGGGCCGTGGTGCAGCGCGTCCTCGGTGCCCAGGTGCGGGTCGAGGGCCAGGCGGTAGGCGCGATCGACGAACCCGGGCTCGTGGTGCTGCTCGGTATGACCCACGACGACGGGCCGGAACAGGTCACATGGCTCGCGCGGAAGATCTGGACGCTGCGGATCCTGCGCGACGAGAGATCCGCGAGCGAGGTGGGTGCACCCTTGCTGGTGGTCAGCCAGTTCACGTTGTACGGCGACGCGCGCAAGGGCCGGCGTCCCACCTGGAACGCCGCAGCACCAGGCCCCGTTTCAGAGCCGCTCTACGAGGCGGTGTGCTCCGAGCTGGAGCGGCTTGGCGCACGGGTGGAGCGCGGGGTGTTCGGGGCGCAGATGCAGCTGAGCCTGGTCAACGATGGCCCGGTCACCCTGATCCTCGACACCCCCGATTCGTCCGCGATCGTCCCGCGTGGAGGACCCTCGTAATCGCGGACGAATCGGGGTCGGTCAGTAGGCTCCGGACGAGCAGACGACAGCCCGCACGGTCTTGGCGATGATCACCAGGTCGCTGGTCATCGACCAGTTGTCCACGTAGTACAGGTCAAGCCGCACAGCGTCGCTCCAGCTCAGCGACGAGCGGCCAGAGACCTGCCACAGCCCGGTCAGCCCGGGACGGACCAGCAATCGGCGGCGCACGTCGACCTCATAGGTGTCGACTTCCCAGGCCTGCTGAGGCCGGGGGCCGACCACGCTCATCTCGCCGCGCAGCACGTTGAAGAGCTGGGGCAACTCGTCGATGGAGTTTCTGCGGATGAAGCGGCCCAGCGAAGTGATCCGCGGGTCGTCCCGCATCTTCCACAAAGCACCTTCATGCCCTTGGTCCTGACGCATCTGCGCTTCGTGGCATTCGGCGTCCAGGACCATCGAGCGGAACTTCCACATCCCGAATCGCTCACCAGAGCGGCCGACCCGCGGCTGCCGAAAAAGCACGGGCCCGCCGTCGTGGAGCTTGATCGCCACCGCGATCGCGAGCATCAGCGGGGAGAGCACGATCAGCGCAAGCGATGCGGTCACCACGTCGAAGACGCGTTTCCCGAGGCCGCCGGCGGCCCCGGCGGTGGGCTGCTCGACATGCAGCAGCGGCAGGCCGGCGACCGGACGCATGTGGATGCGCGGGCCGGCGACGTCGGTAAGGCTGGGCACCACGACAAGATCGATGCTGGAGCCCTCGAGGTCCCAAGCGATCCGACGTAGCTCACGCGAGTCGGCGTAACCGCCGCGCGCGACGAGGACGGTGTCGGCGCCGACGGTTTCGCAGATCTGCCTGAACCGATCGACGGTGCCAAGCACGGGCACCGGCGTGCGGGACGACGGATCCAGAGCTTGCTGCGGTGGTACGCATGCTCCGACCACGCGGAAACCCAGGAAGCTCTCCCGCTGGAGGGCCTCGACGACTTCGGTGATACCGGCAGGGCCACCCACGACGACGACACGATGAGCCAGCCGGTCGTGGCCGCGCAGAGCGTGCAGCACCTTGCGTGCCCCGTAGCGCTCGACGAGCAACAGGGGCGTCCCGATGAAGAACGTGAGCAGTACGAACCCCCGCGACAGGTCCATCTTCATCAAGTAGCACGACATGCCCACCAACCCGCCAGTGAGCATCGAGGCCAGCATGACTTTGCGGAACTCCTCCGCCCCCGCCCCGAAGTTGCGCACCGCGTAGGCGCCCTGGGCACCCAAGATCAGTAGCCACGCGACCACGATCCACGGCGCCGCGCTCGCTGCCAGGGACACTCCGGCGGCCGGATGCTGCGCCCACATGTCAACCGTGAACCGAAGGTTCCACCCAAGAAGTGCGGCCGCCACCAGCATCCCGGCGTCGGCGAGAAGGACAGCCAGGATCAGCATCCGCAAGGAATGGCGAATGCGAGGGGTGGCTGCGGCTACGAGGCTCTCGCGCGGAGCTTCGACAGCGAGGGTCACCGGACCAACCCCCTCCTGACAGACTGGCCGCTCCGCATGGCTGACAGCCGCGCGTATCTCGGACCATATGGGGGGCTAGGCGTCGGTACAGGCGATTTGCAAAAGATGGCCCGGTCGAACTAGGCCATTCAGCCGCCTGCTCAGCGGCGGGTCAGAGAGCGGATCGCCGGCCGGGCGTCGACGAGGTAGACGATCGCGGCGACGGTTCCGATGATGTTCAGCAGGCTGATCGGGCTCCAGAACAGCATGTGCGCGGCGATCGCGATTCCGAGGATGATCAGCCAGGCCGGCTTGGTGAGCTTGTCCGCAGCGGGGAAGGCGTCCGGCCGGTGCGAGACCGCGTCGATGAACGCCCACGCCTCCAGCACGAACGTCGCCAGCGTGACGATGCCCAGAATCGCGTTCTGGAGCTGGAAGAGCGCGAACACGCTCTCAGCCTATCCGAATGCGCCGGCAGTTGAGGTGCGAGCGCAGCTCGGTGGTTGAGGTGCGAGGCGCTAGCCGAGCCTCGAATCCGCCCCAGCGTGGTGCATCGAGGTGGTTTCGAGGCTCCCCCGCTTCGCTCCTCCGCACCTCAACCACCGGGCAGGGCCCCCGCTTCGCTCCTCCGCACCTCAACCACCGGGCAGGGCCCCCGCTTCGCTCCTCCGCACCTCAACCACCGGGGAGGGCCCCGCTTCGCTCCTCCGCACCTCAACCACCGGGCAGGGCCCCCGCTTCGCTCCTCCGCACCTCAACCACCAAGGGCAAGGACTACTTGCCGGTCTTCGACGCGGCGTCCTTGGTCGCCTTCGACGCGGCGCCGGCGGTCTTGCGCGCCGAGGTGCCGGTGGCCTTGGCGGAGGACTTCGTGGTCCGCGCGGACTTCCTGGCCTGCGTGGCCGTGGTCTTCGCCTTGGTCGTGGTCTTCTCGGCCTGCTCCGCGAGATCCGCCGAAGCCTGCTGACGGCGTACCCGGGCGACGAGGCTCTTGCCGCGGGCGGCCAGGTCGGCATACCCGCTGAGCGCCTGCTCGCGCAGTGCGGTCGGGTCGAGGTCGATCCTGGCGATGCGCGTCTGCACGTCGTTGGCCCTGGTGCGGGCGAACTCGACGGCGAGGTCGCCTGCGCCGACGGCGGCGTAGAACGGCCGGCTCGCATCGATCTGGGTGCCAAATTGGCTGCCGAGGGCGTTGACCTGCTTGGTCAGCGCGTCGAACTGCTTGCCGAGGGGGTTGGCGGTGATGGACTGTGGAGCCATTGTTCAGTTACCTCCTGTGGTCGTGTCGTTGGCCGCGCGGAACGACTGGTACACGTCCACGAGCGACTGCTTCTGTCGTTCGGTCAGTCCGGTGTCGGCGAGGATGGCCAGCTCCACGGAGCGGACCTCCCCTTCCTCGGGGTCGAGGATCCCCGCGCGGATGTAGAACGTCTCCGCGGAGACCCGAAGCGCCTTGGCGAGCTGCTGCAGCACTTCGGCCGACGGCTTGCGCAGACCTCGTTCGATCTGGCTGAGGTAGGGGTTGGACACCCCGGCCTGCTCGGCGAGCTGGCGCAGCGACAGGCTGGCGGCCAGCCGCTGGTCCTTGAGGTACTCACCGAGCCCCTCGACCGTCTTGCCTACTCCGAACTTCCTTGCCATGCCCCCATGTTGCTAACTCTTGCAAGCAAATGCAAGCCGAGGAGCCGTGACACGGCGCACATCATCAGTCAAACAAGCGAGTACGGCGCCCGCAGCGCGCACGCTCCGGCTAGCGCCAGGTCAGAAGGTGGCGCGGATCGACCCGACCGGCCGGCCTCCGCCGAGCAGCTCGACGACGCCGGTACGCCGTACCGCGTCCGCATCCGCGTCGCCGGGCAGCCCGAGCCGCTCCAGCACGGCGGCCATCAGGGCGGGGCGCACCCGCGCAGCGCCGTCGTCGACCTTCAAGGCGACGGCCAGGCCGTCGGGAAGCGCGACGGCGTAGCAGCCCTCGGCCCCGGCCTTGCCGATCGCGCCGGGGGTCGCGTGCAGCAGCGCCGCCTCGTCGCGGCGGGTCCCGGAGACGTGTTCGGGGAAGGACCGGATCGCGTCGGCGACCCTGTGTTCTGGCCCGTCGGAGGCAAGCGAGAGCCGGGAGAACGCCCGGGCCAGCCCGGTCAGCGAGGCGGACAGCAGCGGTGCGCCGCATCCGTCGACAGCGACCGTCCCGACCGGCTCACCAGTCATCTCTTCGAACGTGCCTCGGATCGCTTGCTGCAGCGGATGGTCCGGCTCGCGGTAGGTCTTGATCGGCCACCCGTTGATGACGCACGTCGCCAGCATCGCGGCGTGCTTGCCCGAGCAGTTCATCGTCACCGCCGACCGGCTTCCCCCGGCCCGGATGTGATCGTCGCGCGCCTGGTCGTCGATCGGGTAGTCCGGCGGCGTCTGGAGCGCCGACTCGTCGAGCTCCACGCCGGCGAGGATCTCGCGGACCGCGACCACCTGGAACGGCTCGCCGGAGTGCGACGCGCACGCGGTGGCCAGCAGCCTCGGCTCGAGGTCGAGCCCGGCGCGGACCATGCCCAATGCCTGGATCGGCTTGTTGCACGAGCGCGGCAGGATCTGGGACTCGACGTCGCCGATCGAGAACTCGATGTCGCCGTCCGCGGTCAATGCGACGACGGACCCATGGTGATGCCCCTCGACGAAGCCGGAGCGAACGACCTCGGCGACGATCGCGGGCGACGGGACGGCGGTGGGCATGGCGCAGACGGTACCCACCGGCGATAGGGCACCATTGCCGGGTGCCGTCCCTGCCCCAGCACTGTCCGAGCCCGCGCGAGCTCGACGACCTCGAGCTGCTCAGCCACGGGGTGCTCGGCTTGGCCGGGTTCGAGGGGCCGGGCGGGCTGGTCACGCTCCAGGTGCCCGCCGCGGTGGCGGCAGCCGCCCGGGAGGCAGACGGGCTCGACCTGGTCGACCCGGAGGGAACGCCCCTGGCGAGCATGCGCGTCACCGACACCTACGACGCCGGCGAGCTCGTCGGGCTCACCGGGCAGGTCACGCCTCTGGCGCACCCCGAGTTCGGGGCCTTCCGCAGGCTGTACCTGTCCCCCACCGAGGTCCGGGAGCGGTACGGCGACAAGTCGCTGACCGTGCCCGTGTCGGACCCGCTCACCGGCAAGGACCTGGACGCCATCCGCGATTCCGCCGACGGCCGCCCGGTCGTGCTGCTCACCTTCGCCCCTTCGGTGGTTGAGGTGCGAGGCGCTAGCCGAGCCTCGAAACCACCGGCACCCCGCCCCCTCTCCACCCCCGCGCTGATCCGCACCGCCCTCGCCGCGGCCTCGCACCTCGACGACGCCCACGTGGTCGCCGTACCTCTCGCCCCACGCGACGACGCCGGCAAGGACCGGCTGCTGCGGGAGCGCGTCGTCTCGGCGTACGCATCCGGCGAGATCCTCGAAGTCGCCAACAAGGGCGAGCTGCCCGAGGCCATCGCCGCGATCGTGGCCCGCGACCGGCCCGGTCCCGCCGATCAGGGCCTCGTCGTGTTCTTCACCGGCCTGTCCGGCTCCGGGAAGTCCACGCTGGCCCGGGCGCTGCATGACTGGATCCTGGAGCGCGGCGAGCGGACGGTGACCAGCCTGGACGGCGACGTGGTGCGCCGGCACCTCTCGGCCGGGCTGGGCTTCTCCCGCGAGGACCGGGAGACCAACATCGCCCGGATCGGCTGGGTGGCCGCCGAGATCGCCCGGCACCGCGGGGTGGCGATCTGCAGCCCGATCGCGCCCTTCGACGCGACTCGCAAGAAGGTCCGCGCGATGGTCGAGGACGCCGGTGGCCGGTTCGTGCTGGTGCACGTGGCGACACCGCTGGAGGAGTGCGAGCGCCGGGACCGCAAGGGGCTCTATGCCAAGGCCAGGCGCGGGGAGATCCCCGACTTCACCGGGATCTCCTCACCCTACGAGGAGCCCGACGACGCTGCCGTGCGCGTGGACACCACCGGCCGCAGCATCGACGACGTGCTCGCCGAGATCCTGCCGGTGGTTTCGAGGCTCGCTCCGCTCGCACCTCAACCACCGGACGCTCCGCTCGCACCTCAACCACCGGACGCTCCGCTCGCACCTCAACCACCGGAGGCTCCGCTCGCACCTCAACCACCGGAGGCTCCGCTCGCACCTCAACCACCGGAGGCTCCGCTCGCACCTCAACCACCGGACTCGGAGGACCACCCGTGAACGACCTGTTCACCGCCGCCGCACTGTCGGTGCTGGTGGTCTCCTTCCTGGTCGGCATCGTAGTCGGCCTGACCGGGATGGGCGGCGGTGCGCTGATGACCCCGGCGCTGATCTTCCTCGGCGTGAACCCGGCCGCAGCCGTCACCAACGACCTGGTCTCCTCGATGATCAACAAGCCGGTCGGCGCCGCGGTCCACTACCGCCGCGGCTCGCCGAACCTGAAACTGGTGATGTGGCTGGTGATCGGCTCGGTGCCGACCGCGTTCGCCGGCGCCTACATCGTCGACGCGATCGGCGGCGGCGCGGACGAGGCCCGGATCCTCAAGCTGGCGATCGGCGCCGCGCTGCTGCTGACCGCCACGACGTACGCGGTCCGGATGTACATCCAGCTGCGCTACGTCACCGGCGGCAACACGATCAGCACCGACGAGCCGGCGGTGCGGCCGTGGGCGACGCTGGGGATCGGGCTCGTCGGCGGGCTGCTGGTCGGGATCACCTCGGTCGGGTCCGGGTCGCTGATCATGGTGGCGCTGCTGCTGCTCTACCCGACGCTCTCGGCGGTGAAGCTGGTCGGCACCGACCTGCTGCAGGCAGTGCCGCTGGTGTTCTCCGCGGCGATCAGCCACATCCTGGTCGACGGCGTGCAATGGGCGGTGCTGATCCCGCTGATCGTCGGGGGTACGCCGGGCACCTACCTCGGCGCGAAGATCGCGAACTGGGTCTCCCAGTCGGTGACCCGCCGCGGGATCGTGATCGTGCTGTCGCTGACCGGGCTGACGATGCTCGGCGTCCCCCCGGCGGTCATCGGCATCACCGGGGCCGCCCTGCTGCTGCTCGGACCGCTGTTGTGGGGCTACCTGCGGCAGACCCGCGGGCTGCCGGCGTTCGACAACAACCTCGCCGCCTGGCGTCCCGCCGATCACCCTGGCAGCTCAGACAAGGACGGCTCCGACTCGCCATGAGCGAGCTGCTGATCGCGGTCAACCCCGACGAGGACTCCCGGCTGCCCTACCTGCTGCGACTGCCGCTCGGGGAGGGGATGGTGCTGCGCACGTCGGGCACCTGGCCCCGCGCCAAGGCGCTGTACTGCTACCCGGTCGGGCTCGAGGAGTGGCCCGCCGACCCGGAGATCGTCGAGCGCGCGCCGGTCCGCTCCTGTGTACGGCGTGGCGCGGCGATCGACCTGGTGCTGGACCGCGGCCGGGAGTACCGCTCCCAGATCGTGTTCACCAAGGCTCGTGGCCGCGACGCGGTGTTCTGGCAGAGCCCGCGCACCCGCAAGCAGGCCCGCCCGAACGTCCGCACTCCGACCGCGCGGGCCGCCGGCGTGGAGGAGCTGGAGATCCTGGTCGACACCCGGGAGCGGTACGCCTACCGGTTCGCCGGCCAGCAGGCCGGCACCATCCCGAGGGCGCTGCCCTGCGGCGACTACGGCGTCAGCGTGGCCGGCCGGCTGGTGGCGGCGGTCGAGCGCAAGTCGCTCGCCGACCTGGTCGGCAGCCTGATCGACGGCACCCTGCGGTTCGCCCTCGGCGAGCTCGCCGCGCTCCCACGCGCCGCGGTCGTGGTGGAGGACCGCTACTCGCAGATCTTCCGACTGGACCGGGTCCGGCCGGCCCGGGTGGCCGACGGGCTGGCCGAGCTGCAGGTCCGCTGGCCCAACGTGCCGATCGTGTACGCCGAGACCCGCCAGCTTGCCGAGGAGTGGACCTACCGCTACCTGGCCGCTGCCTACGCCTGGGCGAGCACCGAGCAGGCGGCCGCGACTCGGATGGATCTGAGCTTCGACGACGTCGAGATCGGCGCGGCGCCGGCCGAGCCGGAGCCGAGCACCGCCGAGGTCCGTGCCTGGGCCCGTGCCGCCGGGCTCGACGTACCCGATCGCGGGCGGCTGCGCCCGGACATCTGGGCCGCCTACAGCGCCTCTCACTCCTCGTGATCGGAGTGAGCGGGAATCACCGCGATCCCCCGCGCGGTCGCTGCTCTCCGAAGCCGGTCGTCGAACGTGGCCAGCGACGCCCGCGTGTTCAGCGCCACGTCGAGTGCACAGCAGTCAGGCAGGCGCAGTCGCGTCGAAGCACGCAACTCTGCCAGGCGAAGAGGGCCGCGCTGGTCCATATCCACGACTTCAACACCGAGAGCCATGACGTCGTCCAGCTGCTGGTCGGCGTTCCCTGCGAGAGCTTGGGCGACGAGCACCTCTGCAAGATTGAGCGGATGGATGGCCAGCCCTCCCGCGCCCTGCTCGAGGATGACCGCCGTGGCCTGTCCGTGATGCGAGTCGTCGGCGTCGAAGTGCGCGATGAGCACACTCGCGTCAAGAGCGATCATTCGGGCCAGTCGCCGCGCAAGCCATCGAGGTAGCCCTCGCCGTAGGAGCCCGTGTACTTCCCGCTGGTCTCCGCGACAACCTTTCGACGCCTCCGCTCGCGCTCATGGGTCTCCGCTTCCATGGCCTCGCCACCAGCCTCCACGAGCTTCACCAGCAGTTGTCCCCGAGACAGGCCCGGCCAGTGCCGGGAGGCCGCGTCCAGCGCATGCTGGACGGACGGAGTCTCGGTGACCTGGTGGCGTGGTCGGGTGGTCGGCATGGAAGAAGTGTACCACCGGACGTCATGGTGACACACCAGGGAAGTGCCCTGGGGTCCTCCCACCCGCCGATGTGGTGCCGGAGCCGTGTCTCGGTACGATGACGGCTGATCCCCGGCGGACCACAGAGAGGTCTCTCCCGCTTCCATGACGACGATGACGCATGCCGACTACCGGATGACCCAGCTCGACGAGCTGGAGGCGGAGTCGATCCACATCTTCCGCGAGGCCGCGGCCGAGTTCGAGAAGCCGGCGCTGATGTTCTCCGGCGGCAAGGACTCGATCACCATGCTCCGGCTGGCCGAGAAGGCCTTCTACCCGGCCAAGATCCCGTTCCCGGTGCTGCAGGTTGAGACCGGCTTCGACTTTCCCGAGGTCCTCGAGACCCGCGACCGCTGGGTGGACCGCCTCGGCCTGCGCCTGGTCGTCGCCTCGGTGGACCAGGCGATCAAGGACGGCATCGTCGTCGACGACGGCAAGACGTCCCGCAACCGGCTGCAGATCGGGACCCTGCTCCACGTCACGGAGGAGGAGGGGTTCACCGCGCTGTTCGGGGGCGGACGCCGCGACGAGGAGAAGGCCCGCGCCAAGGAGCGGGTGTACTCCCACCGCGACGAGTTCGGCCAGTGGGACCCGAAGAACCAGCGGCCGGAGCTGTGGAGCCTCTACAACGGCAAGCTGCACGGCGGCGAGCACATGCGGGTCTTCCCGCTCAGCAACTGGACCGAGCTGGACATCTGGGAGTACCTCCACCGCGAGCAGGTGGAGATCCCGCATCTCTACCTCGCGCACAAGCGCCGGGTCGTCGCCCGGGACGGGATGCTGCTCTCCGAGTCCGAGGCCGTCCAGCCCAAGGAAGGCGAGACCGTCGAGGAGAAGATGGTCCGCTTCCGCACGCTCGGCGACATGACGCTGACCGGGTGCGTGGAGTCCGAGGCGGACACGCTGGCCAAGGTCATCGAGGAGATCGCGGTCGCCCGGGTCACCGAGCGCGGCGCCACCCGTGGCGACGACCGGTTCTCCGAGGCAGCCATGGAGGACCGGAAGAAGGAGGGCTACTTCTGATGAGCGACCCCACGCCGGTTGAGCCTGTCGAAACCAGCGACCGCGACGAGCGTCCCGAAACCACTGACTCCCCCATCGGCGCGCAGATGGACCTGCTCCGGTTCGCCACCGCCGGGTCGGTCGACGACGGCAAGTCGACGCTGATCGGGCGGATGCTGCTGGACTCCAAGGCGATCTTCGAGGACCAGCTGGAGTCGGTGGAGAGTACGTCGAAGTCGCGCGGCTACGACTACACCGACCTCGCACTGCTCACCGACGGGCTGCGGTCCGAGCGCGAGCAGGGCATCACCATCGACGTCGCCTACCGCTACTTCGCCACGCCGAAGCGCAAGTTCATCATCGCGGACACCCCGGGGCACATCCAGTACACGCGCAACATGGTCACCGGTGCCTCGACCGCCAACCTCGCGCTGATTCTCGTCGATGCGCGCAAGGGCGTGCTGACCCAGACGCGGCGCCACTCCTATCTCGCGGCGCTGATCGGCATCAAGGAGATCGTCCTCGCCGTCAACAAGATGGATCTCGTCGACTACGACGAGGCGGTGTTCGACCGGATCAAGAACGAGTTCCGCCAGTTCGCCACCAAGCTCGACATCGGCGACCT
>DASSKK010000094.1:0-4759 GCA_035690495.1 Nocardioidaceae bacterium | reverse complement strand
AGGCCGCGCTCGGCGTTTACCCCGGCCAGGAGCACTGACTCCGGCCCCAAGTCTTGGTCGCATCGCGCGACCAAACCCGCCCCCCGGAGGGGCGTCACTGATTGACCCAAGGAGGTCATGCAAAAAATGCCCAAGGAAGATGACCTGTCCCCGGAGGATCAGGCCGTAGAAGAGGCGGCAGTTGAGGAACTGCTCGCATCCCGCACAGACGAAGGCGAGCCCGAGGAGGCTGCGTCCAAGAGTGGCGACAAGGTCGACCTAGAGCGGTTCAAAGCCAAGATCAGCCGAGCGAACCGCGAGGCCGAGAATCTTCGGAAGCGGCTCAAGGAGTACGAGGACCGCGACAAGTCCGACTCCGAGAAGCTGACCGAGGACCGCGACTCGCACAAGTCCCGCGCCGACAAGGCAGAGTCCGAACTGGCCCGCTATAAGGTGGCGGCCGCGAAGGGACTCACTCCCGGCCAGGCCAAGCGGCTTGTCGGGTCAACCGAGGACGAGCTGGCCGCGGACGCCGACGAGATGTTGGCCGAACTGGGCGGCACCTCGACCTCGACCACGAAGCCGAAGGAGCGGCTGCGTGGAGGCGGGGAGCCTGACGACGAGCCCGAAGAGGACATCTCCAAGGTCGTCGCCGACATCCCGCGCATCTGAGTACCCCGCACCGGTCCCGCCACGGGCCTGCTGCGGCCGACCAAACGACCATAGGAGGTCATCGTGGCTAACGCATTCATCAAGGCGCAGAAGATCGTCGACGCGGCGAACCTGCTCCTGCAGCGCGAGATCGTCCTGCCGCGACTGGTCACCACCGACCTGTCCAAGCAGGACTTCCAGTACGCGCTCAACGACACCGTGACGATGCGGATTCCGGCCGTGCGGACCGCGAAGTCCCGCGCGCTGCGCAGTCAGACCGGTCTGGTCGCCGAGGACCTGGCTGAGACCAAGGTCGACGTCGTCCTCACCGACCACATCTACGACCTGCTGAACATCACCGACGAGCAGCTCACCCTGGACATCCGGGACTTCGCTCGGCAGGTGCTCAACCCGCAGATGCGCGGTGTGGCCGAGGGGCTCGAGGAGGTGATCGGCGCCGTGTTCGGCACCGCCAACGCGGCCACGACCATCACCTACTCCGGCCCCAAGGAGGCGGCACCGTCGGACCCGTTCGTCGACGTGATCCTGCCGGCCCGCAAGGCGCTGAACGACAACAACGTCCCGCAGGGCAACCGCTACCTGCTCGTCGGGTCCGCTGTCGAGGTCGCGCTCCTGGGTGATGACCGGATCAGCAAGGCGCAGAACTCCGGCGATTCGCTGGCGTCGAACGCCCTGCAGGAGGCCACCGTCGCCCGCGTCGGCGGCTTCTCCGTGGTCACCTCGAACGCGATCGGTGAGAACGAGGCATACGCGTTCCACAAGACCGCGGTGACCTTCGCGGCGTTCGCTCCGGCACTGCCGGATGGCGCGACGATGAAGGCCGCGACGAGTGCGGACGGGTTCGGGATGCGCTACCTGCGCGACTACGACCCGACCAACGCCACGGGCCCGGTCGACCGCTCCCTGGTCGACTCGTTCGCTGGCGCTGCGTCTGTGGAGCAGGGTGGCGTCAACAAGCGCCTGGTGAAGATCACCTTCGACAACGACGGGGTGGCCTGATCCTGATGGCGACACTGCCCCCGCTCGCTGACGTGAGCGCTCTCGCCGGGTGGCTCGGGGAGTCCTCCCTGAGCACGCGGGCGGGGGCAGTGCTGTCCGCTGCGTCGGTGCTGGTCCGGTCCTACTGCGGCCAGGACTTCACGGACGCCGCCGCTCCGGACCCCGTTGCGCAGGTGACCGTTCAAGTAGCAGGCCGCCTCTACACGACGGCTCCGGGCGCACCTGCCTACACCCAAGAGAACACCGGCCCGTTCGGGTTCTCGCAGCGGTTCAGCAACGAGGGCCCGTACCTCACGAAGGCTGAGAAGCAGATCCTCGCGCCCTACCGCACGGGTGCGGTGCCGTCGGGCCTGTCGACGCTGGCCACGACGCGCGGCGAGCCCGGCTTCGATGACCGGTACCTGCAGGTGGAGGGCGGTGCGGCGATCCCGTTCCTGCCCGAGGATCGGACGCTCTGAGGTGTTCGCCCACGGCGTCACCGTCACCGTCGAGCGTCCCGGTGGCACCGACCGGTACGGCAACCCGCTGCCGTCGACGTTCCACGCTGTCACCGGCTGTGCGTTCGCACCGCGCGGCGAGTCCGACGAGGACAACGCCGACCGTCGCGCCGAGGTCATCACGTCCCTGTCGATGTTCGCCGCGGACGGTGCGGACCTCGCGCCGCAGGACGTGGTGATCGACCCGACGCCGTACACCGGCAAGTGGCAGGTCGAGGGGGATGCGGCGGTGTGGCGCAACCCGTACACCGGCCGCACGGCAGGCATCGCGGCAGTGCTCAAGCGCGTGGGGGGGTGACGGCATTGGCGACCTACAGGCCCGACCACGTCGGCACCGGCCGTCTGCTGCGCGGCTCGGAGATGCACACGATGCTGATCGACACCTGCTTCGACGAGGGCATCCCGTTCGCCAAGGCGATCAGCCCGGACGCCCCCCCGCTGACGGAGGGCTACGTCGACAGCTTCCACGTCGACGGCGGTCACACCCAGCGCGTCGCCGGCACGAACCGCGCCGTGTGCTACCTCGTGAACGACTCCGAGCACGCGAGTGCCGTGGAGTACGGCTGGGACACCCTCCACGGTCAGTGGACGAATCACTCTGGCTATCACGTGCTCGCGATGACGGCTGACCACCTGGCCGGGATCATCTGATGGACATCGAGCAGGCGGTCTGCGACTGGCTCGCCGACCTCGGGGAGACGTTCACCGTCACCCCGCTCGACCTCGCCGACCGCCTGCCCGCGATCCGCGTGGGCCGCATCGGCGGACAGGTCGACCAGCAGAGCGACCAGCCGACCATCGACATTCAGACCTACACCGTCAGGGACGCCGACGATCCGCGGTCGTCGCTGAATCTGGCGAACGCGGTGCTCGACCGGTTCCTCGGCTTCCCGTTCATGGCCGGGCCGGTGCTCGTCGATGAGGCGCACTGCTCCACCGGGCCGACGTTCATCGGCTACCCGGACCAGACGCTCTCGGTGGTCCGGGCGATCTACACCCTGACCATCCGCCGCTAGACCCCGCTTCGATCCCGCCCCACTATGGAAGGAATCCCCATGTCCGCATTCGACACCCTCGCGGCGTTCAATTCGTTGTGCGAGCGCAAGGCGCTGGTGGGGGCGATGCTCGTCGCCGACTACTCCGCCGCGCCGCTGACCAAGATCACCAAGTCCGACGCCGCGACGCCGCCGGTGGTCGACCTCGACCCGACCGCGTTCGCCGACTACAAGTCGCTGGGCAAGCTCACCACGGACGGCACCAACCTGTCGGGCACTGTGAACCAGTCGCAGATCCTCGGCTGGGGCGACGCCTACCCGTCCCGGATCGACGTGACCTCGGAGTCCCTGTCGATGACGGTCAGCGGGCTGGAGACGAACAAGGAGACGCTGGACGCCTTCTACAACGTCGACCTGTCGGGCACGACCCCGGATGCGACCACTTCGGAGGTGACCTTCGACAAGCCGAAGATCCCCGAGCTGCGAGACAAGCGCGTGTGTGCGCTGTTCCGGGACGTGAACAAGGCGAACGGTCTCGACGTGTTCATCGGCGTGCACTTCCTGCGCGCCAACGTCGTGCAGAACGGCGACCAGACGTTCGCCAACAACGACACCGGCCTGGTCTACCCGCTGTCGATCACGGCGCTGCTCGACGACGCTGCCGGCACCGCGTTCCGGTACTTCATGGGCGGGCCGGGCATGGCCGCGCTCGCTGCCGAGATGGGCTGGACCGCCTGATGGCGCGGGTGACGCTGGTCTCCGCTGACGGCACGGGTGCGGTGTCGGTGGACCCGGTCAAGGACCGAGGCGAGTACCTGCAGGCGCTCGCACGCGGCCTGCGTCCGGCCAAGCAGGCGCCGCCGAAGCGCGAGCCGCAGAGCGAGAAGAAGGGCGACGAGAAGTGACCGACGCGAAGCCCTCGGAGGTCTCCCTCGACCTCGACACGCTCGAGAAGGAGTCCGACCCGGGCCCGTTCACGTTCCGCGCGGGCGGTGAGCGGTTCGAGGTCCGCGACGTGCGCGACGTGGACTGGCAGGATCTTCTCACCGTCGACCTCGGCATCGAGTCGCTGCGCGCCGCCCTCGGCGACGACTGGAAGCGGTTCGAGAAGGTACGGCTGTCCGGCTGGAAGCTGGACAAGCTGATCGCCGGGTTCATGCGGCACTACGGCCTCGGCAACTCGGGGGAAGGCGACGCCTCCGCTGGCTCCTAGGGCGCTACGGCCGGGCGATCGAGCGCGACCTGCCGCGCCACTACCCGGGGCTGGACCTGTCGACCGAGTTCCGGTCGCGGCGCTGGCGGAGGCTGCTGAACCTGATCGACGGGCTGCCCGCGACCTCGGACTTCCGGGCAGCGCTCGCCGATGACGACGAGGTGGCCGAGGTTGCCGCGGGTGCGATGGGGGGCGGTTCGGGAGCACCGCCGCTGTCGGAGTGGACGACCGAGGTCAGCCTCCTGCACCTGGTGGCCGACCAGCTCGCCCAGTTGCTCGCGGTGACGGTGGCCGCCAACTCCAAGGACGGCCAGTACCGGGCGCCGCGACTGCTTCCCCGGCCGGAGACCGCGTTCACGCGGGCCCGGCGCAAGGCTGAGCAGTCGGCGTACGACGACCTGATG
>DASSKK010000093.1:0-17391 GCA_035690495.1 Nocardioidaceae bacterium | reverse complement strand
CCGGGACCGCACCCGCGACAGCGCCGTCAACGTCGACCGCTGCTCCTGCGGGCTCATCGACCACGCCGGCACCTCGACCGCCTCAGCCAACGACTCCTCCAGGCTGTCGGCGAGGCGACACAGGGCGTGCATGTGCCCGGTGCCATCGACCCCAGTGCTGGTTGCCATCCAGCAACCCAATCAGAAAGTCAAGCCCCCCTCGAAAAAACTTTCGAAACTGTGGACAGGAACCCCTCCAGCGCAGCTGTGGACAACAACTGGCCGCGTTAGCGACCCGGGCACCAGCCAGCGGGCCGATGGTGTCAACCACTACTCCCAACGAGGCCGGCGGATAGGGCCCCCAGGAAGCTAGGCCCGCCCCCAGCGCGACAGCTCTGTCGAGATCGGGCTGTCGTGGCTCACGCAGCAGCGGACAACTTCGCGGCCAGGCCGCGGCACACGCCGGACGCGGGAGCCGGAAGGAGGTCGGCAAGCCGAGTCAGGCTCGCAGAGTCGGACGCACCGAGACTCTGGCCGAGTTCAAGCACGACGCGCGGGCTCAACAATGTGGCTGCCACCGACGGCCACGGACTGATCGGCAGCTCGACTCGGCTCAGCGAGCCGTCCAGGGCGGCCCGGACGAAGGCTGCGTCGAGCGTGACCCAGTCCGCGGTGGTCTCGAGTCGGATCGGCCGGCCGGTGATCTGTTCGACGACATCCGCGGTGATGGTCTGACGAACCGCGGAAGGCACATCCGTCAGGAGACCGAAGTCGTTCCCGCCAGTGAAGATGCGCAGTTCCTCCGGATCGGATGTGTGGCAGCCGTCGCACACCGCCTCCGTCCACGCCGGCGGGTCGGACGAAACCCTACGGGCGACCTCGGCAGTCACGTACAGCGGCGCGGACTCGAACATGGCACCACCCTCGATCGGCACCAGACGGCCGATCGCGCACTCCCCCACCCCGATCAGGGATGCGCCTCCCAGATTCATCGACCTGACTTCGTCTCCGGTGGCCAGGTTTGTCCACGTCAGCAAGGCGGACGACTCGGCCTCGAGACGGTAGCCGCCCATCGGCGCCGTCATCCAGTTCCGAATCCTGTCGGCACCTGCGATCAGATCCGCCGTCGCCGATTGATTGAGGAAGTGGTGCAGACCGCCCCGCTCGTAGAGCAGCACCTGGCGGAATACCCAGTCGTGATCCATCACCCGCACGCGGAGGTCGGCGTCGGCCACGGCGGTCGTGTCAGCTCGGATGGCCATCGCGACGTCGAACGCTTTCGCGATCCGGTCCCGGCCACTCGGATCCAACGACTGCGCTGCCTGAGCGAGGAGCCAGCGAGAGGTTGCCCATCGTGGAAGCATGTCGCCGAGCCAGACCAGTTGCGCCAACCTGCGCAGCCTCTCTGGGCGCCAGAAGCTCTGGTCGTCGCGACGTTGCATGTCCCGCTCGATGAGACGCACCGCCTCGGCCGCGTCACCACGTGCCTCGGCGGCGTCCGTGGCCAACAGGATCGGCAGGTCGGCCATGGCCCGGTCTCTCGAATACGGCGTACGCCGGTTCCGGCGGGCTTGGGATCGGTTGTGCTTCGGACGACGTCCTCGTGATTTCGGCACCGCACCATTGAATTGCTGGACCGGTCGGGCCGCCAGGGGCAATTTCGAGGTTGTGGATAACTCACCCGCACGTGTTCCGGCCGCACTCAGGACGGCCCGTTGCCGGCTGCGCATCAGGTCCGGCCACATGGGTGGCCTACGTCACTGGGCACACGTGCAACCGTCCCCAGGGCCGCCGCGTCTTCGATGCACATCCCACCGCGGCAGCCCCGACAGGGCGAAACGCCGCCTTCGAGAGACGAGTACCCGATGCGCATCACCACCCTCGGCGCCGCGGCCCTGTCGGCCGTCCTCACGTTCGCAGTCGCAGGCCCGGCCAGCGCCGCAAGCATCGCGATGACCGATCCGCACGACACGTCCCGCGGGTCGGACCTTCGAGCGGTCAAGCTGACCAACGGCGATCGCAACGTCGTCGTGACCACGACCCATACCAACCTGCGGCGCGATCCCATGTCCGGCTCGGGCGGCGCCGTCTACATCGACACCGACCGCACCGACAAGGGCCCGGAGTTCGTGTTCGTCGGCGGCTACTTCGTGGGCACCGACTACCAGCTGCTGCACACCGAGGGCTTCGGGCACCGGAACTGGGGAGCACCGGTCGGTGGCTTCTACGAGATGACCGTCGACTACGCCCGGGAGCATGTCCGCATGCGGATGTCGCGCAAGTCGCTCGGCAACCCGGGAAAGGTGCGCATCGCTGTCCGCGTCTCCGGCACCCGCTCGGACGGCACCAGCAACGGCCTCGTCGACTGGCTCGGCGAGCCACGCAGCTTCACTCCGTGGGTGGCCAAGGGCTGAGTTTCGGACTCGCGTGAGGCTGGTCAACTCGGGCTTCTCGGGCCAGTTGACGGGCGCGCCGCAACGGCTCCGGCGTCCGCCGTGACGCGGTCGCCGCCATCACGACCGCGACGGCCTGGTCGAGATCCACCCTCCAGCCGGGATGCACCACCAGCGGTCGCGTCCCCGGCTGGGTGCGCACCCACCGGGCGACCTCCTCACGTCCGATCCGGAGGGGAGCGACTGCCCCTCGAACGTCGGCGGGCCACTCTCCCTCGGCGAGCAGCGGCCGGTGCGTGACGCCGACCGTGGGCACGTCGAGCTCAGCGCCCAGGTGGAGCGCCAGCCCGGCCCGACGCGGATGGTCGCGCCCGGTCGCGTCGAGCAGGAGTACGTCGGGAGGCGCGGCCAGGCTCCTGACGACCTTCTCCAGCAACGGACCGAGTCGCAGCGCGAGCAGGCCCGGTGTGTACGGCGCGCCGGCGTACCCCTCGACGACACTGCGGTCCACGACGCGACCGCCGACGAGCACGACCGAGGCAGCCCAGGCGGGGTCGTGCGTGCCGCCCCTGCCAGACAGGCCGCGCGGGAAGCACGCCCAGCAACCGCTGATCCGTGCTCCGGCCGGCTCGGCCTGCCACGGGCGTGGCCTCGCGGCGGCGAGACCGTGCTGGGTCTCCCTCAGGGACTCGGCGTCGACCGGCCACATCCCGACCGCTCCACCCACCTGGCGAGCCTAACGAGCTGCCCGTCGTACGCACTGTTCATCGGTGTCAGGCGGCACGATCGGCGGCACGATGCGTTGCGGCCGACCTGACACAATGGGCACAGCCTCGCTGTTTCCCGTCCTCTGGGAGATTCCACGTCCGAGCGGGCGATCTCCGAGCCGCCTTTGATCGCCGTCGAGGTGCTCTCCCCAAGCACCCGCATCGAAGACACCGTCCGCAAGCCGGCGGAGTACCTCGCGCCGTCGAGCTCGACCCCGGCGAGCTGCTGGCCGACTGATCGCCCGTCCGCAGGGGACCGGGTCCACGCTCTCTGTGATCAGGCCGGTCGCGTCAGCCTGGCCAAGCGCTCCACATCCCGGCGCAGCGTAGCCACCGCGTCGGTGAGGTCGCCGTCGTTCTTCTCCGTCGGCTGCGCCTGGTCGACGCGTTCGGACACCCACTGCCGAATCAAGGCGGACGGGGTCAGATGCTGCTGCTCAGCCAATGCCCGCACCGCGTCGTACACCTCTCGCGGCAGGCGAACCGAGTACACGAGGGAAGCTCTGTCGCGTTCCTCGCGCTCACGGATCTCCTCCTCCGCGGCGGCACGCTCCTCGTCGGCGTACTCTGCAGCCGACTCCGCTAGCTTGCGGCGCAGCTCCTCTTCAATTTCCTGAGGCGGCTCGGCGATAGGCACGTCGGTCACCTCCCGTCGTCTTCCACGCAGTGCTGCCCCACAGAGTTCCTCCTACTCGCACCGCGATCACCGTGATCAGATAACCCGCGCTCGGCGAGTACCCTCGTCTTTCGCAGTTATGCGGCCGCGTCTTCCCAGGCCAGTCGGAGGATGTTGATTTCTTCGAGGGTGGCCTGCTGAGGCGGTCCCGACCGAAATTGCGCGGCGATGATGACGCGGCGGAGTTTGGCGAGCATGTCCAGCACCGAGGGCTGGGTCTTGGTCCGGTACCAGGGAGCGAGGCTGCGGACGGCGGCGACGTCATCGGGTTGGTGGCCTTCGGTGGCGTACCAGCAGATCGCGAGGGTCTGGGTGACCAGCCCGAACGGGACGGTGCGCTCGACTGCGGTGGGCAGCCGGTTGCGGGCCTGGCCGACACCGACGGTCTGCTTGGCGTCTTCGATCGCGACCTCGATCGACCAGCGCGAGGCGTACCTCTCGATGATCTGGGCGGGGGTGGCGTCCAGATCGGTGGTGACCAGCGCGATGTCGTAGCCGGTGGTGGCCTTGTCGCGCACGAGCACGACCTGGACCTGTTGGGGGCCGAAGACGCCGTACCACAGGCACCGGGCCACCGCGACGGCCGCGGTGGCCTCGGCGCCGTAGCGGCGCACGGTGGCCTCGGTGAACTTCGCCTGGTTGGCCAGCTCGGCCAGCTTCGGCAGCTTCTTGCCCTTCAGCCGTGGCCGGCCCCGTTTGCCGGTCCGTGGCGGCGCCAGCTTGTACAGGGCAGCGTTGCAGCGCAGCCGGGTGGTCCAGGTCACCGACGCCGGCAGCCCGCGCAGCGCCTTGCCGGCGTAGGCGGAGTCGGCGACCACGTCGATGCGTCGTCCCGGCACCGCGTCGGCGATCTGCTCGATCAGGCCCCGGGCCAACGCCAGCCGGGAGTCGGTGGTTCCCTTGACTACCAGGGCGAATCCCACCGGCAGCGCGACCGGCCGGTCCAGCATCGACAGCCGGACCACGATCGCCGCGATCACCCAGTTGTTCCCGTAGCCAACCTTGCGGGCGCCGGCGGCGGAGCCGTCGTGGAACCAGGACGCGGCGTGCACCGTGCGTCCCCGCCGGTGGAACAGCGTGTCGTCGACCGCGACCCGGACCGGCTCCCCGGCCGGCACGAGCAGCGAGACCACCAGCCGCGCCAGCACCGCCGAGACCTGGTCGATCGACCAGCGGGCGTGGGAGAAGAACCGGTGCGCCCGATGATGCGAGCACACCGCCGAGAGCCTGGCCCCGACCCACATCCCGCACACCGTGGACCGGGCCGTCTGCGCCACCAGACCGGTGACCAGCGCGCAGAACGTGGCGAACGTGGGCGCGGTGAAACACCCCCGGAAGCCCTCCAGCAACCCGACCAGCGAGGCCGGGACCGCTACCCTCGAACCCTGGGGCGCCGGCGTGCCCGATTTCTGGGGAAGACACGCGCCGGCGCCCTTCCGTGTCGGCAAGGAGCGATCTGGAGCAGGGCCGGGCGGGGAAGACGCGGAGCCGCGCGAGGGGGAAGACATGAAACCACTGTTGTCACTTCCGTAACACCAGTCACTGCGCCACGCCGCAAGCCACCCGCATCAGCCACGTCCTGGGACGGTGGTCACCTCACGCCCTGCCCGTGGACCCCAGGGTCGGACGAAAACTGCGAAACACGAGGAGTACCCCACGATCCGAATCGCGCCGATGTGCGAGCGGGGATCCGGATCCTGTACGACGGCACCGGCGTCCGCGACCGCTTCATCGACCCAGGCGACCTGGAGGTCGTCCCCATCTGGATACCGAAGGGATCGTTGCGCGATGTGCTCGGATTGGCCCTCCGTCCACAACACGGTCAACACGACGTCGTCGTTTCTACTACAGCGTACATCATCTGCTCCCGCCCGACCCTGTTGCGATGCTGTCAGGCAATCACCGGGCACCGACAGGTTGAGCGGTGCAAGGCAACGGCGGCAACGACTCCCTCAGGCCCCGGCAGACTCCAGCCAGCGGTCGCGCTGCTCGATGATGTCCGCCCGGCGCCCGGACGTGAGGTAGTCCGGCGAGCCGAGCTCGACGCCGTAGTACTGCGCAGACGGGTCGGCCCCGATCGCGTGCACGAAGAGGTAGGCGCGCTGGGAGACCGAGTCGGCAGCGCACCGCGAGGCCCTGCATCAGCGACTGGTCCATCGCCTCATCCGACGGCGGCTCCTCGTCACGGAGCGTCGGCATCGAGCGCAGGTGCGTGCGTCGAGCTTCGGTACGTCGCGCCTTTCGCTTCTTGGCCATGGCGGCCAAGGCTATGACTCGCGCCGTCGGTCACGGCGTACCGGTCATCGTCCGATCGGGCGGCTGGGTCGACTAAACGGACGATATCCGGACAAACAGGCCCGGGAGGGATAGTCCCAGACCCCACAATTTCCACACCCTTCGGCCCAAAGGAACCCGATGACCGTCCTCCTTTCGGACCCACCCGTCCGCACTCTCGAGCGGCGGCCTGCGGCCACGACCACGCCGCCGCGGCTCGCGGCCTGGGCGCACGGCGTGACCGCACCGATCACCGAGTCGCGACGCGCTCGGCTCCATGCCCGGGTGGGCGGGGTGGTCGCGCTGCTGGCCCTGCTGGGCTACCTCACCTGGCGGGTGCTCGCCACACTGCCGCCGAGCGGACCGTGGCGCGCGGCCGCCTGGCTGCTGGTCGGGTTCGAGGCTCTCCCGCTGATCGGGTCGGTGACAAAGCTGGCCAGCTGGTGGACCATCGACGTGCCGGCGCCTCCCCCGGTCACAGAGCCGCCCGGCGGAATGCGCCTAGCGGTGCTGATCCCGACCTTCAACGAGTCCGCCGAAATCGTCGGTCCGACCATCGTCGCGGCGCGTGAGCTCCAGCCGGAGCACGAGACCTGGGTGCTCGACGACGGGGACCGGCCCTGGCTCGAACAGATGTGCCGTGAGCTCGGCGTGCGGTACGTCCGCCGGCCCGAGCACGACCACGCGAAGGCCGGCAACCTCAACCACGCGCTCGACGTGATGGCTCGCGAGGAAGCCGCCGGCGGGGGCGCGATCGACCTGGTCGCGATACTCGACTGCGATCACGTACCGCTGCCGGCGTTTCTGACCTCGACGCTCGGCTACTTCGCCGACGACCGGATCGGGCTGGTCCAGGCACCGCAGACGTTCTTCAACGCCGGCGCGTTCGACGACGACGGCTACACCGGGGAGCAGGGCCTGTTCTTCAACGTGCAGCTGGCCGCCCGCCAGCACGCCGGCGCGGGCACGTTCTGGTGCGGCTCGACCTCGGTCCTGCGGGTCGCAGCGCTGCGCGAGGTGGGCGGGGTGGCCAGCGAGACCGTCACCGAGGACATGCACACCACACTGAAGCTGCAGCGGGCCGGATGGCGCACGGCGTACCACCACCAGAACGTCGCACTCGGCCTGGCCCCGGCGACGCCCGAGCAGTATCTCGTCCAGCGCCGCCGCTGGGGGCTCGGCGCGATGCAGGTGGCCGTGGCGGAGAAGCTGTGGCGCCGGCAGCAGTGGATGAGCTGGCGCACCCAGCTCGAGTACGTGCTCGGCACGCTGTGGTGGCTGGAGGGACTGGCCACGGTGTTCACCCTGGCCATTCCGGTCGCCCTGCTGCTGACGGGGGCGGCCACCTCCACCGCCCCACCCGGCGAGTTCATGGCAGTCTTTGCGACCGCGTTCACCGTGCGGATGTGCGGCTACAAGGCGCTGCTGCGCCGCCAGATCCGCTGGCGGACCGCGTTCGCGCTCCGCGTGCTGCGGGTGCCGGTCGGACTGGCCTGCCTGTGGTGGCTGCTCACCCGGCGAACACTCTCGTTCGCGGTCACTCCGAAGGGGGCGCACGCCCTGCGCAGTCGAGGTCGCGCGCCCGGTGTGGTGGTGCTGCTGCTCGTCGCCTGCCTGGGAGTCGTGGGGTACGCCGTCCTCGGCTACCTCGGGCTCGTCCCCTGGCACACGAGTTCCGCCTCGACGGTCTCGGCCGGGTTGTGGGTCGCCATCGCCACCGCGGTGCTGGCCCATGCGGTGCTGCGGATCCGCTCCGAGCGGTACTCCACCTCTCGCCGGGCCGCGCACCGCTTCCCGCTCCGGATGCAGGTCCAGGTCGACGGAATCGATGCCGACCTGCTGGACCTGTCGGTCAGCGGCGCCGCAGTGCGGATGCGGCTCGACGCGCCTGTGGTGTTCGGCGAGGTCAGCTTCCAGCTCCCCGGGACCGAGCCGGTCACGATGTTCGCGACGCCGGCACCCGCCATGGGCACGCGCGTGGTCACTCTCAGCGCTCCCGAGCACTGCTGGACGACGCTGCGGGCCTTGTCGCTGTGGCTGTTCCACACGCCCCACGGCGCGGTGCCCGGCCTGCGTCCGGGTGTGCCCGTGGTGGCCATCCAGAACGCCTCGGTGCGCTGAGCTCAGGCGGCTGGCGGAGGAGGGCACGTCGGGAGGCTGCAGCGTGCGCGGGTCACACTGGACGGGATCGCCTTCATCTCGCCCGAGCGGAGGTCCCACATTGGCACTGGCGGTGTGCCTGCTTCCCGATGCGGAAGGCGATCGCGTACTGCGCGGGCTGTGGCGGCGGCTCGAGGAAGCCGGCCTGCCGACGCTGCTGACGCATACCCATGGCCGGCACGTGCCGCACCTGACTCTCGCCTCGCTGCAGGCCGACGACGCGGACGCGGTCGTCGCAACGCTCGCCGACGTGCCGGCGATGGCGCCCTTCACCATGCGGTTCGACGCGCTCGGCGTCTTCCCGCGCAGCCGCTGCTGGCTGGTGCCTTCGGCCTCCACCGAGCTGATCGCGACGCAGCAGGAAGTCGTGCGCGTGCTCACCGCGGTGGACGCTCGGATCCATCGCGGCTACCTGGCCGGTGCCTGGCTGCCGCATCTGACCTTGGCGCCGCGACTTCACCTGGACGACCTGCCGGTCGTCGCGCGGCACTGTTTCGACATCCTGCCGCTCACGATCAGGTTGACGCACGCAGGCCTGGTGGACACGAGCACCGGAGATGTCCGGCCACTGCCGGGACTGATCGAATGAGCCTCCCGTGGAGCGAACCGACTCACTCGCCGTCAACACCGACGACGAAGCCGAGCAGGGCGACTCGCCGCGGCGGCCCGTCGTCGGCGGTGACCAGTTGTTCGCCGAGGCGTTCGGCGAGCGCGACTAGCCCATGTCGTAGACCTGTCAGCAGCGCGTTGGCGACCTCCTCGCGGAGCAGCCGCGGGCCGACGACCCTGGACCCGGCGGCCGCCAGATCATCGAGCAGGCGACGTGCCGGCCCTTGCCGATCACTGCCCGCCGCCACCCAATCGACGACGATGCTGGCGTAAACGACCGGCATGGGCGTCGTTACGGTCGCGGCGAGCCCGGTCATCCAGCACCAGGTCGCGGGCTGAGCCGCCCACGCCGCCGGAGTCGGTACGTCGTACCCTCTCGGCCCACTCCCGCAGGCTCACGACGGTCCGGACCCGGCGGCACCGTGCACCTGGGCAAGAACCTCGGCGGTGGGAAGCATCAGCTTGGTTCCGTGCTTCGCGGCGGTGATGCGGCTGGCCCACACCCATCGACGCACTCTCTCCGGTATCCGGCCAACGAGGCGAGCCGCCTCGCGCACATCCACCATTTCTACACCGTCGATGACGACCATGGAGCAATACTCCTACGCCACTCATGGCCCGGCGTAGTCTGCCCTCTGAGGGACGTCGAAGGAGGACAGACCATGAGCGTCTCGCTGAACCACACCATCGTGCGGGTGCGCGACAAGCACGCCTCGGCGCAGTTCCTGGTCGACATCCTGGGTCTCGAGCAGCCGACGACGTACGGGCCGTTCGTCGTCGTGCAGGTCGCCAACGATGTCTCGTTCGACTACGCCGACGACCACGGCGAGCCGCGTCCTGAGCACTACGCGTTCCTCGTCGGTGAGGAGGAGTTCGACCAGATCCACGCGCGGATCGTCGAGCGCGGCTTGACGTTCTGGGCCGACCCCTCCCACCGCGAGCCGGGCCGGGTGAACACCAACGACGGCGGGCGGGGGCTCTACTGGGACGACCCGGACGGACACAACCTGGAGATCATCACCGTGCCGTACGGCGGCTGGCCCTCGGGTGGCTGACGCGGGCCGCCGGATCAGCGTGGGGTCGATGTCTCCCGCAGGCCAGGCTCAACTGCTGGCTGGTCCTCGCCTCATGGGAGCACGGCCAAGCTCCAGGAAGTCCTTCCGATAGACCCTTCGGACTTCCCCGCGCGCTTGATCGGCGGCCGTCGCGCCGCGCCGCCGGACGACTGCGACGACATCTGGGGTTACCAGGATCTGCACTGCCGGAACTGGTCGCTGAGACTTCCGTCAGGCAGGCCGACTCACCCGCTGCCGACGGCGTACCTGAGTCGTCAGCGCTGTCGAAGGTCGGCGCTCAGCCCCAAGGGTTCAGGAGCGGTACGCCGGTCGTCTCCAGATCCGCTTCGTTGCGCGAGACCAGCGTCCAGCCATGCACCAGGGCGGTGGCCGCCAACAGTGAGTCCACCGCTGGAAGCGGGTCCGGAGCGTTGAGGCGACCCCACATCTCGGCTATCCGCAGGGTGACCGGCACGATCCGGTCGCCATACTCGGACTCGAGTCTGGTCAGCCAGTCCTCGATCGCGGCGGCTGCCGTTGCGTCACGCCGACGTAGGCGCTCCACTCCTTGTCTCAGCTCGCCGACGACCAGCACGCTGAGATAGAGGTCAGCGGACGCGACACCGTCGAACCAGCGACGTACCCCCGGGTCTGGTCGGCGCTTGCGGAGCTCCGATACCACGTGCGTGCCGAGCAGGTAGCTCACTCCAGCTCGATTCGTCGCGACCCCACCGCCTCGCGCCGGATGTCCAGCTCATCCAAGTCGGGCGCAGACTGCAGGAACTCCTTGAAGCCATCACTGTTCGTCAGGCGTCTGAACTCGCTGAACCCGACTACCACCGCGACCGGGACGCCTTGACGTGTGACCGTCTGGGGCCCGTCGTCGGCAACAGCCCGGATCAGCTCGCTGAACCGTTGCTTCGCCTCTTGCAACTGCCATACCCGATTCACGATGCACCCTCGCGATCTAGACGGTCTAGACAGATCGTAGCACCTCTCGGGTGGCAACGGCCCGCCCGTCGTTTCGGACCAGGTGCTGCCAGGCCCTGGGACAGGATGCTCTACGAGTTCGACGTCGAGCCTTGAATCCGCTGGGCCGACGGTAGGTCGTCCTGGTCCGCAGCCTCGGCCCTGGCTGGACGTCGGCGTAGAACCCCTTCCGGAAGGCCCGGGAATTCGTCGGGTCTTCCGCGCAGTCGGTGGAAGACTGATAGAACGCTGGTGTGCTCGAGGAGGAGTTCAGCCGCGTCGTCCGCACCGCGGCGATGTCGTGGCTGGACGCACGTCCGCGCGAGCAGGTCGACTTCGCGTGGTTGTCGACCTTCGCGTACGACGGCCAGCGGATCCCGCTGATGGACCGACAGCGCGGCATCCGCAAGCCGGCTTTGATGAACGCCGCGCTCTCCATCCGGACCGTGTACACGCCGCCGGGCGAGACCCCGCCGTACACCGATGCCGAGGGACCGGACGGTCTGCAGCGCTACAAGTACCGCGGCGACGATCCGCGGCATCCGGAGAACCGGGCCCTGCGGCGCGCGTACGAGGACGGACTGCCGATGATCTGGTTCGTCGGCGTGGGGCCTGGACTCTACGAGCCGCTGTACCCGGTGTGGGTGATCGGCGACGAGCCCGACCACCTCCAGTTCACCCTCGCGCTGGACGAGGGGCAGCGCATGATCACTCCTGGGGAGCTGCTGCCCGAGGAGACCAAGCGGTACGTCGAGCGCATCACCAAGATGCGTCTGCACCAGCCGATGTTCCGCGCCCGAGTACTCAACGCCTACCTGTCACGTTGCGCGGTGTGCCAGCTACGCCACGCGGAGCTCCTCGATGCCGCGCACATCATCGCCGACGGTCAACCGCACGGCGACCCGGTAGTCCCTAACGGCCTGGCGATGTGCAAGATCCACCACGCGGCGTTCGATGCCAACATCCTCGGAGTCCGTCCGGATCTCTCGGTGCACATCCGCCAAGACATCCTCACCGAGATCGACGGGCCGATGCTGCGTCACGGCCTTCAAGGTATGCACAACGCGCGGCTAACCTCGCCGACGATGCGAGCCGCGAAGCCGGATCACGAGCGCCTCGAAGAGCGCTACGCCGAGTTCCTCGCCGTCTGAAACTGCCGCCGCGATCTGCTCGTCACCGCGGCGGTGGCGATCGCGAGTGTCCCTTTCGCCCAGCACGAGTGGGACTGAAACTCACCCGCCACGGCTGCGGCGAGCATGCGGCCGCCATCCCTCGAAGACGATCCGGTCCTAGAGACGGACGGCGCGGATGTCAGGCGAACACGGCGGCATCAACTGCGGGGGTTCTGTGTGTACGCGTCCCAGACCTCACGAGCCTGTGCCGACCGCGTGCGGATGGAAGGCGGCGCTGCTCACACCGAAACTATACAGCTTTCTGCACAGGCGGCCCGGTCGGTCAGAATGCAGGCATGGTCGAACCGAGCATCTGGATGCAGAAGGTCACCGCCGACCCCGGCCACTCCGACTGGTATGTCGAGCGCTTCCGTTCCATGGCGCGCGCCGGAGACGATCTGGCTGGGGAGGCGCGGCTGGTGGACGCGATGCTGCCGCGCGGTTCCCGCATCCTCGACGCCGGCTGCGGACCCGGACGCGTCGGCAGTGCTCTGGCGAGCGCCGGTCACGACGTCGTCGGCGTGGACGTCGACCCGGCCCTCATCGAGGCCGCCGAGCAGGACCATCCCGGGCCGAGGTGGATCGTCGGCGACCTCGCCGAGCTCGACCTGACCGGACACGGCATCACGCTGCCTTTCGACGCCATCGTGTGCGCGGGCAACGTGATGCCGTTCCTCGCACCCAGCACCCGTCTCGAGGTTCTCGGCCGGCTCCGCGCCCATCTGGTCGACGACGGCCGGGCGGCAGTCGGTTTCGGTGCCGGGCGTGGCTACGAGTTCGACCTGTTCCTGCGCGACGCGGTCCAGGCCGGCTTCACCACGGACCTGCTGCTCTCGGGGTGGGACCTACGCGCGTTCACCGAGAAGTCCAGCTTCCTCGTCGCACTCCTGCGACGGTAGCGTCCCTAGCCGCTCGATGCCTTCCTTCATGGCGCGAGGTCGTTGTCGGCCTCGAACGCGCCCGAGGACTCCGCTGTGGCACGGGCTGATGATGGTGTCGCTGGCCGGGGTGGTGTGGGGAACCATCGGGCCCGGTGCCCGGCTCGTCCACGAGGGATCCGGTCTCGCACCGTTGACGATCACCGCCTACCGGGCGATTCCCGCCGTCGCCGTACTCCTCGCCATCTCCCTGCTCACCGGGCGGCTGGCCAGGTCATGGTCGGTGGCCCGGCACCACTGGCGGCGAGTGGCGTCCGTCGGTGTGTTGACCGCTGTGTTCCAGATGCTCTACTTCGTGGCTGTCGTCGCGATCGGGGTGAGCGTAGCGACCGTGGTCTGCCTCGGCTTCGCGCCCGTCCTGCTGCTGGTCCTCAACAGCGCCCAACAGCGGCGGCGTCCCTCCGCCGGGCGTGCCCTCACGGTGCTGATCGCCGTTGTCGGCCTGTTGCTGGTCAGCCTGGTCGGCGGTGCCGGCGATCAGGCTGCCCACCCGACGCTGGGCATCCTCGCAGCCCTCGGCTCCGGGACGGCCTACGGACTGTCCGCCGAGGTCGCCGCGCCGCTGACCCGGCGTCTCGACACGCTGACCGTCACCACCGCGACCGTGTCGGTCGCCGCCGCCGTCCTCGTCCCTTGCGGCCTGCTGGTGACCTACGCGCGGGGCGAGGCCCTCACCACGACCGACACGACATCCTGGCTGCTCATCGGCTACCTGGGCGTCGTCACCATGGCCATTGCCTACGCGCTGCTGTTCACCGGGCTGCGCAGTACACCCAGCGGGTCGGCGGTGATCGCCACCCTCCTCGAACCCGTGACCGCCGTACTGCTCGCCGTGCTGTTCCTCGGTGAGCAGCTGACGCCCGCAGGGTTCCTCGGGGCGCTCCTGATCATCACCGCCATCGCCAGCCTGGGACGGCAGCCGCCGGAGCCCCAGCCACGGTGAGGCGGTCTCGCCGCGCCGGACTCAGCTGCAGCCGCTGGTGGAGCCGCACCCCTCGCAGACGAAGCAGGACCCGGCGGGGCGCATCTTCGTGCCGCAGGTGAAGCAGAGCGGGCTGTCGACCGCGGTGCCGGTGATCTCCTCCATCAGCTCGGCGGAGGTGTGGGCGGTGGTCGGCTTTGCTGCCTCCGTGCCGGTGGTTTCGAGGTTTCGAGACGCTCGCTTCGCTCGCTCCTCAACCTCCTCCGCTGCGCTCCCCCTCTCCTCAACCTCCGAACCCTCCTCAGCCACCGGGGTGGTCTCCACGGAGCCCTGGTCGACCGGCTCCTCGATCGACTCGTACGAGCCGGTCTCGAGTTGACGCTGCCGCTCCTGGGCGGTGTGGATGCCCATCGCCGAGCGGGTCTCGTAGGGCAGGTAGTCCAGCGCCAGCCGACGGAAGATGTAGTCCATGATCGACTGCGCCATCCGCACGTCCGGGTCGTCGGTGAGGCCGGCCGGCTCGAACTTCAGGTTGGTGAACTTGCTGACGTAGGTCTCCAGCGGCACGCCGTACTGCAGGCCGATCGACACCGCGATCGAGAAGGCGTCCATCACGCCGGCGAGCGTGGAGCCCTGCTTGCCGAGCTTGAGGAACACCTCGCCGAGACCGTCGTCGGGGTAGGAGCCGGAGGTCATGTAGCCCTCGGCGCCGCCGACGGTGAACGACGTGGTCTGCGACGGGCGCGACTTCGGCAGCCGCTTGCGGGTCGGCCGGTACTCCACGACCTTCTCGGTGGCCGCCGGGCCTGCTGCCTTGCCCTTGTTCTCGCCCTTTCCGCCCGACAGCGGCTGCCCGACCTTGCAGTTGTCGCGGTAGACCGCGAGCGCCTTGATGCCGAGCTTCCAGGCCTGGAAGTGGATGTCCTCGATGTCCTCGACGGTCGCGGACTCGGGGAGGTTGCAGGTCTTGGAGATCGCCCCGGAGATGAACGGCTGCGCCGCCGCCATCATCCGGATGTGCCCCATCGGGGCAATCGCCCGCTCCCCCATCGCGCAGTCGAAGACCTCGTAGTGCTCGGGCTTGAGACCGGGGGCGTCGATGACGTGGCCGTGCTCGGCGATGTACTCGACGATCGCCTCGATCTGCTCGCCCTGGTAGCCGAGGTTCTTCAGCGCCCGCGGCACGGTCTGGTTGA
Source organism: Nocardioidaceae bacterium (assembly GCA_035690495.1). Classification (GTDB taxonomy): domain Bacteria; phylum Actinomycetota; class Actinomycetes; order Propionibacteriales; family Nocardioidaceae; genus DASSKK01. The sequence goes on along the minus strand of DASSKK010000093.1, from coordinate 2,281 downwards.
CGATCTGCATCGAGCCGCCGCCGACCAGCTTCTTGAACTTGACCAGCGAGAAGTCCGGCTCGATGCCGGTCGTGTCGCTGTCCATCATGAAGCTGATCGTGCCGGTGGGCGCGAGCACGCTGGCCTGCGCGTTGCGGAACTCGTTGTCGGGCTTGGCGACGTCGGCCCAGGCGCGGGTGGCGACCTTGTGCACCTGCTCGTCCGCGACGTGCAGCGGCCGGATCGCGTCGTTGGCGGCCTGGTGCTTGCGCATCACCCGCCGGTGGGCGTCCGCGTTGCGGGCGAACCCGGCGTACGGGCCGACGACCTCGGCCAGCTCCGCGCTCCGCTTGTACGACGTGCCGGTCATCAGCGAGGTGATCGCCGCCGCCATGCTCCGCCCGCCGTCGGAGTCGTAGCCGAGCCCCATCGCCATCAGCAGCGCGCCGAGGTTGGCGTATCCGATGCCGAGCTGGCGGTAGTCGCGGGTGGTGTCTCCGATCGCCTTCGTCGGGAAGTCCGCGAAGCAGATCGAGATGTCCATCGCGGTGATGATCAGCTCGACCGCCTTCGCGAACAGCTCGGCGTCGAACGTGTCGTCGTCACGGAGGAACTTCATCAGGTTCAGGCTGGCCAGATTGCACGAGGAGTTGTCCAGCGACATGTACTCGCTGCACGGGTTGCTTGCGGTGATCCGCCCGGTCTCCGGGTTGGTGTGCCAGTCGTTGATCGTGTCGTCGTACTGCAGCCCGGGGTCGGCGCACTCCCACGCGGCCTGCGCGATCTTCCTCCACAGCGTGCGAGCGTCGATCTCCTCGAGCACCTCGCCGGTGTGGCGGGCCTTCAGGCCGTACGTCGTGCCGTCCTCGACCGCGCGCATGAACTCGTCGGTGACCCGCACCGAGTTGTTGGCGTTCTGGTACTGCACCGACGTGATGTCCCTGCCGCCGAGGTCCATGTCGAACCCGGCGTCGCGCAGCGCGCGGATCTTGTCCTCCTCGCGGGCCTTGGTCTCGACGAACTCCTCGATGTCGGGGTGGTCCACGTCGAGCACGACCATCTTGGCCGCGCGCCGGGTGGCGCCGCCGGACTTGATGGTGCCCGCGGACGCGTCGGCGCCGCGCATGAACGAGACCGGCCCGGACGCCGTACCGCCGGAGGACAGCAGCTCCTTGCTCGAACGGATCCGCGACAGGTTCAGCCCGGCGCCGGAGCCGCCCTTGAAGATGAAGCCCTCTTCTTTATACCAATTTAGAATACTATCCATGGAATCATCCACAGATAGTATGAAACACGCAGATACTTGCTGGGGCGAAGTAGTTCCGACGTTGAACCAGACCGGGGAGTTGAACGAGAAGTACTGGTGGACCAGCAGCCAGGTCAGCTCGTGCTCGAACAGCTCGGCGTCGGCCGGGGACGCGAAGTAGCCGTGCTCCTCGCCGGCCGCGCGGTAGGTCTTCACCACCCGGTCGATGAGCTGCTTGAGGCTCCACTCGCGGACGTCGGTGCCGAGCGCGCCGCGAAAGTACTTGGTGGTGACGATCGTGGAGGCGTTGACCGACCAGAAGTCCGGGAACTCCACGCCGCGCTGCTCGAAGACGGCCTCGCCGGTCTTCCAGTTCGTCTGGACGACGTCGCGACGCTCCCAGGTGACCTCGTCGTAGGGGTGCACGCCCTCGGTGCTGAACACCCGGTCGACGCTCAAGCCACCGCGACGACTCGCGCGGCCGTCCTTGTTGCTCGCCTGTGCCGACCCGCTGACCGTCTCCGTCATGCGCTTGCTCCTGTCCCCTGATCTCTGCTGTCGAATGCCTGGTTGTTGCTGTGCTGCTGTGCTGCCGAAGTTGGTGCGCCCGGCGCACCGCTTCCCCACGATGCGCCGGGCGGTCTGTGGTCAGCCCGAGCGGCTCGGCTCGGGCTGAGGTGCGTCGTCGAGGTCGTCGTGGCGCTGGTCGAGCTCGTCGAAACCCGACGCAGCTCGCTCCGCGCGCAGCAGCGCGATCTCCGACTCGAAGTCGTCCGCGGACTCGAAGGCCCGGTAGACGCTGGCGAAGCGCAGGTAGGCGACCTCGTCGAGCTCGCGGAGCGGGGCGAGGATCGCCAGGCCCACTTCGTGGGCCGGCACCTCCGCCCAGCCGCCGGCGCGCAGGGCGTCCTCGACGGTCTGGCCGAGCCGGGCCAGGTCGTCCTCGGAGACCGGCCGGCCCTTGAGCGCCTTGCGGACGCCGGCCACCGCCTTCTCGCGCTGGAACGGCTCGCAGGCGCCGCTGCGCTTGAGCACCGTCAGCTGCATCTGCTCGAC
>DASSKK010000092.1:0-36189 GCA_035690495.1 Nocardioidaceae bacterium | reverse complement strand
TCCAGGGGCGTACTTCGGCACCCGAACGATAACCTTCGTCCCCGCTCCGGGGGCGGTCTCCACCACGAGTCCGTAGTCGTCGCCGAACGCCGAGCGCAGCCGGGCGTCGACGTTGCCCAGGCCGACCGAGTCCACCGAGATGTCACCCGCCAGCGCCCGCCGCACCTTCTCCGGATCCTCCCCGACGCCGTCGTCCTCGACCGAGATCAGCGCCTCACCGCCCCCGTCGGCGGCGATGATCGTCACCGTCCCGACGCCCTGCTTGTGCTCGATCCCGTGCCGGACCGCGTTCTCGACCAGCGGCTGGAGGGACAGGAACGGCACCACCACGGGCAGCACCTCCGGCGCGACGCGAAGGGTGACGTTGAGCCGGTCGCCGAAGCGGGCCTTCTCGAGCACCAGGTAGCGCTCGATCGAGTTCAGCTCCTCGGCGAGCGTGGTGAACTCGCCGTGCCGGCGGAACGAGTGCCGGGTGAACTCCGCGAACTCCAGCAGCAGCGTACGGGCCCGCTCGGGATCGGTGCGCACGAACGAGGCGATCGCGGTCAGCGAGTTGTAGACGAAGTGCGGGCTGATCTGGGCACGCAGCGCGCGGACCTCGGCCTGCATCAGCCGGGTGCGCGAGGCGTCCAGCTCGGCGAGCTCGAGCTGGCCCGAGACCCAGCGGGCCACCTCCTGCGCGGCACGCACGAGCCCTGCCGACGCCGACCACGAGAACACCTGCAGCGTGCCGACGACCCGCTCGTCGACGACCAGCGGGGTGACGATCACGTGCCGCAGCCCGCAGCCCGGGTCGTTGCAGGGCAGGTCGGCGCGGCCGTGCACCGCAGTGCTCCCGTCGGCGAGCGTCTGCGTGGCCAGCGACATCACCTGCTGGTCGTGGTGGTGGTGGCGACCCTCCCATGCCAGCATCCTGGTGGTGTCGCTGAGGGCGACCGCCGGCGCGCCGAGCAGGCTGCGCAGGTGCCGGGCGGACCGGTCGGCCGAGGTGGCCGTGAGCCCGGCCCGCAGAGCAGGAGTGGCCAGGGCCGCGGTGTGCAGCGTGCGGAACGTCGCGCGGTCCGCCTCGGTGCCCAGGTGACCCGGGCGCAGCCATCCGAACAGCCCCCAGGAGCCCGCCATGCGCCAAGGCTAGAACGGTGCGGGCCGCCGGTCAGGCAAGTGTGCTCAGAAGTCGATGAGCAGCGGCTCCGGGTCCTCGGGCCCTGGGTGCTCGGGGGGCTGGGGTCGTACGGCGGCGCGGAAGCAGCGCGTCACGTAGGGCAGGAGCATCCCGTCCGCGCCGCGGCCGTACTCGGCGTACAGCGCGTCGGCCTTCTCGAGGACCTGCGCGCGCTCGGTCTCGGCCATGGTGGCGATGTTCGAGCGGGAGGCGATCAGGTCTCGCAGCTTGGCGCGGTCCAGCGGCTGCCAGAAGCGGAAGGCCGCGGTCTCGACGTACCCGAACAGGCCGGAGCCGACCAGCACCCGGCTCGGGTCCACCTCCCGCTCGGTGCTGTTGTCGGGTCCGATCATCTCGCCGAGCCGACGCACCCAGGGGATCCGCTCGTCGCGCAGGTTCCATGCCAGCGCGAGGTGTCCGCCCGGACGCAGCACCCGGGCGATCTCGGGCAGCGCCCTGGCGTGGTCGAACCAGTGGAACGCCTGTCCGGCCACGACCACGTCCGCGGACCGGGACGGGGCCGGGATCGCCTCGGCGCTCGCCCGGACCGCCGGCACCTCCGGGCACCTGGCGTGCAGGTGCTGCAGCATCGCCTCGAGCGGGTCGGTGGCGAGTACGTCGTGCCCGAGCGCGAGCAGCGCCTCGGTGAGCTTGCCGGTGCCCGCGCCCAGCTCGACCACCCGGGCTCGGCGTCGTGACGGTTCGCCGGATCCGCCGGTGAGCCACTCTGCGGCCTCGGCGGGGTAGCCCGGCCGGGCCCGGTCGTAGGCGTCGGCCACCCCTGCGAACGACAGGGCGCGGGCGGCGTACTCGGGCGAGCCGGGTTCGGCGGGGTGAGGGGGCTCGGGCATTTCGGGCATCGCTGGTGAGGCTAGCCGTTTACCAGGGTGCCGTGGTAAACGGCCACTCCCCATGGTGCGCGGCCCATGGGGAGTGCCGGTTCTCCATGGGAGGCTGCTTGTCCCCTGCGGCGGGAGGCTGCTTGTCCCCTGTGGCCTTGCGGCGTAATGTCAGTTACATGATTACAGATGAGGCATTGGAGCGGGTGCGCGGCTGGTTCACCGGCCGGCTGCCCGCGGACTGGCAGGAGAGCGCGCCCGAGATCGAGGTGGACCGCGAGGAGATCACGGTGGTGCTGAGCATCGCGGACGTGGAACTGGCGGAGTCGGGGCAGACAGGCGCCGCCGAGCTCGAAGAGGCCCGCATCGGCCGGGCCAAGGCGTTCCGGGAGGACACCCGCGAGCACCGGATGGAGATCGCCCGGGAGGCCCAGCACCGCTACGAGCGGAAGGTGTCGTGGGGGGTGCGCGTGGGAGAGCACTCCGAGATGTTCACCCACCTCGCGGCTCCCGTGATGACGCGGCTGCGCCAGCCCGAGCGCCAGGTGCTCGACACGCTGGTCGACGCAGGCGTGGCGCGATCCCGGTCGGAGGCGCTGGCGTGGTGCGTGCGGCTGGTCGGACGGCACGAGGACGACTGGCTGGGCGAGCTGCGCGACGCGATGACCGCCGTGGCCGACGTTCGCGCCAAGGGGCCCGCAGCCTGACCCAGGCAGGTAGCCTTCGGCGGATGGAGCACGCGTCAGGGGGCGGGGAGGATCCACTCGCGAGGCTCGCCGCGCTCGAGGGCGTTTCCTCGGCGATGGCGGCGGCGCGCGACGGCATCGACGTGCTTCTGCGCGACCGTGGTCTGCGCTCGACCGGACCGGATCTGACCGCCGAGTCGCTGCTGCGCGGTGCGCACGCGAGCGCGGTCCTCGAGGGCGCCGACGCCACGCTGGAGCAGATCCGCACGGGCGGCGGTGGCTCGATGGTGCACGCGGCGCTCCGGCTGAGCACCGAGCTGCTCGGGCTGGCCCCGACCTGGCGCACCGCCCCCCTGCAGGCGTTGGCCCGGATGCACACCGTGGCGGGCAAGTCGGTGGTGGACGACGAGGACCTCGGCCGGCCCCGCGACGCCGAGGCTGCGCGTCGGCTGCGCGACCTGGCCGGCCTCGTCGCCGGCGGCACCTCCGCGCCGGCGCTCGTGGTCGCGGCCGTGGTGCACGCGGAGGTTGCCGCCGCAAGCCCGTTCGTCTCCCACAACGGGCTCGTGGCCCGGGCGGCGGAGCGGCTGACGCTGGTGGCGCGAGGGGTGGACCCCGCCTCCCTCGTCGTACCCGAGGCCGGGCACCTGCGGCTGCGGCGGGAGTACGAGTCGAACCTGCGCGGCTACCGCGACGGAGGCGCCGCCGGGGTGCACGCCTGGCTGCTGTACGCCGCGGAGGCCTACGCCGCAGGCGCGGAGGCGAGCCCGCTCACCCTGCGGCCCGACCCCTGAAACCCATCCGCACCACCGAACGAGGAAGAACTCGACACCGAACCGGGCACATCTCAACGGGGGCTCCTGACATGCCGGCGGCACTCCGGTCGCGTAGATCGAGAGTGCCGCCGCTGACACGTGGAACCGGGGCTACCAGGCGCGCAACTTATGTTGTTGCTCCGGGTGAACCCGAAGGCAACGCCCAATAGGAAGGGTGGTTCGCCGCGTGGGTACCTGGTCCACGTGCTGGTCTGGAGTTGTGTTCTCCTTTGTACGCCGGATGCCTCCGGCCTACAAGGGTGGTCTAGTGCCGTGCTACGCACTCGTCCCGATCCGCCGGCGGGCGGCCAGGTAGACCGCTCCGCCGACCGCCGCCGCGGTGCCCAGCGCCAGCGCGGCCAGGGTCGGCTTGCTCTGCGGCAGCCGCATCCGGCTGCGCAGCGCGACGGGCTTGCTGAACACCAGCACCGGCCAGCCGCGAGCCGTGGCCTGCTTGCGCAGCTCCTTGTCGGGGTTGACGGCGTACGGGTGCCCGACCACCTCGAGCATGTGGATGTCGGTGATCGAGTCGCTGTAGGCGAAGCTGCGGGAGAGGTCGTAGCCGGCGCTGTCGGCGAGCTCGGTGATCGCGGTGGCCTTGTTCTCCCCGTAGGCGTAGAAGTCGATCCGGCCCGTGTACTTCCCGTCGGCCACACCCATCCGGGTGGCGATCACCCCGTCGGCGCCGAGCATCTCGCCGATCGGCTCGACGACCTCGGTGCCTGACGCGGAGACGATGATCACGTCGCGGCCGGCGAGGTGGTGCTCCTCGATCAGGCCGACTGCCTCGTCGAACACCAGCGGGTCGACGATGTGATGCAAGGTGTCGGCGACGATCTCCTGCACCGTGGCCACGTCCCAGCCGGCGCACAGCTCGGAGAGGAACTCCCGCATCTTCTCCATCTGGTCGTGATCGGCGCCGCCCACCAGGTAGACGAACTGGGCGTAGGCGCTGCGCAGCACCGATCCGCGCGAGATCAGCCCGCCGGCGTAGAACGACCTGCTGAACGCGAGTGTGCTGGACTTCGCGATGATCGTCTTGTCCAGGTCGAAGAACGCCGCCGGCCGGCCGGATCGAGCAACAGCCATCGGGGTGCGCGCCTTTCGTCCCTCTCGGTGGGCACCCCGAGGGTACCGGTCCCCGTGGACCGCGGGGACGAACCGGCCTCGGCGGTGCCGGATGGGTAAAGAACGCGCTACCATCATGGGGTGGCTCCGCGGCCTCGACCGTGAGATCGTGGCAGGCACCCACAGACCCCAGCGGCATCCCCCCAGCCGCTGGCGGAGGTCCCGGCTCATCCCCCCCGAGCCCGGACCGCGCGGCCCCCGGTCCACCCCCCGACCGGGGGTCGCACCCATCCCGTACGTACCACGCCGGAGATCGTGCACAGGCGCACGACCGGCTGGGTTCTGCACAGCAGGCGACGACCTGCTTTCCGGCGCTCGCATGCCGGGCGAGAGTCGGGGCATGAGTGACATCGCCGTCTCGTGCACGGTTCTGCCGCTGTTGGTCACCGGGGACGAGCTGCTGCTCGCCGACGTGCTGCGGCTGGCGGCCGCCGCCGGGGTCGAGATCGAGGTTGCCCACGACAGCAGTGCGGCGCTGCGGTCCTGGGCGGACGCGCCGGCCGTGCTGATCGGAGCAGACAGCGTCGAGGCGATCGCACGGCACGCTCCGCCTCGGCGCGACGAGGTGCACGTGCTCGCGCGCGGCGGCTTCGACGACGGCCTCTACCGGGCCGCGCTGTCCGCCGGCGCGCGCACCGCGGTCGAGCTGCCCGCCTCGGAGCGCTGGCTCGTCGACCTGCTCGCCGACGCCGGCGACGGCACCGGAGGTCGAGCCGGTACGGCGTACGTGGCCGGCGTGGTGGGTGGTTGCGGAGGCGCGGGGGCGTCCACGTTCGCCTGCGCACTGGCCACGGTGGCCGCCTTGCGCTCTCCCACCCTGCTGATGGATCTCGATCCCGGAGGGCCGGGGCTGGACCGGGTCGTCGGCCTCGACGAGACCACAGGAGTCCGCTGGGAAGGGCTCGCGGCGGCACGGGGACGGCTCGGGTCCCGCTCCCTTCGGGAGGCGCTGCCGTCCCGTGCCGGGCTGTCGGTGCTCACCTGGTCGGCCGGTCCGGCCGCAGCGCTGGACCCCGGCACCGTGCGGCAGGTGCTCTCGGCCGGGGCTCGCGGGCACGACCTGGTCGTCGTGGATCTGCCCCGGGCGGAGGACGAGGCCACCGTCGAGGTCGTCTCCCGGTGCGACCTGGTCCTGATGGTCACCGGCCGGTCGGTCGCCGCGGTCTCCTCCGCGGGGCGCGTGTGCGACCGGTTGCGCGGCCTCACCCGCGAGCTCGCGGTCGTGGTGCGCGCGGGGCGGTCGGCACTGCTGACCGACCAGGTCGGCGAGGCGCTGGGCCTGCCGGTGGTGGCTGCGATCGGGCATCAGCGGCGGCTCACCGAGGACGTCGACCTCGGGCTCGGGCCGGTGCGCTCACGCCGCTCGCCGTTGTCGCGCGCCGCCCGCGCGGTCCTCGACCGGATCCCTGAGAGGCAGGCGTCGTGACGCCTGCCGAGGCCCTGGTCGACGGAGTCCGCGAGGAGCTGGCGCGCAACGGGTCGGCGGTCACGCCCGATCTCGTGGCCCGGGCGTTGCGCGCACAAGGCAGGCCGGTGGGCGACGCCGAGGTGCTCGCCGTCCACGACCGGCTCCGTCAGGACGTCGAGGGCGCCGGACCGCTCGATCCGCTGCTGGGGCTGCCGGGCGTGACCGACGTGCTGGTCAACGGCGCCGAGCACGTGTACGTCGACCGGGGCAACGGCCTGGAGCGGACCGGCGTGCGGTTCCCCGGCGATGCTGCGGTGCGCAACCTCGCCCAGAGGTTGGCGGGCGCCGCGGGTCGCCGGCTGGACGACGCCACGCCGTACGTCGACGTTCGCCTCGCCGACGGAACCCGTTTTCACGCTGTGCTGGCGCCGATCGCCCGTCCCGGCACCGTGCTGTCGCTGCGGGTGCCGCGGCGCCGGGTCTTCACCCTCGAGGAGCTGGTGGAGGCGGGCACGGTCAACGTCGACGGCGCCCGCCTGCTGCGCAGGATCGTCGCCGCCAGGCTCGCCTTCCTGGTCAGCGGCGGCACGGGCTCGGGGAAGACCACCCTGCTCTCCTCACTGCTGAGCATCGTCGACCCGCTGCACCGGATCGTGGTCGTCGAGGACTCCAGCGAGCTGCGACCGGACCATCCGCACGTCGTCGGGCTCGAGGCACGACCGCCGAACGTCGAGGGCGCGGGAGAGGTGCCGCTGCGCACGCTCGTGCGACAGGCCCTGCGGATGCGCCCGGACCGGCTGGTGGTGGGCGAGGTGCGCGGCGCGGAGGTGGCCGACCTGCTGGCCGCGATGAACACCGGCCACGAGGGCGGCTGCGGCACCGTGCACGCGAACTCCGCCGGGGACGTACCCGCCCGCATCGAGGCGCTGGCGATGGCGGCAGGCATGCCGATGGCGGCGGTGCACAGCCAGCTCGCGTCCGCTGTCGCCGCGGTCGTGCACCTGGGCCGGGACCGCGACGGGGTGCGCCGGCTGCAGCAGATCGCCGTGCTCGAACGCAGACCGGACGGCATCGTGGTCGCGATGCCCGCGGTGGCTTTCGACGCCGGCGGTGCGACTCGCGAGCTCGCCGGCGCGTCGCGACTGGGCGAGGTCCTGGAGCGGGGCGGGGCGCGGTGAGCCTCGCGGCGATGCTGCTGTCGGGGCTGGCTGCGGTGCTGCTCTTCCCGGCTCGTCCTCGGGGCCGGACCTCTCGGCCGCGGTGGCCGGGTCGAGACGCAGCGGGACGCACGCGCACCTGGCTGGTGCTCGTCGCCGCCGCGGCCGTGGGCCTTCTGGTGTGGCTGGACGGACGCCGTCTGGCGCTGGCACTGATCGGTCTCGGCGCACTCGCCGGCCTGATGTCCCAGGTGCGACGAGGCCGCATGCGGAAACGGGCAGACCTGAGGCGGGGTGAAGTGGTCGAGGTGTGCGAGGCCCTGGTGGGAGAGCTCCGGGCGGGACAGCCGGTGCTTCGGGGGCTCGAGCGGTGCCTCGACGTGTGGCCGCCCTTCGAGCCGGTGGTGGCGGCGGCTCGGCTGGGCGCCGACGTGCCCGACGCATTGCGCCGGGTGGCTGCCGAACCCGGCGCCGAGGGGCTGCGGGAGGTCGCCTCGGCCTGGCGGGTGTCGCAGAGCTCCGGCGCCGGCCTCGCCGCCGGCCTCGGACAGGTCGCCGCGTCGTGCCGGGTCCGGGAGCAGACCCGCCGGGTGGTCGAGGCAGAGCTTGCGTCCGCGCGGGCAACCGCGCGACTGGTCGCCGTGCTCCCGCTCGCCGCGATGGCGATGGGGGCGGGCATCGGTGCCCGGCCGTGGCACTTCCTGCTCGACACGACCCCCGGGCTCGCCTGCCTCGGCGTGGGCGTGGCTCTGGTGCTCGCCGGAATGTGGTGGATCGACGCGATCGCGCGAGCGGTGTACGCGCCGTGAGCGCCGGCCAGCTCGCCGGGCTGGCGGCCTCCCTGCTGGCGGGCTGCACCGCCCTGGCCGCCGTACCCGCTCCGCCCCGGCGCCGTCGAGTCGGCGCATCTGCCGCGGCAACTCGGCGCCCACCGCCCGTGACTGCCATGGGCGCGGCAGATGCGCCTACTCGACACAGCAGCCGGCTGGTCCGCATCGGCGTGACCCTGCTGGCCGGGTGCGCCGCCTTCGTCCTGGTCGGCGGTGCGCCGGGTCTCGTCGTCGCCGCGCCGGCCGCGCTCGCCGCCTGGGTGCTCATGGGGAGGATGGAGCCGCCAGGAGCGCGCCGCCACCGGGAGCGGTTGCGTGCGCAGCTGCCCCACGTGGTCGACCTGATGGCTGCCGGACTGGCGGTGGGCCTCGGCCCGGTCGAGACCCTCGAGCAGGTCGCGGCCGCCGTCGACGAGCCGGTGAGCGCCGAGCTGGACACCGTCACGCGCCGGCTGAGGCTCGGCGTACCCCCGGTCACGGTCTGGCGCGACCTCGGCCGGCATCGCGCCCTCGGGCGCCTCGGTCGGGCGGTTGCCCGGGCCGTCGAGAGCGGCGCGTCCGTGGCCGACGCGCTCGCCCGGCTCGCCGACGACCTGCGCCGCGACGCCCGGTCCGAGGTCGAGAACAGGGCCCGTGCGGTCGGCGTACGCGCTGCGATCCCGCTCGGCGTCTGCATGCTTCCCGCGTTCGTGCTGGTCGGCGTGGTGCCGCTGTTCGTCGGCTCCGTCGCGGTGGTGCTGCACCGCTGACTGTGCCCTCCCCCGCCGCCCCGCCCATGCCTCCCCCCGCCGCCCCGCCCATGCCTCCCCCGCCCATGCCAGATCGGCTCCACAACCGCGTCGTGCGGCCACCTCTCCCCAGATCCGGAACTGCCCGTCGCGCCCGGGGCCCGTCGTCAGCAGAGTCGATGCGTCAACCCACTCACCGCCGGCTCGGAGCCGACGGCAGACCTTGGAGGTCCGCATGACCAAATCACCCGCAGCTCGCCTGCGCAACCAGCACGGTGTCACCTCGGCCGAGTACGCCGTGGTGACCGCTGCCGGCTGCGGCTTCGCGTCCATCCTCATCAAGATCCTGATGAGCGACTGGGGCCAGGCGCTGCTCAAGCACCTGTTCGACTTCTTCCTGCACCTGATCGGGCTCGGATGAGCCTGCCCTCAGCGGCCCGACCGCGCCGCGGCGAACGCGGCGCGGTCACCGCCGAGACCATGGTCGTGCTGCCGTTGCTTGCCGCGGTCGCACTCGGGCTGGTGTGGCTGCTGGCGCTGGCGGCCGCCCAGATGCGCGTGGTCGACGCCGCTCGCGAAGTGGCACGCGCCGCGGCACGCGACGACGCCCCCACCTCCGCGATCGCCCTGGGGCGACGGGTCGCTCCCGACGGCGCACAGATCCGCGTGCACGACCACGGTGCGACGGTGACCGCCGACGTGGTGGCCGCGGTGCGCGGTCCTGGCGGCCTGTTCGACTTCCTGCCCGAGATCGACGTGACCGCCTCGGCCGTCGCCGCCCAGGAGGCGCGATGACCCGCCGTGTCCCCGTCCCCTCGCGGAGTCGCAGCGAGACCGGCAGCGCCACGATGCTCGCCCTGACGTTCCTGGTCGTGCTGGCCACGGTCGCGGCCGGTGTGGCGGTGCTCGGCGGCCTGCTGGTCGGGCAGCGCCGGGTCGAGTCCGCCGCGGACCTGGCCGCGCTTGCCGGCGCCCGCGCGCTCCAGCGGGGGCAGGACGGCTGCGCGGCAGCCGCGCGGACCGCACGCGCGAACGGCGCGCGACAGCTGCACTGCACCGTGAGCGGGCCGGTCCTGACCGTGGACGTCGGCGACGACCTCACCGGGCTCGTGGGCCGGACGGTCAGCGTGCGCGCGAGGGCCCGCGCCGGCCCCGCCGGCTAACGGGGCGTCTCCCCGAGGAGTACGTCGAGCATCCTGACCGCCCCCTGCTTGTCGAGCGGGTCGTTGCCGTTGCCGCACTTGGGCGACTGCACGCACGACGGGCACCCCGCTTCGCACCGGCAGGACGCGATCGCCGCCCGGGTGGCCGACAACCACTGCGCGGCAGCCCGGAAGCCGCGCTCGGCGAACCCCGCGCCCCCCGGATGGCCGTCGTAGACGAACACCGTCGTCTGCGCGGTGTCGGGATGCAGCGCGGTCGACACCCCGCCGATGTCCCATCGGTCGCAGGTGGCGAACAGCGGCAGCAGCCCGATCGACGCGTGCTCGGCCGCGTGCGCCGACCCCGGCACGTCCATGGGCGCGAGTCCGGCTGCCTCCAGCGACGCGGCCGGGAGACTCCACCACACGGCACGTGTGTGGAGCACGCGTTCGGGCAGGCCGAGCGGCTCCTCTCCCAGCACCTCCCCCGACGGGCTGCGGCGGCGCAGGAACGAGACCACCTGATGGGTCACGGTCACGTCCCCGAAACTGATCCGCGCCTGGCCCCACGACTGGTGCTCCGCCTCCTCGCCGACTGCGATGTCGGTGACCTCGCGCGCGAACGTCGTGTAGTCCGGGTCGTCCCGCTGCAGCATCGCCACACCCTCGTCGGGGTCGAAGGAGTCGACGAGGTAGGTCTCCGCCTGGTGGAGGTAGACCGCTCCCGCATGCACCTGGGAGTGCGCCGAACCCGCGTCGACCGTGCCGAGCAGCCGCCCTGTGCCCATCTCGACCAGCCGGACCGGTGGCCCGCCCGTGGATCTGATGTCGGCCAGGTCCGCCGCGCGCCGGCGGTCGGTCCAGAACCAGCCGTTCGCGCGTCTGCGCAGCAGCCCTGCCTCGGCGAGCGCGTCGACCGCGGCGCGGGACCCCGGCCCGAACAGGTCCAGGTCGTCCTCGCGCAACGGGATCTCGGCCGCTGCCGCGCACAGGTGCGGACCGAGCACGTGGGGGTTGTCGGGGTCGAACACGGTGGCCTCGACCGGTGCGCCGAGCAGGGCATCTGGATGGGTCACCAGATAGGTGTCCAGCGGGTCGTCGCGGGCGACGAACACACCGAGGGCGTCTGCTCCCGCACGGCCGGCCCGGCCGATCTGCTGCCAGAGCGCGGCGCGCGTGCCCGGGAAGCCGGCGACCAGCACGGCATCGAGGCCGGCCACGTCGATCCCGAGCTCGAGCGCGTTCGTCGCGGCCATCCCGAGCAGCTGGCCGTCGCGCAGCGCCCGCTCGAGGGCACGGCGCTCTTCGGGGAGGTAGCCGCCGCGGTAGGCGGCCACCCGCGAGGCGAGCTCGGGCGCCACCTCCGAGAGCAGCCGCTGCGTGGCCACCGCCACGGTCTCCGCGCCCTGCCGGGACCGGACGAACGCGAGGGTGCGCACGCCTTGGACCACGAGATCTGCCAGCAGGTCGGCGACCTCTGCCCCCGCCGATCGGCGCACGGGCGCACCGTTCTCCCCGGCGTAGGAGGCGAACGGCGGCTCCCAGAGCGCCACGGCAACCCGGCCGCGGCGCGAGGCGTCATCGGTCACCGCCCGCACCGGAAGCCCGGTCAGCCGGGTCGCCGACTGCGCGGGATCCGCCACGGTGGCCGAGGCCAGCACGAAGGTGGGCCGGGCGCCGTACGACGCGCACACCCGGCGCAGCCGGCGCAGCACCTGCGCGACGTGCGCTCCGAACACACCCCGGTAGTGGTGGCACTCGTCGACCACGACGTACCGCAGCGAGCCGAGGAACCGCGCCCAGCGCGCATGGCCGGGCAGGAGCGAGTGGTGGAGCATGTCCGGGTTGGTCAGCACGAACTCGGCGAAGTCGCGCGCCCAGTCGCGCTGCTCGCGCGACGAGTCGCCGTCGTGGGTGCAGGCGGCCAGTCCGGGGACGCCGAGTGCGTGCAGCCCGTCGAGCTGGTCGTTGGCCAGCGCCTTGGTGGGCGAGACATAGAGAACGGTGCCGCTGCCTCGCTTGCTCGGTCTCCTCTGCGGATCGCGGCCGGACACCACGGCGCTCAGCCCCGGCATCAGGTAGGCCAGCGACTTCCCGGACGCGGTCCCGGTCGCGACCACGACGTGCTCGCCGCGATGCGCAGCCTCCGCGGCCTCGACCTGGTGGGCCCAGGGGGCGGAGATGCCACGTGCCTCGAACGCGGCCGTCAGCTCTGCGGGGATCCAGCGCGGCCACGGGACGCGCCGTCCCTCGCGGGCCGCGAGCACCTCCAGATGGGTCAGCCGGTCCGCCCGGCCGGGGGCGCGGGTCAGCCGGCGGACCACCTCCGAGGGCTCCGCACGACCTGACGGAGCGGGCGTGTTCGACGCGGACACCGACGAATTCTCGCAGCCGCTTCCCCCACCGTGGACGACGCCGGGGCCCGCACATGATTGAATGCATGAGGCAGCGGAGGGCTGCCGAGTCGTCTGTGCGAACTAATCGCCGAGGAGGCAAGGTGGACCTGTCACTCGAGACGCGCAACGCGGACGGTCGCACGATCATCGAGGTCGGCGGGGAGATCGACGTCTACACCGCGCCCAAACTGCGGGACAAGATCACCGAGCTCGTCGGGGAAGGCAGCTACCACCTGGTGGTCGACATGGAGAAGGTGGACTTCCTGGACTCGACCGGCCTCGGCGTGCTGGTCGGCGGCCTGAAGAAGGTCCGCGCCCACGACGGGTCGATGCAGCTGATCTGCACCCAGGAGCGGCTTCTGAAGATCTTCCGGATCACCGGACTGGCCAAGGTGTTCGCGATCCACGGCTCGCAAGCCGACGCGCTGGCCGAGAGCTGAGAATGGGGCCAGCGGGGTCGTTGAGTCCCATGGACGCCGTCGAGACACTGCCGTCCACGGTCTGCGTCGCGATCGCCCGGGACCCGGCACTGGTGCGCACGGTCCGCCTGGTCGCTGCCGCCGTGGCGCGGCGCACCGGCCAGGACGAGGAGTTCGTGGAGGAGGTCCGGCTCGCGGTGGGCGAGGCGTGCGCGCTGATGGTCAGCGACGGCTCCGAGGCCGGCGTGGTGGCCGTGCGGATGGGCATCGCGGACCGGCTGTACGTCGAGGTCGCCAGCGACACCACCGTCGACGTGGAGGACCCCGCCACCGCCGACCTCGACGGCGTCGAGCCGCTCGCGCTGCTGCGAGGGCTGATCGACGACGTCACGGTGGTGCAGGACGCCGGAACCACGGTCGGGATGTCCTGGCCTCTCAGCTGAACCAGTCCTCCCTGAGCGCCACCCCGTGGCCCGCCGCGGCGTACCGATAAGTAGACTCCGGCAGCAGCATCCCCGGGTCGTGTGGGTGCGAAGCATTTCGACGGGCCAGTGCGCCCACGAGGAGGACGTATGTCCGGGCACATCTTTGCTGCCGCCGGCGGCAAGGCTGCGACCGTGGACCTGACTGGGACCAACCTCACCTTGGTGGTCATCGTCGCGGTCATCGCGGTCATCGCGCTGGCCATGGGGATGATGTTCCGCCGTCAGGTGCTGGCCGCCGGCGAGGGCACCACCAACATGCAGACCATCGGCCAGGCCGTCCAGGAGGGTGCTGCGGCGTTCCTGGGACGGCAGTTCCGCACGCTGGCCATCTTCGCCGTGATCGCCTTCATCGTGCTGTTCGCGCTGCCTGCCGACGGCGGCATCGCGGTCCGGGTCGGCCGGTCGATCTTCTTCCTGGTCGGTGCCGGCTTCTCCGCGGGCATCGGCTACATGGGCATGTCGCTGGCGGTGCGCGCCAACGTGCGGGTGGCGGCGGCCGCAAAGTACGAGGGCCGTGACCCGGCGATGCGCGTGGCCTTCCGCACCGGCGGCACGGTCGGCATGGCCACCGTCGGGCTGGGCCTGCTCGGTGCCGCGATCGTCGTGCTGATCTACCGGGACAACGCGCCGACCGTGCTCGAGGGCTTCGGATTCGGCGCCGCCCTGCTGGCGATGTTCATGCGTGTCGGCGGTGGCATCTTCACCAAGGCCGCGGACGTCGGCGCGGACCTGGTCGGGAAGGTCGAGAAGAACATTCCCGAGGACGACCCGCGCAACGCCGCCACGATCGCCGACAACGTGGGCGACAACGTCGGCGACTGCGCCGGCATGGCCGCCGACCTCTTCGAGTCCTACGCCGTGACGCTGGTCGCGGCGCTGATCCTGGGCAAGGCAGCGTTCGGCTCCCAGGGCCTGGTGTTCCCGCTGATCGTCCCTGCGCTCGGTGCGCTCACCGCGATGCTCGGCGTGTTCCTCACCAAGCCGCGGGCCGGCGAGAACGGGCTGACCACGATCAACCGCGCCTTCTACATCTCGGCGGCCGTCTCGGCGGTGCTGTGCACGATCGCGGCGTTCGTCTACCTGCCGAGCTCCTTCTCCGAGCTGACCGGTGGGATGACGTCGTACGACGGCGACCCGCGCGTGGTGGCGACGGTCGCCGTGCTGATCGGCATCGTGCTGGCGGCGGTGATCCTCTCGCTGACCGGCTACTACACCGGCACCGACCACCGCCCGGTCAAGGACGTCGGCAAGACGTCGCTGACCGGCGCGGCGACCGTGATCCTGTCCGGGATCTCGGTGGGCTTCGAGTCCGCCGTCTACACCGCTCTCGTGGTGGCCGCGGCCGTGTTCGGGGCGTTCCTGCTCGGCACGGGCACGGTCGGCATCTCGCTGTTCGCGGTCGCGCTGGCCGGCTGCGGCCTGCTGACCACCGTCGGCGTCATCGTGGCGATGGACACCTTCGGCCCGGTCTCCGACAACGCCCAGGGCATCGCGGAGATGTCGGGCGACGTCGACGGAGAGGGCGCGAAGATCCTCACCGAGCTCGACGCGGTCGGCAACACCACCAAGGCGATCACCAAGGGAATCGCCATCGCGACCGCGGTCCTCGCCGCGACCGCACTGTTCGGCTCCTACACCGGTGCCATCGAGAAGGCCCTGACCGACGCCGGCCAGAAGTTCGACGCCGCCGACTTCACCGTGTTCAGCCCCAACGTCCTGGTCGGCGTGATCATCGGCGCCTCGGTGGTGTTCTTGTTCTCCGGCCTGGCGGTCAACGCCGTCGGTCGCGCCGCCGGCGCTGTGGTCTTCGAGGTGCGCCGTCAGTTCGCGCACATCCCGGGCATCATGGAGGGCACCGGCCGGCCGGAGTACGGCAAGGTCGTCGACATCTGCACCCGCGACTCGCTGCGTGAGCTGGCGACTCCCGGCCTGCTGGCGATCATGGCGCCGATCGCGGTCGGCTTCGGCCTCGGCGTCGCGCCGCTGGCCGGCTACCTCGCCGGAGCGATCAGCACCGGTGTGCTGATGGCGATCTTCCTGGCCAACTCCGGTGGGGCCTGGGACAACGCCAAGAAGCTCGTCGAGGACGGCAACCACGGCGGGAAGGGCTCCGACGCGCACGAGGCGACGATCATCGGCGACACGGTCGGCGACCCGTTCAAGGACACTGCCGGGCCGGCGATCAACCCGCTGATCAAGGTGATGAACCTGGTCTCGCTGCTGATCGCCGCCGCCGTGGTCAACATGTCGGTCGGCGCGGACAAGAACACCGCCCTGCGCATCGTCATCGCAGTCGTCGCGTTCCTCATCGTGGCCGTGGCCATCTACATCTCGAAGAGGCGCCCGGTCGCGATCGGCGAGGAGGTCCCCGAGGAGAAGGTCGCCGCCTAATATCCGCGATCTGGGCACGCACCTCGCGGCGTTGTCGTCGCTCGACGCACAACCCCGGTGCGCCGTCGCTCCTCCGCCTTGCGATCTACGCACCCAGATCGCGGCTATTCGGCATGGTGATTCCGGGGCGCGCTAGTTTGGGCCCGCACATCGACCGAGGACGGGAGCGTTACGAGCTGTGGCAGCGAAGAACGGCAGCGGCGACCACAAGCTGGTGATCGTCGAGTCGCCGGCGAAGGCCAAGACCATCGCCGGCTACCTGGGCAACGGCTACGTGGTCGAGTCCTCGATCGGTCACATCCGTGACCTGCCGCAGAGCGCTGCCGACGTGCCCGCCAAGATCAAGGGCGAGCCCTGGGCCCGGCTCGGTGTCGACGTCGACCACGAGTTCACGCCGTACTACGTGGTCTCCCGCGACAAGCGCTCGCACATGACCCGGCTGAAGAGCCTGCTCGAGGACGCCTCCGAACTCTACCTTGCCACCGACGAGGACCGGGAGGGGGAGGCGATCGCCTGGCACCTGTACGACGAGCTGAAGCCGAAGATCCCGGTGCGGCGGATGGTGTTCCACGAGATCACCCCGCAGGCGATCAGTGCAGCCGTCGAGTCGCCACGCGACATCGACATGGACCTCGTCGAGGCCCAGGAGGCCCGCAGGATCCTGGACCGGCTTTACGGCTACGAGGTCTCCCCGGTGCTGTGGAAGAAGGTGATGTCCGGCCTGTCCGCGGGGCGGGTCCAGTCGGTGGCGACCAGGCTCGTGGTGGACCGCGAGCGCGAGCGGATGGCGTTCCGGACCGCGGCGTACTGGGACCTCGAGGGCACCTTCGACAGTAGAGCCAGTGGAGCCACCGCTGGGCAGGATGGCCCCCGGATGTTCCCGGCCCGGCTCAGTGCGGTCGACGGTGCCCGGGTGGCCCGCGGCAGCGACTTCACCGCGCGGGGCGAGCTGAAGGACTCGACCTCCGTGGTCCACCTGGACCGCGCACGTGCCGAGGCGCTCGCCGCGGACCTGCACGACACGGCGTTCGAGGTCCGCTCCGTCGAGTCCAAGCCCTACACCCGCAAGCCGTACGCGCCGTTCCGCACCACCACGCTGCAGCAGGAGGCCTCCCGCAAGCTCGGGTTCGGCGCCTCGCGCACCATGTCGGTGGCGCAGCGGCTCTACGAGAACGGCTTCATCACCTACATGCGCACCGACTCGATCACGCTGTCTGGCACCGCGGTCGCGGCCGCGCGCGAGCAGGCACGTGAGCTGTACGGCGCCGAGTACATCCCCGACCAGCCCCGCAGCTACACCTCGAAGGTGAAGAACGCCCAGGAGGCCCATGAGGCCGTTCGACCCGCGGGGGAGACGTTCCGCACCCCTGCGCAGACCGGGCTGAGCGGCGACGAGTTCCGGCTCTACGAGCTGATCTGGATGCGCACGGTCGCTAGTCAGATGAAGGATGCGCAGGGTCGCAGCGTGTCGATCCGGCTCGGGGGGACCGCCTCGTCCGGCGAGGACGTGGTGTTCACCGCGTCCGGCCGGGTGATCACCTTCCACGGCTTCCTCAAGGCGTACGTCGAGGGCCGCGACGACGACGGCGACCAGGACGGCGGCGGCCCGGATGACCGCGAGACCCGGCTTCCCGACGTCTCCGAGGGCGACGCGGTCTCGGCGGCCTCGGTGCGGGCCTCCGGTCACGAGACGAAGCCGCCGGCGCGGTACACCGAGGCGACGCTGGTCCGCGAGCTCGAGGAGCGCGAGATCGGCCGCCCCTCGACGTACGCCTCGATCATCGGCACGATCCTGAACCGCGGCTACGTGTACAAGAAGGGCACCGCGCTGGTGCCGAGCTGGGTGGCGTTCTCGGTGATCCGGCTGCTGGAGGAGCACTTCAGCCGGCTGGTGAGCTACGAGTTCACCGCGGGGATGGAGGACATCCTCGACGAGATCGCGGCCGGGCACCGCGACCGCAACACGGAGCTGGCCGGGTTCTACTTCGGCAGCGGAGACGTCGAGGGTCTCAAGCAGCTGGTCACCGAGCTCGGCGAGATCGACGCCCGCGAGCTGGCCACCTTCCCCATCGCCGACGGGATCGACCTGCGGGTCGGTCGCTACGGGCCGTACGTCGAGCGGCGCGGCGAGGACGGCCACGGTGGCGCTGCGGTGCGGGCCAATGTCCCCGAGGACCTGCCGCCCGACGAGCTGACCGCCGAGAAGGCCGAGGAGCTGCTGGCGAACCCTGCCGGCGAGGAGCACGACCTCGGCGCCCATCCGGAGACCGGGCTGTGGGTGGTGGCCAAGAACGGGCGCTACGGCCCGTACGTGACCGAGGTGCTTCCGGATGATGACACTGCCGCGGGAGGGAAGAAGCGCAAGCCGCGCACGTCCTCGCTGTTCGGCTCGATGTCGCTGGACACGATCACGCTCGACGACGCCGTACGCCTGCTCACCCTGCCGCGCGTGGTCGGTGTCGACCCGGAGTCGGGCGAGGAGATCACCGCGCAGAACGGCCGCTACGGGCCGTACCTGAAGAAGGGCACCGACTCGCGCTCGATCGACGACGAGGAGAAGCTGCTCACGCTGACCCTCGAGGAGGCGCTCGCGATCTACGCCCAGCCCAAGCGGCGGGGCCGGGCCGCCGCCGACCCGGGCCGCGAGCTGGGCGAGGACCCGAACAGCGGAAAGAGCATCACGGTCAAGAGCGGCCGGTTCGGTCCCTATGTCACCGACGGCGAGTACAACGCGACGCTGCGCCAGGGGGACGACCAGGCGACGATCACGATCGAGCGCGCAGCCGAGCTGCTCGCCGAGCGCCGCGCCAAGGGCCCCGCGAAGAAGGCCGCCAAGAAGTCTGCGAAGAAGACCACGAAGAAGTCCACCCGCAAGAAGGCCGCCAAGAAGCCCGGGTGAGGGACGTGACCGAGCACGGGTACGAGCAGGCGGCCGTCGAGCGGCTCAGCCACGCCCCCGCGCACTCGCTGGCCGCCGTGCTGCGGATCCGCGACTTCCGCAACCTGTGGATCGGGCTCGGCCTGTCCAGCCTCGGCGACTGGATGGGGCTGCTGGCGCTGACCGCGTTCGCCAGCGAGAGCGTCGACAGCTACGCCGCGAAGAACTACGCGATCGCCGGCGTGCTGTTCCTGCGGGTGCTGCCGGCGCTGCTGATGGGACCGATCGCGGGCTACATCGCGGACCGGCTGGACCGACGTATCACCCTGGTGTGGGGCGACTTCATCCGAGGCGCGCTGTTCGTGACGATCCCGATCGTCGGCACGCTGTGGTGGATCTTCGTGGTCACCGTGCTCGTCGAGGCGGTCAGCCTGGTGTGGGGGCCTGCCAAGGACGCGACCGTGCCGAACCTGGTGCCCCGCTACCGGCTGCAGGCGGCCAACCAGATCAGCCTGGCCACGACGTACGGCTCGGCCCTCCCGGCCGCGGCGATCTTCACCGCGCTGACGCTCGCCGACAAGTTCTACCGGCACGTGTTCGGCTGGTTCGACCGCGGGCCGATCGACCTGGCCCTCTACATCAACGCGCTGTCGTTCGTGATCTCCGGCATCGTGATCATGTTCCTCAAGACGATCCCGAACGGCCCGGCCGACAGCGGGAGCGAGGCCAGCGCGTTCGGGGTGATCGTCGACGGCTGGAAGTACGTGATGGGCACGCCGGTGATCCGCGGCCTGGTGATCGGCATCATCGGGGCGTTCTCCGCAGGCGGAGTGGTGATCGGCCTTGCCCGCACGTTCGTCGGCGACCTGGGCGGCGGCGACCCCGGGTACGGCGTGCTGTTCGGGACCGTGTTCCTCGGCCTCGGGCTCGGGATGTGGCGCGGGCCGCGGCTGATGTCCGGACTGTCCCGGCGGCGGCTGTTCGGGATCGCGCTGACGCTGACCGGGCTGTTCTTGTTCCCGCTGGCGCTCGTGCAGCAGCTGGAGATCACCACCGTGCTCACGCTCGTGCTCGGCTTCTTCGCCGGGGTGGCCTGGATCACCGGCAACACCCTGCTCGGGCTGGAGGTGCCCGACGAGCTGCGCGGGCGGACGTTCGCGTTCGTGGCCTCGGCGATCCGGCTCGCCCTCGCCCTGGTGCTGGCCGCCGCGCCGCTGATCGCCGGGGTGATCGGCAAGCACAGCTTCGGGCCGGTCGACGCGGGCGGCAACCCGTTCGTGGTCTACAACGGCGCGGCGTTCACGTTCCTGCTCGCCGCGTTCGTGATGACCGCAGTCGGTGTGGCGTCGTACCGTCAGATGGACGACCGGAAGGGGACGCCGCTGGTGACCGATCTGCGGCACGCGTTCACCGGGTCGCTGGGTGTGTACTCCGCGACCGGGTGCTTCGTCGCGTTCGAGGGCGGGGAGGGGGCCGGCAAGTCCACCCAGGCCGACCGGCTCGCCGCCACCCTGCGGGCCGAGGGGTACGACGTACTGCTCACGCACGAGCCGGGAGACACGGACATCGGCGCCACGCTGCGCCGGATCGTGCTCGATCCGGCAACCGGGGCGATCTCGCACCGCACCGAGGCGCTGATCTACGCCGCCGACAAGGCCGAGCACGTCGACCGGGTGGTGGAGCCCGCCCTGGCGCGCGGAGCGGTGGTGGTCACCGACCGGTACGTCGACTCCACGCTGGCCTACCAGGGGGCCGGGCGCCACCTGACCGGGTGGGAGCTGGAGAAGGTGGCGCGCTGGGCCACCGGCGACCTGCGCCCGAACCTCACCGTGCTGCTCGACCTGCCGCCGGAGCAGGGACTGCTGCGGTTCGCCGAGCGGGACCGCATGGAGGCCGAGTCGGTCGAGTTCCACGAGAGGGTGCGGCAGATGTTCCTGCAGCTCGCCTCCGCAGCGCCCGAGCACTACCTGGTGGTGGACGCCCGCGAGCCGGCCGACGACATCGCCGGACAGGTCCAGGCCCGGGTGCGGCCGCTTCTCGACCACGCGGTGCGCGCCCAGGCGGACCCTCCGCCGACGCTGGTCGACGACGGCGAACGGGCGGAGTCATGAGCGGCAGCTCGGGCACCATGGCCCGGGACGCCACCGTCTGGTCCTCCCTGGTCGGCCAGCGGCACGTCGTGGACGTGCTGGCGCGCGCCGCGGCCGGTCAGGGGATGACGCACTCGTGGCTGTTCACCGGCCCCCCGGGGTCGGGCCGTTCGAACGCCGCGATCGCCTTCGCGGCCGCGTTGCAGTGCGAGCACCGCACCGGCTGCGGGCAGTGCAAGGCGTGCCGGGAGGTGCTGGCGGGCACCCACCCCGACGTCAGCGTGACGCGCTCGGAGACGTCGGTGCTCTACATCGACGACATGCGCGAGCTGGTGCACCGCTCGGCGCTGCGGCCGGTGCGCCGCCGCTGGCAGGTGATGGTGATCGAGGACGCGGACCGGCTCGGCGAGCGCACCGGCAACACGCTGCTCAAGGCGATCGAGGAGCCGACTGCGCGCACGGTGTGGCTGCTGTGCACGCCGACCCTCGAGGACGTGCTGCCGACGATCCGGTCCCGCAGCCGGCAGGTGTCGCTGAGCACGCCGACCGCCGAGGAGGTGGCCGGCTTCCTGACCGCGCGATACGACGTACCTCCGGCGCTGGCGGCGTTCGCGGCCCGGGCCAGCCAGGGGCACATCGGCCGCGCGCGGGCACTCGCGACGGACGAGGCCACCCGGAACCGGCGGCGCGAGGTGGTCCTGCTGCCCGGCGGGCTGACGTCGCTCGGCGCGTGCATGAACGCCGCGGCCAACCTCGTCGACATCGCCAAACAGGAGACCGCCGCGATCACCGAGGAGACCAACGCCCGGGAGGCGGCGGAGCTGGACGCGACCTACGGCGACGACCGGAAGGCGAAGAGCTCGCGCGCCTACAAGGCCGCCGCCAAGAGCCTCGCGGAGTCGCAGAAGCAGCGTGAGAAGCGCCGCGTGATGGATGTCATCGATCGTGGCCTGATGGACCTGATGTCGGTCTACCGCGACGTCATCGCCGTCCAGTGCGGGGCCGAGGGACAGCTGGTCAACGAGGAGATCCGCGACCAGGTCGTCGACCTCGCACGCCGGTCGTCCCCGGAGCTGAACCTGCGCCGCATCGACGCGATGTTCAGCGCGCGCGAGCAGATGACCGAGTTCAACACCACCCCGCTGCTCGCGCTCGAGTCGATGATGGTCGCGCTCCGCACTCGCTGACACGCTTCGGGTGCGGACATCGGTGCGGCTGGCCCCTCGCCCGTAGAGTTGGGGGGTGCATCCGTTCAGGCGCGGCCGGGCCGCCAGCGTCCTCGCCGCGTTGTCCGGCCTCCTGCTGCTGGCCTCCGGATGCACCTCCGGAGGCACCCCGCAGGCCCGGCCGACGGGCTCGCTGTCGGCGAGCCCGCTGCCGAAGACAAGTGCGGCCCCCTCGGCGTCCCCTGTGGACTTGCGCCGGTTCTACACGCAGAAGGTGTCCTGGCACGACTGCCGCGGCCACGACCGGTGCATGACGATGACCGTCCCGCTGGACTACGCGCACCCCGACGGCAAGACGATCAGCCTGGCCGTGCTCAAGGTGCCTGCCGCCGATCCCGACCAGAAGGTGGGGGCGCTCGTGGTGAACCCCGGGGGCCCCGGCGGCTCCGGGATCGACTACGCGGCCAGCACGTCGTCGTACTTCGGCGCACCCCTGCACGAGCACTTCGACATCGTCGGGTTCGACCCCCGCGGCGTGGGGGAGTCCACCCCGATCCACTGCGAGAGCACCGCCCAGCTCGACCGGTTCGTCGCCGCCGACCCGGACCCGGACACCAAGTCCGAGATCAAGCACTCCGACCACCTGCTGCACCAGCTGGGCGAGGGATGTGTGGAGCACAGCGGCTCACTCACCGCGCACATCTCCACCCGCGAGGTGGCCAAGGACATGGACATCCTGCGGGCGGTGCTCGGGGACGCCAAGCTCACCTACTTCGGCGCGTCCTACGGCACCCTCCTCGGCGCCACCTACGCCGGGCTGTTCCCGCACCGGGTCGGCCGGATGGTCCTCGACGGGGCGCTCAACCCCGATCTTTCCAGCCTGAAGATGGACCTGATCCAGGCGCACGGCTTCGAGGTCGCGCTGCGCTCGTACGCCAAGCACTGCGTCGACGCCGGCGGCTGCTTCCTCGGCGACTCGGTCGATGCGGCCACCGAGAGGATCCGGCAGTTCCTCGCCGACGTGGAGCAGCACCCGCTGCCGGGGTCTGGCGGCAGGAAGCTCAAGGTCGGCAACGCCGTACTCGGAATCTGGGCGCCGCTGTATGCCAAGAGCTACTGGCCGTTGCTGGACAACGCCCTCAAGGCGGCGTTCAACGGCCAGGGCGCCGCACTGCTCGCCCTGTCCGACGCCTACACCTCACGAGGGCCGAACGGCTACACCGACAACTCGCTCGAGGCGTTGTACGCCGTCAACTGCCTGGACCGCGACGACTCGATCCCCAGCCTGCAGGTGCCGAAGTACATCCCCCGCTTCGAGAAGGCCTCCCCGACGTTCGGGGCGATCTTCGCCTTCGGCCTGTCCAGCTGCTCGACGTGGCCGGTGCACACCCACCGCGGCCCGCACGCCATCCACGCACCGGGCGCCCCGCCGATCCTGGTGATCGGCACGACGCGCGACCCGGCCACCCCGCTGGCGTGGGCGCGGGCGCTGGCCAACCAGCTCGACTCGGGAATCCTGATCAAGCGCGACGGCGACGGCCACACCGGCTACCACCACGGCAACGCGTGCGTCGACAACACCGTCGAGGCCTACCTGGTCTCGGGGAAGGTGCCCTCCCACCACGAGGTCGACTGCTGACCCGCCCGCCCCCTGGCTGATTACCATGCCGCCATGGGAAACTGTCACTCCCCATGGGGAATTCCCCTAGGGAGGGGGCAGAATCCCATGGGGAGTACGTCGTCGCCTCCCTGACGCACCGCCGCCGATTCGGCACCGACACCGGCCTTCCGTATACTCGACCGGCGTGTCCCGCTGCGCCCGTTCGAGGCGGGGCATTGCGCCGCCTTAGCTCAGTCGGTAGAGCGATTCACTCGTAATGAATAGGTCGTCGGTTCGACTCCGACAGGCGGCTCCCCAGAAAGGCCCAGGCCAGGCGTCCTTTTCGCTGTCCGGCTCGACAGGCAGGTTTGTTGATGGCCCCGTGCTCCCGCCCCTGGTCGGACAGCCGCCGGGAGCGGGCGGTGCAGCGATCCCCGGCCTTTACTTCATAGATGTTACAGTAAAGGCATGCCGAAGGTGTCCACGAAGAACCAGATCACCCTCCCGGTCGACGCGCTGCGCGCCGCCGGGCTCGAGGCCGGCGACGAGGTCACCGTTCGGCCAGTCGGTGGCGGCGAGATCATGATCGCTGCTCGCGCTTCTCGCGTGCGTCGTCACGCCGGCATTGCAGATGGGATCTACCGCTCCGGAGAGGTTGACGAGTTGCGGGACGAATGGGATCGCTGATCCTCGACGCCAGCGTCTTGATCGCGCTGCTCGACCGCGCTGACCCGCACTACGCGCGGGCAGTGGAAGAGGTGGAGGCTGCCGATCAAGACGGCGATGATCTCGTGGCGCCAGCCAGTGCGTACAGCGAGGCGCTGGTCGCCTTCGCTCGTGAGGCTCGTGTCGATGATGCTCGGGAAGCGATTGTCGCCATGGGTATCGAGGTGGCCCCACTCGATGCCGGAACGGCCGAGAAGGCTGCGGCCCTTCGAGCCCGCCACGATCGCCTACGGCTGCCGGATGCGATGGTGCTCGCGACCGCCCAGCAACTCGGGGGACGCATGTTGAGCTACGACCAACGACTACAACGCTCCGCCGTTGACCAGGCACACGGGGCCGACGAGACAGCCGGGCCCGAGCCGCCAACTCGCTAGCGGAATGCCGGTCCGTCCCGCATACCGATCGTCATCTGGATCGCGTGCCGCCGAAACTCGGCCGACGCTGGAGGCGCACCCGCGGGCAGCGACAGCCCGCATGGGTGGCCCGGCTGATCAGGGCAATGGCAGGTCGGCACCGGCGAACTACGTGTCCTTCTGCAGCCGGTTGCACGCCGCCTCGAGCGAGGTCAGCGCGTCGGAGATCGCCAACCGGCCGTTGCCTGCCTCGGGGTCGTCGCCCAGATCGTCCATGGCGCGGCGAGCGCAGGCAATCGCAAGGTCCACGTTGGCCAGAACCTCGGAGACCCCACACGGTGCATACGCGCCGGGCCCGGCTCGTGCGACGGGCCGCCGACGCCAGAGGGGTGATCTGCTTGGAGAGCGCGGAATCGCTGATCTGCACCATATCCCTGACGGTTGAGAAATCCGCCCTGCTCACGCCATCAGGTGCCGCCACGATCGACAGCCGCACCCCGGACTCGAGCAGGGCGTCGAGACCGACGCGTCGAGGTGCGGTCACACGGAGATTCCGCCATCCAGCGCGCAGCCGCGTCGGAACGCGGCGGTGACCATAGGCAGGGCCGTCGCCAGCGCGGCGAGGACCCAGTACCAGGCGGCAGCGACCTGATGGCCCAAGCCGAACCCGCCCACCAGCACCGCGAGGAAGACCACAATCCAGCCCAGCTCCGCACGATCAACCCGCGCAACCGAGGAACGATCGCACACGGCGCTACGGCGGAACCACCACTGGCCCGATACCCCGATCGCCACCCACAGGCCCAGCGCGATGGCCGTGTTCACACGGCCGAGCAGGCCGATCGCCGGTGCCGTGCAGACATCCGGGCGACACGGGTCGTACGTATCCAAGCTGTCGCGCATCCTGTCTGCACTTGACGTGGCGCAAGAACCTGCGGATCTCGCGATCCCGTCGTTTCGCACTCACCCGCTCGAGGGCGAACTGGCGGGTCACTGGTCGATCTGGGTGAATGGCAACTGACGAGTCACGTTCAGGTTCGTCGACAGCGACGTAGAGCTCGTCGACTACGGCGACTACCACTAGGGAGGCGATGACCATGATGAGGAATCCGATCCACCCCGGGGAGATCATTCGCGAGGACGTCGTCGCAGAGCTCGGCCTGAGCGTCAGCGAGGCGGCGGCCCGGCTCGGTGTCTCCAGGGTCGCGTTGAGCAGCGTCCTCCACGGGCACGCTCGCATCAGCCCGAACCTCGCCGCACGCCTCGAGGAGGCCGGAATCGGCACGGCCCGCGCCTGGCTGGCGATGCAAGTGCCTATGACCTTGCCGCCCAACGCGCTGCCGGCCTTCCCAAGTTGCGCAGGCTCGATGCCGCCACGAGCGCCTAGCCTGTTGCTGTGACGTGGACGACCGGGCGTGTGGTGGCCCTGCTGTACGTCGCGGTCGTGGCTGCCTTGGCGGCGGCCGCGTTCTCCGGCCGCGACGCCGGCTTCTCGTGGGGCACCGAGGGCGTCGCGATGCTGCTCACCCTGCCGGTGCTGATCCCGGCCCTGCCGGTCATCTATCTGCTCGGGGCGGGCATCTGGAGCCTCACCGATGCCGGCGACGGTGGCCCGATGTGGCCGGTCACGCTCGTGTACGCAGCGATGTTCGGCGCCGTCGCGGTGGCCAACCTCTGGGTGCTCAGGCTCGCCATGCGAACCCTTCGGCGCCGTCGCTCAGCACACTCCGGGTAGCTACCGGCGGGCAGCCTCCATCCGGGCCAGCGCGCGGCGCAGCACATTGACGAATCCCTCGTCGAAGCCAGGGAGGGCGGCGTCGGGGAGGGCGTCACGCTGGCGCAGCCACGCCAGGCAGTGCGCCATCGTGCCGACAGTGAGCGCGAGCTCGAAGACGTCCTGCAGTCCGGATCCCCATGGCTCCAGATAGGCGTCGCGAAGCCGACCGAACCACGGATCGTCAGGCTCCAGTCCGTTGCGCTCCTCGAGGAACCGGAACGTCACGACCAGCGAGAAGAACGGGTGCCCGATCGAGCTGTCCCCCCAGTCCAGCACCAGCCAGCGTTCCCCGTGCCGGTAGAGGTTGGGCGGATTCTGGCGGTGGTCGCAACACGGCCTCATCGAGCTGGTTGCTCGCTGGTGTGAGGGTAGCGCTGTCGGGGTCGGCGGCGGGCGCTGGTACGGGCCGTCTGCCCACGCGTCAAGGGCGCTGCGCGTCCCTGCGGGACCGGCCTGCGGCCGGCCCTTGACCCGCGGGTCCCTGCGGCCCTGGGGCAGGGGAACTGCGGGCAGGGCGGTGGCCCTGCCCTCCTGCACGCGCCCGCCGCCTCCTGTTCTGGGGCGCGGGGGCTATGCGGCTGGCAGCAGCAGATCGGCGATGAGCTCGTCGGGTTTGGCGTAGTCGTGGCGTTTGCGGGGTCGGTCGTTCAGCTCGGCGGCGACCTGGTCGAGGTCGGCGGCGGTGTGCACGGACAGGTCGGTGCCCTTGGGGAAGTACTGGCGCAGCAGCCCGTTGGTGTTCTCGTTGGTGCCGCGTTGCCAGGGACTATGCGGGTCGGCGAAGAAGATCGCGATGTCGGCGGCGATCTTGACCTGCTGCCAGTCGCGCATCTCCGGGCCCTGGTCCCAGGTCAGGGATCGGCGCACCGCCTCGGGCAGTGTCTTGATCTTCGCCGCCAGGGCCGGTGCCACCAGTTCGGGGGTGTATCCGTCGGGCAGGTGCACCAGCATCGTGTAGCCGGTGGAGCGTTCCACCAGGGTGCCGATCGCGCTCTGGTTGCGCTTGCCGATGATCAGGTCGCCCTCCCAATGTCCAGGCACAGCACGGTCTTTCACCTCGGCGGGCCGCTGGGAGATGTTGACCATGTTCGGGATCCGGTTCTTGCGCTGCCCCACCTTCCGCGACGGCTTGCGCAGCGCCCGCCCGGTCCGCAGCTGTCTGGTCAGCTCGCGGCGCAGCGCGCCGCGGGAGGCCACATACAGCGACTGGTAGATCGTCTCGGTCGACACCCACATCTCCGGCTGGTCGGGGAACTCCTTGCGCAGCCGTCCCGAGATCTGCTCCGGGGAGTACTTCTTCTTCAGGTCCTTCTCGACCTTGCCACGCAACACCAGGTTCGTCGCCAGCTTCGCCGGCTTCGGACGTCCAGCACGCTCGTAGGCGAACGCATGCGCACTCATGGCACGGTAGCCGCCGCCCGGCTCGACATTGCGGGACAGCTCACGCGAGATCGTCGACGGGCTGCGGCCCAACCGCTTGGCGATCGTCCGCATCGACTCGCCCCGAGCCCGGGCCAACGCGATCTCCTCCCCGCTCGCTGAACGACAGATAGCGTCCCTGCAGATCACGACCACGGCGGGGCCGCACGCCACCGGCCGCCCGCAGCCACTTCCGCCCCTTGCTCCGATACGTGCCCACCGCGACCGCGGCATCGGTGATGAACCCACCGTCGGCCAACACCTGCCAGAACCCCTGATGAATCTCCGGAACCATAGACTCTGAAAACCGCACCGCCGAACACCTCATTCCCAATCGGTGTTGCGACGACCCCTCGAACCCGGTGTTGGCCATGTGCAGGTCGTCGTGCTGGACGGTCTCGGGAACACCGCGCTCGGCAAGCTCTGCGCACAGGCGGCCGA
Organism: Nocardioidaceae bacterium; assembly: GCA_035690495.1. Classification (GTDB taxonomy): domain Bacteria; phylum Actinomycetota; class Actinomycetes; order Propionibacteriales; family Nocardioidaceae; genus DASSKK01. Next base: position 8,153 of record DASSKK010000092.1, on the reverse strand, counting down.
AGGTGTCCGGGAGCCCCCGCAGCCGGGCCGTCTCCTCGTCGCCGAGCGGTAGAGGATGACGTATCAGCTGTTCGAGGCGCTGCGGCAGCACCGCCAGCCGCAGATCCGGTACGCCGTGCCGCTCGTGGTCCGCGGCGCGGCCGCACTCGCCGCGCTGGAGCTCGGCGTACGACGGCAGCGCCTCCAGCCAGGCCTCGGGCGGGTTGCCTAGGTCCCCGACCGGCGTCCCCGCGTCCGCGAGAAGCAGCCAGCCGCGGTCCTCGTCGTGACCGAGCACGTCGGCCACCAGGCCCGGCCAGCGGGCCGACAGCAGCGCCGACAGCCGAGGCTCGAAGGCCTGCACCGGGGCACACGCTTGAACCACACGGGACCGTCGGCCGTCGGCACCCTGGTCACGGTCGCCCAGGGCCGGTCGTGCACGGTCTCGAAAGGCCCGACCGGGTCGACGCGGGCGCGGACCCACGTCTCGGCACCCGCGTCGAGTGCGCCGCTATGCACCGCGCGGCCCGGCCAGGCGGCGCATCGGCACGTGCGCGATGCCGTCGTCGAGGAACTCCGGCCCGGTCGCGGTGAAGCCGAGCCGCTCGTACCATCCGGCCAGGTAACTCTGCGCGTCCAGCCGCACCGGCCGTCCACCGGTCTCGACCAGCGCGGCCGCCATCAGCGTCTCGGCCAGCCCACGGCCGCGGTGCGAGGCGGCGACCAGCACCCGGCCGATCCGCACGTGGTCGCCCTCGTCGAGGATCCGCAGGTAGCCGACCGGCTCGCCGCCGTCCTCGACCCACAGGTGCCGCGTGCCCGGTTCGGTGTCGCGGCCGTCCAGCTCCGGATAGGGACACTGCTGCTCGACGACGAAGACGGTCTCGCGCAGCCGCCACAAGGAGTACGCCGTGCGTGCGGCGAGGTCGTCGAAGCCGGCCACCCGCACGTCGTACTGCCTCCCACGGCCGCTCACAGCGCCGAACCTACTCAGCACGCGCCGGCGGCACGCGCAGGTCCATCGACGGGGCGAGCGACTGCCACGTCGCCGCAGCCGCGAGCACGGTGGCGTCCGACCAGCGCGGGCCGAGCACCTGCATGCCTACCGGCAGCCCGGCCGGGTCCAGCCCGGTCGGCACGGCGCAGCACGGCAGGCCGGCGAGGTTGGCCGGCACCGCGAGCGCATGGAAGCCGTCCGGCTCGCGTGCATCCGTGCGGAACGCCGGGATCGGCAGGGACGGCGCGAGCAGCAGGTCGTAGGACTCGAAGAACCGCGCCCACGTCGCGCTGAGCTCGTCGCGGCGCGCCTGCGCCTCCAGATAGGCGCGCGCGCTGACCCGGCCGGACTCGATGATCTTCCGGGTGCCGCGGGTGAACCGGTCGCCCCACTCGGCCAGCAGCGGCCCCTCCGAGGCGAGCCCCTCGGGCCAGGCGATCTCGCGCCACAGCTTCACGGGGTACGTCGTGCGCGGGGCCCCCTCCTCGACACGGGCACCGGCGTCGGCCAGCGTGTCGACCGCCGCACGGAACGCGTCGACCACCGACGGCTCCACCTCCGCCCAGCCCAGGTCGTCGCTGACCGCCACCCGCAGCCGCGACCAGTCGACCGGCCGTGACACCGCCGCCCGCAGGTCGCCGACCGGGCCCGGGAGGCTCAGCGGGTCCTCCGGCGCCGGCCCGGCGACCACCGCGAGAGCGAGCGCGGCGTCGCGTACCGACCGCGCGAGCGGGCCGTCCACCGACAGGCTCGGCCAGCCGCGGAACCCCGGCAGCTTCGGCACCAGCCCGAACGTCGGCGCGTGTCCGACCACGCCGCAGAACGCGGCTGGGATCCGGATCGACCCGCCGCCGTCGGTGCCCAGCGCGATCGGCGTCGCGCCGTACGCCACCGACGCTCCGGCGCCGCCGCTGGATCCTCCCGGCGTGTGCTCGAGGGACCACGGGTTGCGGGTCAGCCCCCACAGGTCGTTGTCGGTGAAGCCGCGGTAGCAGAACTCCGGGTTGTTCGTCTTGCCGACCACGATCGCGCCCGCCTGCTTCAGCCGGGCGACCGGAACGGCGTCGACGTCGGGCACGAAGCCCGCCAGGGCCACCGACCCGTTCGTCGCCGGTGCCCCCGCCAGCCAGATGTGGTCCTTGACCGACACCGGTACGCCGTGCAGCGGCGGCAGGGTGGCCAGCTCGCCCGCGCGAACCGCCTCCTCGCGCCGCAGGTCCGCAGCGCGTGCCGCCTCGAGCGCCTCCTCGCCGAGCACGACGGTGAACGCGTTCACGGCCGGGTCGTGCTCGGAGATCTTGCGAAGGCAGTCGGCGACCGTCTCCTCCGCGGTGGTCTCGCCTGCCCGGATCGCGGCGGCGAGCTCCCAGGCGTCGGGGGACGGCACGGTCATGCCGGTGTCGCCGAGTAGAGGCTCAGCAGCTCGTAGGCGACATGGGCGGCGGCGATGCCGGTGACCTCGGCGTGGTCGTAGGCCGGGGCGACCTCGACGATGTCCGCGCCGACGATGCGAGAGCCGGCCAGCCCCCGCAGGGTGCCGAGCAGCTCGCGCGAGGTCAGGCCGCCCGCCTCGGGTGTCCCGGTGCCGGGTGCCGCGGCCGGGTCGAGCACGTCGATGTCCACCGACACGTAGACCGGCCGGTCGCCGATCCGCTCACGCATCGAGGCCACCACGCCGTCCAGCCCGAGCCGGTCGTAGTCGGTGCACGCCACGGTCGCGAAGCCCAGCCGGGCGGTCTCGTCGAGGTCGGTCGCGTCGTACAGCGGACCGCGGATCCCGAGGTGGATCGAGCCCTCGAGGTCGATCAGGCCCTCCTCGGAGGCGCGGCGGAACGGCGTACCGTGCGTGTATGGCGCGCCGAAGTAGGTGTCCCAGGTGTCCAGGTGGGCGTCGAAGTGCACCACGGCCACCGGCCCGTGCCGGCGCGCCATCGTGCGCAGTAACGGCAGCGCGATCGTGTGGTCGCCGCCGAGCACCAGCAGCCGCCCGGCCCCGGAGAGCCCGCCGAGCACCTCCTCGGCGCCGGTCTGGATCGCGGCGATCGCCTCGTCGAGGTCGAACGGCGTGATCCCCAGATCGCCGGCGTCGGCGACCTGCTGGGTGGCGAACGGCCACACCCGCTGCGCGGGGTTGTAGGGGCGCAGCAGCCGCGAGCTCGCGCGGATGTGGCCGGGGCCGAACCGTGCGCCGGGCCGGTAGCTGACCCCGGAGTCGAACGGCACGCCCAGCACCGCCACGTCGGCAGCCTGGGAGGGGTGGCGGGAGACATCGCCGACTTCGTCGATCCTAGGCAGCCGGGCGAACGTCGGGGGTCCTGCGTACCTGGGCACCTTGGTCGCGTCGATCGGTCCGATCGGGGGCCGTCCGCCGTCCAACGCGTCGTCGCTCATGCTCATCCCTCCGTGGTCCTCGGGACGGTTGAACCTACCACCGGCGATCCGGCGCGGGGATGCCTGGAAGACTGCCGCCATGGCAGCGACCGAGCATGAGGGCCCGGCCGGCTCCGGGCACTGGACCGAGCCGGGTGCCTACCCGGTTGCCGACGGCGTCCACCGGATCCCGCTGCCGCTGCCGATGGACGGGCTGCGCGCGGTCAACGTCTACGCAATCGAGACCGAGCACGGGCTGACTCTGATCGACGGCGGCTGGGCGATCGAGGAGTCCCGCGCACAGCTCGAGGCGTCGCTGAAGCAGATCGGGTACGGCGTACCCGACATCACCACCTTCCTGGTGACGCACGCGCACCGCGACCACTACACGCAGGCGGTCGCGGTACGCAAGGAGTTCGGGGCGCGGGTCAGCCTCGGGATCGGCGACAAGGGCACCCTGGACATGGTCGGCGACTATGCGCGCGTCGGCGACCCGACGGTTGCCCAGCTGCGTCGCGCCGGTGCCTCGGGGCTGGCAGAGCAGTGGGCCCGCGCGCACGGCGGCCCGCCGGAGCACTTCGACTACTACGAGTACCCCGACACCTGGCTCGAGCGCGACCACTCCATCGAGGTCGGGTCGCGCACGCTCGACGCGGTGTCCACCCCCGGCCACACGCAGGGGCACTTCGTGTTCGCCGACACCGAGGACGGGGTGCTGTTCGCAGGGGACCACGTGCTGCCGACCATCACGCCCTCGATCGGGTTCGAGCCGGCGTACGCTCCCCAGCCGCTCGGCGACTTCCTGGCCTCGCTGGCCAAGGTCCGCGCGCTGCCGGACCTGCGGCTGCTGCCCGCGCACGGCCCGGTCGGCAAGCGCTCGCACCAGCGGGTGGACGAGCTGGTGGCCCATCACGAGCAACGGCTCGCCCTGTGCAGGGCGGCCGTCGAGGCCGGCGCGCAGACGGCGTACGACGTGGCGCAGCGGCTGCCGTGGACCCGGCACGAGCGGGAGATGAGCGAGCTCGACCTGTTCAACGCCTCACTGGCCTCGATGGAGACGATGGCGCACCTGGAGCTGCTGGTGGCACAGGGCCGGATCGCCGGCGCCGACAGCGACGGAGTGCGGACCTATCGGGGGCCGTGAGATTCGGGCCGTGGCACCTCACGAGGCGCGGGTCGGCGGTCAGATCTCGGCGCCGCTGACGTCGTCGCCGGCGCGCCGGACCGGCAGCGTGGCGAAGGCGGCCGGCGGCTCGGTCCACGGCGCGGCGCCGTCGCCGGCACGGGCCCGCTGGATGGTTGCCCATACCCGGTCCGGCGTGCACGGCAGGTCGATGTGGCGTACGCCGAGGTGGCTGACCGCGTCGACGACGGCGTTCTGCACCGCCGGCGTGGACCCGATGGTGGCCGACTCGCCGATGCCCTTGGCGCCGAGCGGGTTCAGCGGTGAGGGCGTCTCGGTGTTGGAGACCTCCAGCGAGACCGTGTCCGCCGCGGACGGCATCGCGTAGTCGGCGAACGTCGAGGTGACCGGGGTGCCTTCCTCGTCGTACCGGAACGCCTCCCACAGCGCCTGGGAGATCCCCGAGACCGTGCCGCCGTGCTGCTGGCCGTTGACGATCAGCGGGTTCATCACCCGGCCGCAGTCGTCGACGGCCACGTGCCGCAACGGGGTCACGAAGCCAGTCTCGGTGTCCACCTCGACGACCGAGACGTGCGCACCGAACGGGAACGTCGCGCCCTCGCTCTTGAAGTCGAGCGCTGCGCCCAGCTCCTGGCCGGTCTCATTCGCGTGCGCCGCGAGCTCCACCCAGGTCACCTGCCGGTCCGGCACACCGCGCATCCGCACCGCCCCGTCGGTGAGCTCGAGGTCCTCCGGAGCGGCCTCCAGCATCTCCGCGGCCAGCCGTCGCGCCTGCTCCTCGACGGCGTCCGCCGCGGTGCGCACCGCGCTGCCGCCGAGCTGGCCGGACCGGGACCCACCGGTGCCGCCGCCGCGCGGGACCCGGGCTGTGTCGGACTGGACGTACTCGATGTTCTCGAGTGCGATGCCCAGCCGGTCCGCGACGATCGTCGAGAACGTCGTCGCGTGCCCCTGCCCGTGCGCGGAGGTTCCGGCCATCACCGTCGCCGTGCCGTCGGGGTTGATCCTCACCGACCCGAACTCCCCGCCGGCCCCGCCGGTGATCTCGACGTAGATCGCGATCCCGATGCCCAGCTGGCGTACGTCGTCCCGTTCCCGTCGCCGCGCCTGCTCGGCCAGCAGGTCGTCGTAGCCCGCGATCCGCAGCGCCTCACGCAGCGGCAGGTCGTAGTCGCCGACGTCGTAGGTCATCCCGGTCAGGGTCCGGTACGGGAAGGCGTCGGGCGCGATCATGTTCTTCCGTCGGATCTCCACCGGGGACATGTCGAGCTCGTCCGCGGCGATGTCGACCATCCGCTCGAGCATCGCGGCCGCCTCCGGCCGTCCCGCGCCGCGGTAGGCGCCGACGTTGGCGGTGTTGGTGAGCACCGCCAGCGCGTCGTAGCGCAGCTGCGGGATCGTGTAGGTCCCGGTCGCCATCCAGCCGGTCGGCCCGATCGCGAGGCCGCCGCCGAACCCGGCGTACGCCCCGGCCTCCCCGATCACCCGGGCCCGGAGCCCGACGAACGTGCCGTCGCGCCTCAGCCCGAGCTCGGCCCACTGCACCTGTCCGCGGCCCTGCATCGACAGCATCGCCTCGCTGCGGGTCTCGGTCCACCGCACCGGCCGGCCGAGCATTCGCGCGGCGCTGATCACCGCGGCGTGCTCGGGCTGCACCGGCGCCTTGGCGCCGAAGGCACCGCCGACGTGCGGGGTCACCACGCGTACGGCGTCCTCGCCGAGACCCGCGTAGGCGGCGATCTGGCTGCGCGCGACGTGGGGCATCTGGCTGGCCAGGTGCACGGTGAGCGCTGCACCGGTCAGCAGACCCGGCTCGGCGAGGATCGCGTTCGGCTCGATCGGTGCGACCGCGACCCTCTGGTTGACCATCCGGGCGCGGACGACGACCTCGGCCTCGGCGAACGGGTCGGACTCGTCCGCGTCGCGCTGCCCGGCGGCCACGTTCGACCCGAGGTACTCGAAGAGCAGCGGGGCGTCCTGGGCGAGCGCTGCCTCCGGCTCCGCCACGACCGGCAGGTCGTCGTAGTCGGTGTCGACCAGCTCGACGGCGTCGGCGGCCTGGCGGGCGGTCGCGGCCACCACCATCGCGACCGGCTCGCCCACGTAGCGCACCCGCGTCCCGCTGAGCGGTGGCCGGTCGCAGGCCGGGTTGAGCGCGATGAACGTCGGCACGTTCGCGGCGTCGAGTGTCTCGGCGGTGTAGACCGCGACCACGCCGGGGGCCTGCTCGGCCTCGGTGGTGTCGATCGCCGTGATCGTCGCGTGCGCGAACGGGCTGCGCACGAAGGCGGCGTGCAACGTGCCGTCCACCCGCAGGTCGTCGACGTAGCTGCCGCGTCCGCGGATCAGGTCCGGGTCCTCGACCCGGCGGACGGAGGTGCCCAACAGTGAACCTGGCATGAGGGCAACCTACGCCGAACCGTGTGATGATGCCGGGATGAGCACACCGGCGCGGATGATCAGGGGTCGCCGACCCCCGGGGTGAATGTCACGAGCCCGATCGGGTATGCCTAATCGGTAGCAGAAGTGAGGAGCAGTGATGAAGACCGCTGCCGGGGCGCTGTCCCACGACGCGTTGTTCTACGAGGACGAGCGGACCTTGCAGGAGACCGCGGTCGAGTTCGTCCGCGTCGGCGTGGAGCGTGGCGAACAGGTGCTGGTGTCCACCTCCGGCAACCCGGCGACCTCCCTGCTCCGCGCGCTGTTCGCCGACAAGCGCAGGGTGCGGTTCAGCGACGGAGCCCTGTTCGAGCGGCCCGTCGACCGGGTCGGCCACTACCGACGGATCATGGACCAGGGCCGTGCCCACGGCATGCCCGGCTTCCGAACGACGGGGTTGATCGACCTCGAGGCCAGCGAGCTGCCCTGGCAGGAGTGGATCCGCTACGAGGCCGCGGTCACCCGGTTGTTCGCCGGCTACCCGTTCACGACGCTGTGCGTCTACGACTCCCGGCGGCTCTCACCCGAGCAGCACGCGGGCCTGCTCGGCGCCCACCAGGGCCTGCTCGGCCCGGATGGGCGTCACGACAACCCGGAGTACGTCGAGCCCGAGGACCTCGTCAGCCGTCCGGTTCTCGCCCTTCCCGACGACCCGCTTCAGTCCGCGCCGCCGGCCATAGAGATCGACGACGTGCCCGACGTGGGCAGCATGCGCGACGCGGTCTTCCCGGCCGCGTTCGGCACCGGCCTGTCTGCCAAGACCGTCGACGACTTCGTGCGCGCCCTCGGCGAGCTCGTCGCCAACGGCCGCACGCACGGCGTACCCCCCGTCACCCTGCGGATGTGGGTGGCCGCGGACCGGCTGCTGGCCACCGTCACCGACACCGGTCCCGGCTGCGACGACCCGTTCCTCGGCTACCTGCCCACCCACAGCTGTCGCGACGGCAACGACGCGACGGCCGGGCTCGGGCTGTGGGCCGCGCGGATGCTGTGCTCGGTCGTCGACTACGGCCGCACCGACGAGGGCTTCACGGTCCGGGTGAGCTCCTTCGCCTAGCCCACCCCGATTCGTCCGCTGTTTTGCGGCTCTCCTGACTGATCCGTGGGTCATGACCGGCCGGGGAGTACGGGTCGGTGGCCGCCGAGGTTGAGCATGGCCAGGGCGATGAGGGCCTCGGGTGAGCGGAAGCCGAACGCGATCCGGGTGATGAGGCGGATCTTGGT
>DASSKK010000091.1:0-2682 GCA_035690495.1 Nocardioidaceae bacterium | reverse complement strand
GCCGTCGTTGTAGCCGCAGTGGTAGGCGACGGTGTGGTCTCCGACGCATTGGACGATCTGGTAGGGGTCGACGATGTAATGGGCGGAGGTGACCGGGGAGCCGGAGCCGTGCCACCAGGCGGCGATGGAGCGTGCTCGGCCGCGGTCGCAGGGGGAGACGGTGCCGTGCATGACGATGGCCCGCGGGGTCTGGTGGCCGCCGTGGTGGCGGGCCGCGATGAACGGCGGTGACGGGGGCGCGACGGACACGGGCTCCTCCTGCTTGCGGGTCGGTGGCTTGCTGCTCGAGGTCGGCGTCACGGTGGCGGCCAGCGCGTCGTGGTCCGAGGGCGTGGCGATCCGGTGAGCGCCGGAGCCTGTCGCGCCAATGAGGCCGATCAGGTCGAACCAGTGGCGGCCGTGGGTCGGGGCGCTCGCGTAGATGATCTGGTCGCAGCCGATCAGGGCGGGGGAGATGCGCTCGGGCCGGTTGAGGTCGCCCATGACGATCACGACGTCCGCGCGCGACCGGAGCTGCTGAGCGAGCGCGGCGATGGCGGCCAGTTCGCGGTCAGACTCCTGCCGCCGCGTCCGACCCGCCCACGCGGCGATCTTGCGCAGCGCGCGCTTCCAGATACCCGAGACAGTGTGCGCCGACACGACGGCGTACGTCGTGCGGGCCGGGTCGTCGTCGCGCAGCAGCACCCAGGTCGCGACGCGGTTGGGCTGGATGAGCCGGACACCCTTGCCGATCAGCACCCATCCGGCGTCGAGGCGGGTCAGGTGATCGCGCCACACGATCGGGCAGGCGTTCTTCCAGCTGCGCTTGCGGCCCGCTGGGAGGTAGGCGTCGAAGCCGGACAGCGCGGCCACCGCCTTGACGTGCCGCAGCCGCTCGACCTCCTGATAGGCCACCACGTCCGCGCCACGCGCGGGCAGGTCGATGGCCGCGCGCATCTTCGCGCCGCGGGTGGCCTTGTCGACGTTGGCGGTGACGACGTGCAGCGAGGAATCAGCCACGATTTCCTCCCGGAAAACTGTTGACTTCTCTACAGGTAGGTGTAGAGTGTTCTACATGAACAACGAAGCCAAGGAAATGACCGAAGCCGCCTGGTACGCCGAGGCGGGACAGCGTTGGAGCGAGAGCCGCATCTTCGAAATCGAGGGCATCCGCAACCGCATCCGCAAGGGTGTCAGGATGGCCGGTCGTGGGGCCGACTTCCTCGACGACGTGAAGGCCGCAGCCGCCATCGTCGGCAGCGTCGAGCAGCTGGTGACGCTCAAGGCCGAGAAGGCCGCAGACGCGGAGGCCTACAAGGGCCATCTGCTCCAGATCGCCGAGGCTCACTACGAAGGGACGCTGTGATGAGCACCGACTGGACCGCATGGCTCGGACCCGCAGCCGACGATCTCACCGACGAGCAGCGGGAGCGTTTCGAGGCCGAGGCCGAAGCCGCCATCGAGCGCATCGGGGACGACCCGGACCTACAGCCCGAGCGTGACGCGGCCCTGGCCGCGATCGTGGCCTACCTGCTCGAGGAGACCAGCATCGAGCAGGTCGGGGCGGAGCGAACGGCCACGGCGGACGCGGCCCGGTACGCCTCACTGGCCGCCCAGCAGGTCGCGCGGATGGCCGTGCAGGACGGAATGTCCGAGGTCGCAGCGGCACGAGCGGCGAGACTGGACCGGATGACGGTGCGGCGTGTGCTCGGGAAGTGAGTCACGGCTCCACATCGTCGGTGAGCGGGTGCGGCGCGCAGTCCGGGTGCAGGTCGCACGGCGCGAAACGATGCGCGCAGCCACACGCGGGACACGGCAGGTCCCGGCCCAGCGGCGGGGATGGGGCCGTGGCGGTCATGCCGTGGGCGGGTCGGTGCGGAGCCGCTGCTGGAACGCCTCCACCTTCGAGGTCAGCTCCTGCAGCTGCTTGCGCAGCCCGGCCACCTCGGCCTCGTAGTCGCGGCGCTGCTCGCGCATCTGCTGGTAGAGGGAGGCGTTCTGGGTGCGCAACTCGGCGACCTCGGCCGAGAGCCGCTGCACCTCTTCGCGTTCCTCGCGCAGCGAGCCGAGCAGGATGGCGTTGGTCGCGGACGCGTCGGCCACTGCGGCGGTTGCTTTGGCGCCGGGGGCGGGTCGGCCCTTGCGCCAGTCGATGATGATCTTCCCGACGTAGGCCACGGCGACGATGAGTCCCGCTGTGCCACCGCCGGTGAGGATGCCGGACACGTCCACCTCAGCCCTCCCGCCGTTGTCCGCGGTCGGCCTCACGGTCGATGTCGGCAGCCACCTCCCGGGCGTGGCGCGCCTGCGAGAGGGCGCGCATCCGGAGCAGGCACATCGCGGCGATGGCCGCTGACAGCGTCGCGACCTGCCACGGGTTGCCGTGCACCGCGAACGATCCGACGACGCCGTACACCGCGGCGCCGTAGAGCAGCAGGGCGAGGCCGGCGGACTCGACGCGGGTGCGGCCGGTGAGTCCGGCGAGGGTGGCTGCGGTGCCGCCGGCGGCGACGGCGATGGTCCACATGAGCACCAGCCAGCCCGGTAGGGCGTGGTCGAGCAGGTCGCCGGGGGTGATGCCGCCGCGGGTCAGGCCCGCCCAGCCGATTGTGGCGAGGTAGGCCGCGACGGGTAGGTAGGGCGCTGTGGTGGCGATGCTGCGGGGCTTGCGGATCATGTGGGCTGTTCCCCTCGGCCGAGGTG
>DASSKK010000090.1:0-14014 GCA_035690495.1 Nocardioidaceae bacterium | reverse complement strand
TGTTCGCCTTCACCCGCTCATAGGCCTGCCACACCTCCCACTTGGAGATCTCGAACGACTTGCCTTCCGGCAGCGACGTGCTCACCGCGGCTCCTCCCACCAAGGTGGTTGACCCGACGAACAGATCACGATGGTCTGGCCTCTTCGCTCCACGCCCATTACGGGCGCTTCGTCGCTACTACGAACCAGTCCGCCAACCCGCCGCGCATCGGTACTCAACACCTCGCAGTTTCTGTGGCGTGCCTCCCGTTTTCCGGAGAGAGGGCCTTATAAGGTCCATTCGGGGAAATGGAGGACCGCAATCATGGTCGAAAAGCGAAAGAAGTTCACTGCTGCTTTCAAGGAAGAAGCGGTGAAGATGGTCATCGAGTCCTCGCGGCCTATCGCCGATGTGGCCCGTGAGATCAATGTCAATGCTGGAACTCTCGGCAACTGGGTGGACAAGTACCGGAAAGCGCACGCGGGTGAGGAGCCGCCGTTAGCGATATCCGAGCGTGCCCGACTGAAGGAACTCGAAGCAGAAAACCGTGAACTGCGGATGGAAAAAGAGTTCCTAAAAAAAGCGGCGGCCTTCTTCGCCCAGGAGCATCGGTGAGCGCGAAGTACGAGTTCATCGACGGCGAGAAGGACAACTACCCGCTGAGCTGGATGTTCGTCTGGGCACAGGTGTCCTCCTCGGGGTTCTACGAGTGGCGCTCGCGGCCGGCCTCGGCCACCGCGCAGCGGCGTGCGGAGCTGGAGGTGGTGATCGCGGCGATCTTCACCGACTCCGACGGCACCTACGGCTACCGGCGCATCCACGCCGTGCTGGCCCGCTCGGGCATCCCTGCCGGGCTTAAGCTGGTTCGTGCGCTGATGCGCAAGCTGGGCCTGGAGCCCTGCCAGCCGCGTCCCTGGAGGCCCACGACCACCACCCCCGGCGATGCCGCGTCCGTGCCGGACCTGGTCAACCGGGACTTCACCGCCGACGCGCCGGGGAAGAAGCTGGTGGCCGATATTACGTACCTGAGGACGTGGGAGGGCTGGCTCTATCTGGCCACGGTCATCGACTGCGCGACCAAGGCGTGCATCGGATACGCGATGGCCGACCACATGCGCACCCCGCTGATCGTTGAAGCCCTGGATTTGGCGGCGGACCGCTACGACATTACCGGCGGAATATTCCACTCGGATCGCGGAACACAATATATGTCTGACGAGTTTGCTCGGGCCGCGAAGAAGTACGACTTGAAGCGCTCGGTAGGCAGGACCGGCGTTTGTTACGATAATGCGATGGCGGAATCGTTCAATGCTGCCGTCAAAGTCGAGCGTGTCAACAGGACCGAGTACCCCACCCGAGAACACGCCCGTAAGGACGTGACACGCTACATCGAATTCCGCTACAATAGGAAACGTCTCCACTCGGGACTCGGCTATCGAACCCCCGAGGAGGCCTACAACGAGTACACTAATGGCTCACAAGCCGCGTAAACCACACTAAATCAGTGTCCGGAAAGCGCGAGGCGGCCCAGACCAGCAACTCGCCATGCCTGCGCACGCGGATCTTCACAACGGGCGCTACGAGGCCCGCCACGCCAGCGACTCCACGGATTCAGGCTTAGCCCAGGCCAATTTGGAGAAGCCAGGCCCGCCGGCCTTGCCAACATCCATTGATGCATGCAAGGGTGAATGCATGACGAGGTTTGCGCCCCCCCATGAAGGGGTCGAGCCCAGCCGGATGTTGGACGTTTCCGGTACGCTGCTCGCCGAGACCGCGATGTCCGATGCCGCGGCCCTTGAGGCCTTCGAGTGGATGGCGCTGGCGCGGACCTTCGACGAGAAGGCGATCAGTCTCCAACGGCAGGGCAGATTCGGGACGTTCTCTTCCGTGCGGGGCCAGGAAGCATCTGTCACGGGTGCTGCTTCAGCACTGGACCCCATGCGTGACTGGATCGCGCCGCAATACCGTGAGCTGCCTGCGATCCTCCGGCACGGCATGCCCTTGGAGAACTTCGCGCTGTATTTCATGGGGCACCCGAGCGGCTGTGTCATTCCCGACGACGTCAACATCCTCCCGATCCAGATCTCGCTCGCCGCCCAGCTGCCGCAGGCGGTCGGGGTCGCGTGGGGTCTGAAGAAGCAGGGCCTCGACGGCGTTGTCGCCACGTTTGTCGGTGACGGCGCTTCCTCAGAGGGTGACTTCCACGAGTCGCTCAACCTCGCGGGCGTCACTAAGGCGCCAGTCATCTTCTTCTTGCAGAACAACGGCTGGGCAATCAGCACCCCGCGCGCTAAGCAGACGGCTGCTCGCACATTCGCTGACCGTGCCGCCGGTTATGGCATTCACGGTGCCTACGTCGACGGTAACGACCTGCTCGCGGTGAACGCCGTGATGACCGAAGCGGTCGAGCGTGCCCGTGTCGGCGAGGGCCCGACCCTCATCGAGTCACTCACCTGGCGTGCCGGCGCACACAACACCGCCGACGACCCGACAAAGTACGTCACTGACGCCGACCACGAGGTTTGGGCCGGCACCGACCCGATCGAGAGGGTCGAGGCGTACCTGCGTAGCAAGGGTGCCCTGGATGACGACGGCTATGCACAGATCGTTGAGCGGTGCGCCGCCGAGGTTAACCGTGCCATCGGTGTCGCCCAGAGCACCCCCGCGCCGGGTCCCGACACCCTCTTCGACCACGTGTACGCCGAGACGTTCGCGCGCTTCGACGCCCAGCGCGACGCCTGGCTCCAGATCCAGGAGGTCTGAGCTGTGGGTATCAAGACCATGATCGAGTCCATCCGCGGAACGCTCGCCGACGAGATGTCCCGTGACGAGCGCGTCATGGTGATCGGTGAGGACGTCGGCCTGCTCGGCGGCGTGTTTCGAGCCACCGAGGGCCTGCAGGCCAAGTTCGGAAGCGAGCGCGTCATCGACATGCCGCTCGCCGAGGGCGTCATCGTCGGCGCTGGCCTCGGTCTCGCGATGAGCGGCATGCGGCCGGTTGTCGAAATTCAGTTTCTCGGCTTCGGCCACCAGGCTTTCCACCAGATCGGCCAGCAGGTCGCCCGACTCCGATACCGGTCTGCGGGCCGGCACTCGGTCCCGATGGTCATCCGGGCCCCGTTCGGTGGTGGCGTCCGCACCCCTGAACTCCACTCCGACGCATTCGAGGCGCTCTACGCCCACTGTCCGGGCCTCAAAGTCGTCGCCCCCTCGACCGCGTACGACGCGAAAGGTCTGCTCAACGCGGCCCTCGACACCGACGACCCCGTTCTCTACCTAGAGCCGCTGAAGGGATACCGGCTCCAGCGCGACGAGGTCCCGGATGAGCGATACACCGTTCCCATCGGAAAGTCGCAGGTCGTCCGTGAAGGAACCGACGTCACCATCGTCGCCTGGTCGGCCGCCGTGCAGCTCGCAGTGAAGGCCGCCGACGAGCTCGCCGAAGACGGGATCAGCGCCCAGATCCTCGATCTGCGCTCCCTCGTGCCGCTCGATGTCCAAGGCGTCGGCGCGGCCGTCGCCGCGACCGGCCGGGCCGTCGTCCTCCACGAGGCGCCGCTGACCGGCGGGTACGGCTCGGAACTCGCCGCAACCATCCAGCAGGAGTGCTTCTACGACCTACTCGCACCGATACGCCGCATCACTGCCCCCGACACCCCGTACCCCCTTGCCGGCATCGAGGACGCGTACGTGCCCAGCCAAGCGCGTGTCATCCGAGAGGTCCGGGCCCTCATGGAGGTCGCGCCGTGACCAAACTCGTCGAGTTCCATATGCCGGACGTCGGCGAGGGCCTTGCCGAAGCCGAAATTCTCGAGTGGCTCGTCAATGTCGGTGACTACGTCACCGCGGACGAACCCATGGTGCAAATTGAGACCGAAAAGTCCATCGTCGAGATCCCGACGCCGGCAACGGGGACCTTGCTCAAGCAATGCGTCGCGGCCGGCCAGGTAGCCAAGGTCGACGAGCTTCTCGCCGTCATCGGAGACGCAGGTGCTCTGCGCGAGGAGCCGGTGGAACCGGCAGCCACCACCAGCGAGCGCAGACCAAAGGTGGCCGCTGGCGTCGGAGCCGCGACCGCCGTCGGGCCCGTGGTGCTCGTTGGCACATCTGACCCGGTCGCTCCACGCAAGCGGCCGATGGCCAGCCCACGCACCCGTCGTCTCGCCGTCCAGCGCGGCGTCGACCTGGCCGCCATCCGCGGTACCGGGCCTCACGGCCGCATCCTCGAGACCGATCTCGACAACACGAACCAAGCCAACGAGTCGGCCCAGGTTCCGGCTGAGGCCGCGCCAGCTGAGCGTAGGAAGGTCACACGGACCGACGAGGTTGTCGAGCTTCGCGGCCTGCGCCGCTCCATCGCGAGGTCGATGACCGAGGCGCTGACTATCCCGCACGTCACGGAATTCCGCGAGGTCGACGCGACCAACCTGCTAGCCGCGCAAGCTGCACTCAAGCCAGCCTTCGAGGCGAACGGCGTCCGTCTTTCCGTGTTCCCGCTGCTCCTAAGGTCGGTCATGCGGGCGCTAGCAATTCAGCCGTCACTAAACGGCACATACGACGCCACGACAGAAACCCTCACGAAGTACGCTGGCGTCCACCTCGGCATGGCAACCGCGACCGACGACGGGCTGATCGTCCCCGTCATCCGCGACGCCGACCTTCTTAACCTCACCGAACTGACTGTCGAGGTTGAGCGGCTCGCCGGACGGGCCCGCGCGCGCGCCGCCTCCACCGAGGAGCTGACAGGCGGCTCGTTCACGGTCACCAACTTTGGATCCTTCGACACCTGGATGGGCAGCCCCATCATCCGGCCGCCCGAGGTCGGCATCGCTGGCTTCGGCCGAATCACCGAAAAGGTCATCGCCGTCGAAGGGCAGGCGGTCGTCCGCCCCGTCCTGCCGATCGTGGTCGCCGCCGACCATCGGATCAACGACGGCGTCCATCTCGCCAAGTTCGTCAACGCAGTCGCAGACGCGGTTGCCCAGCCCCTGCTGCTGCTGTCCTAGGAGAACCCACACCCATGGTTGTTGGAGAGATGCCGGAAGGCGTCGACCTGCTCGTCGTCGGTGGCGGCCCCGGCGGATACGTTGCCGCCCTCGCGGCCGCTCAACTCGGTCGCAGGGTGGTCCTCGTCGACGCCGACGGTGAGGACGGCGTGGGCGGAATCTGTGTCCGGGTCGGCTGCATCCCGTCGAAGGCACTCATCGAACTCGCCTCCCACGTGTACGCCCAGCCAGCCTGGCACGAGCGTGGCGCCCCCACCGTAGGCACAGAGGTCGTCGACTTGATCAAGTTCCAGGACTGGAAGCGCGACGTCGTCGGCGGACTCAACCACGGGGTCCGTGGACTCCTCAAGCGTGCTGGCGTCGACGTCCGCCGCGGATGGTTCCGCTTCACCCGCTCCGACCAGGGCGCGCTCGTCACCGACCGCGAACGGCCGCCCACCCACCTGCTGTTCAAGTCGTGCATCATCGCGACCGGCTCGCGGCCCGTTGAACTCAAGCACCTACCCTTCGACGGTAAGCGCATAGTGTCCTCCACGGAAACCCTCGAGCTCACCGAACTCCCGAAGTCGGTCGCAGTTGTCGGGGGCGGGTACATCGGAGTAGAACTCGGTACCGCGCTGGCCAAGCTCGGGTCTGACGTCACCATCATTGAAGCACAGGAAACCCTCCTGCCAACGATGGATGCCAACGTCGGCAACCTCATCGCCAAGCACGTCAAGGAGTTCGGCGTCGAGGTCCTCACCAACTCCAAAGTCACCGGTGACACCGGAACGCAGCTACAGGTCGAAAGCGCCAACGGACCACTCGAACTCGACGCTGACCTGGTTGTCGTCGCGGTCGGACGCGCTCCGAACACTAACGACCTGGGCCTCGAAGCCCTCAACATCGCACCCGGGCCTGACGGTCGGCTCCAGGTCGGCACCGACCTTCTAGTCACAACGCGAGTGGCGGCAATCGGCGACATAACTCCCGGCCCTGCACTCGCGCACAAGGCGAGCGCCGAAGGCCACGTCGCCGCTGCCGTTCTCTCCGGCCATCCCGAGCTGTTCGACCCAGCGACCATCCCCGCTGTCGTGTTCAGCGACCCCGAGGTCGCCCAGGTAGGCCTCTCGTCCTCGGAGGCCGCCGCGGCCGGGTATACTGCGGCGACCGCAACGTTCCCCATTTCCGCCTCGGGGCGAGCCCGAACGATGGGCCAGAGTATCGGGTTCGTCGAGTACGTCCACGACGCGACCACCGGAATCGTCCTTGGCACGACCATCGTGGGTCCGCACGCCAGCGAACTCATTGCCGAGGCCGCTCTCGCCATCGAGATGGCCGCGCACCTCGACGACCTGGCCGACACCATCCACGCCCACCCGACGATGGCGGAGGTCCACCACGAAGCCGCTCTGGTCGCCCTCGGTCGCCCCATCCACGTGCCAGCAGTCAAGCGCCGCGACACCGGCGGAGGAGGGCCAGCATGAGCAAGCACGTCCCCGGGATCATCTACGCCCGGGCTGGCCAGATCGCCAACGGTTACCCGATCGGGATGCTGTGCGCCCAGTGGAACATCCCGTTCGTCCGCGGGGATCTCAACCACGCCGGCACCTTCGACTTCCCGATGCGGTACGTCGAAGTCGAGGGTCTCATCGGCGCCGACATCCTTCGCGGCGACGGCGAGAAGTTCACCGAGCTCATCGTCACCGCCGCGAAGAACCTCGAAACCGAAGGTGTGCGCGCCATCACCTCCAACTGCGGCTTCATGGCCGTCTTCCAGGATGCCGTTTCTTCGGCGGTGAACGTCCCGGTCTTCCTTTCTAGCCTCCTCCAGCTGGACATGGTCACCCGCATGGTCGGGCCTAATCGTCGCATCGGGATACTCAGCGCGAACTCGGAGGCGGTCACCCCCGCTCTTCTCGCGGGCGTCGGGTCCACGAACACCGACCGCATCGTCATACAAGGGCTCGAGGGTCTTGACCACTTCCGGGAAGTGATCCTCGACGAGGTCGGTGAGATGGACCCTGCCCGGTTCGCCAGCGAGGTCGTCGACGGGGCGCGGCAGCTTCACAAGAACAATCCCGACCTCGGAGCCATAGTCTCGGAGTGCTCCGACCTTCCGCCCTACTCCGCGGCGATCCGCGGCGCCACCGGACTCCCCGTCTTCGACTGGGCCTCGTTCATCGACTACGTCCATCACGCAGTCGCTCCCCGCACGTACAACGGTACCTACTGGAACGAAAGCACAGGAGTGAACCCCTCATGAGCGACATCCAGATCGTCAACCCGTCCAGCTTCGGCCCGGCTCTGTTCCCCTACTCGCAGGCCACCATCGCCAACGGGTTCGTGTTCGTTGCAGGACAGGTCGCCCTCGATGACGACAACCAGGTCGTCGCCCCCGGCGACGCCTACCAGCAGACCCTGGTCGCCCTGCACCGCGTCGCGCGCGTCCTCGCCGACGTGGGCGGCACTCTCGACGATGTCGTCACTACTACCGTCTTCGTGCCCGACCTCGAGCACCTGTCCGGGTTCAACAAGGCATGGGAGGAGGAGTTCGGCTCTCACCGGCCCGCCCGCGCCACGGTCGTCGCCGGCCTCCTCATCGACGGCCTCGTCGTCGAGGTCCAGTCCACCGCGATCGCGCGCGACTGACCGGAATGGGCAAACAGTCATGAAGATTGTGATCGTTGGTGGCGGCGTGGTCGGTGTGACCACTGCCTACTACCTCGCCCGCGATGGCCACGAAGTCACCGTCCTGGAGAAGGCCCCCGAGCTCGGGACCGACGCTACCGGCGGTAACGCCGGGCTGATCGCCCCAAGCCACTCTTTCGCCTGGGCGTCCCCGCAGGCTCCGAAGATGCTCATGAAGTCCCTCATGGGTGAAGCCACCGCCATCCGGGCCAAGTTCAGTCTCGATCCTCGGTTCCTATGGTGGGGCATGCAGTTCATGCGGGAATGCACCACCAAGCGCGCTCGAGCAAACACCGTGGCGAAGCTCGGCCTCGCCCAGTACAGCCAAGCCGAGATGTACCGCCTCGCGGAGGAGGAGTCCCTCCAATACGACGTGATCAAGAAGGGCGCCGTCTACCTATACCGTGACGCGCACGAACTCGAGCTCGGCCTGGCCAAGATGGGCCTTCTAGCCGAGCACGGGCAGGAGATCAAGCGGCTTAGCCCCGAAGACCTCGTTGCACTCGACCCGGCGTTCAAGAACACAGCGCACGTCGTCAAGGGCGCCATCCACGGCGTCGGTGACGGCAGTGGAAACTCCGAGAAGTTCACCCGGGAACTCGCGCGCGTGTGCCGCGAAAAGTTCGGCGTCCAGTTCATCAACGGAGTCATCGCACAGCGGTTCATCGATCAAGGCGACCGCATCACCAGCCTGGTCACCGACAATGGCGAGTTCAGCGCCGACCAGTTCGTTCTCGCAGCTGGCATCCAGAGCCCTATCCTGTCTCGCACCATCGGCCAGAACATCCCGGTCTTTCCAGCAAAGGGCTTCTCCATCACCGCGAGAGTCAAGGACGAGTCCGCCACTCCCGCCATAGGCGGCGTCGA
Source organism: Nocardioidaceae bacterium (assembly GCA_035690495.1). GTDB lineage: Bacteria > Actinomycetota > Actinomycetes > Propionibacteriales > Nocardioidaceae > DASSKK01. Next base: position 5,491 of record DASSKK010000090.1, on the reverse strand, counting down.
TGAGAAGACCCTGGTCGCCTGGTCCCGACTGGGAGACACCTTGCGCATCTCCTCGACAGCGCAGTTCGATGGATACGACCGCAGCTACTCCACCCACGATTTCGACAACATCTTCAACACGGCCAAGGAGTTGTTCCCCGGCGCGGCGGACTGGCACAACGCGCGGACCCGGTCCTGCATGCGGCCCATGACCCCCGACGGCCCCCCCATCATCGGCATGGGCCACCGCCACATCAACCTGTACTACAACACCGGGCACGGCCACATGGGTTGGACCATGGCATGCGGCTCCAGTCTCTTGCTCGCAGACATCCTCGCCGGCCGCCGCACCGCCCTCGCCATGGAGCCGTTCGTCGTTCGCACCAGGCGGAAGGGACGATGACCGAACTTGCGCTCATCACCGGCGGAGCCAAGGGCATCGGTAAAGCGATCTCCCACCAGCTGGTCCAAGCCGGTTTCGAGGTCATCATCACCGGGCGCGACCAAGCGGCGCTGGACGCCGAGGTCGACGCGCTGACTGCCAAGGAATTCCGGGCTCACGCGCGACGCATGGACGTGGGCGACGCGTCCTCGGTCAACGCTACCTTCGCAGACGTCGAAGCCACCATCGGAACGGTCGCCCTGCTCGTCAACTGTGCGGGTGTCATCGTGCGGGCGAGGGCCGAAGAGCACACGGACGAAGACTGGCTCAAGGTCATCGACACCGACCTCAATGGCGTCTTCTGGTGCTCCCGAGCTGCGGCACGCGGCATGCTGGCCGCCGGCCGCGGAAGCATCGTCAACGTCGGCTCGGTCGCTGCGTTCGCCGGTATTTCGGGCCGCGTCAGCTACACGACCGCCAAGGCGGGACTCTCCGGTCTCACCCGGACACTCGCTCTGGAGTGGGCCGCGCGCGGCGTACGAGTGAACACGATCGCACCCGGGTGGACGATGACCGACATGGTCCGCTCCGGATTCGAGTCGGGCTTTCTTGACGAGCGCGCGCTGGTAGGACGGATACCGATGGGTCGACTCGCAAGCACCGGCGAGATTGCCTCGGTGGTGCTGTTCCTCGCATCGGAAGCGGCGTCCTACATCACGGGACAGGTGCTCGCTGTCGACGGTGGCTTCACCGTCAACGGCGACTGCCCCTGACAAACACAGACGAGATATACATCTGCCTGACTTGGCTCAAGTTGGTGCGCACCGTTCGCTCAGGTGATCAATGGGAGCGCGTCGCGTCCATCGGGCGGGAGCAGGGCCTTCGGCGGTGACGATCTGCCAGCGCGGATCTGGACTGGACGGTGCGGTAGCGCCGGGCGGTCCGGACGAACTTCTTGATCGAACCAGCCGGTGCGGTCCTCGATCAGCCGGGTGATCGTGAGGGCGGCGAACACGATGCTCGGGCGCGCCTCGATCGACTTGCGCTTGTGGTGGTAGACGGGCCTGGCGCAGGTTTGGACATCTGGAACGACTTCTCGATGCGACAGAGCTGGTGGTAGGAGTCGATCACCAAGCTCGCAGGGGTCCACTTTCCAAACCGGCGCTGACAGGTGGATACGCCTCGGGGCGAACGCGACAGTCTCGCTCGCACGAGAAGTTCCTCACGATCAGCGCACCCGAGATCCCGTCCTTGAGACTTGCGACAGCGCTGAGGTTGTCCCGAGTTCCGTGGAACTTCGGTGGCGGCCCGGTGAGCATCAGGCTGCGCTCACGTCTTGAGTGTTGCAGTCGGCTCCGACAGTTTCGGCGGCGACATGCCGTTCCAGCGCGTCGCGGAGGGTGGGCAGGTGCAGGTGGCCGTTGACCCGGCGGAACTGCTTGCCAGCTTCGACCATGCCGGCCGCGCACCAGCGCAGCGCCATCTGCCCGTCGCGCCACCGTTTGACGTTCTTGGCGTGCTCGCGACTGATCCCGATCATCGACTCCACAGCGTTGGTCGACCTCAAGGTGCGGGCCAGGGTGGGCGGCACGCCCAGCCGCAGCACGGTCAGCGTCTCGTGCAGGCCCTCGCGCAGGCTGCCCGCGGCACCGGGATGGGTCTTGTCCAGCTCCTTGGCGAGCGCGGTCAGCAGCGCCTCGGCGGCCAGGGCGGAGTCGGCGTGGTAGGCCTGCCGCATCTTCCGCTCGACCGGACCGCGCATCGTCTCGGGCAGGTGGTCCCGGACGTTCCTGAGCTTGTGCACCTGACACCGAGCGATCACCGGGTGATCGAAGACCTCCCGCACCCCGGCGGCCAGCGCCTTGGAGCCGTCGAGGACCGCCAGAACCGGCTTGGTGACATCCAGGCCGCGTTCGCGCAGCCCGACCAGCAGGTCCTTGACCACGGTGGTGTTCTCCGTGGAGCCCTCGGTGACCGCGAGCGGGTGCTTGGTCCCGTCGATGCCGATGCCCAGCGCGACCACGCACAGGTGCTCAGCGAAGTAGACCCCGTCGACCATCAACGCCACCAGGTCCAGCTCGGACAGGTTCGCAGTGAGCAGGTCGGCCAGCGCGTGCTCGGTCATCTTCACGAACCTGCGCGAGACCGCGGACTTGCTCGTCGACCGCGAGGCCGCCTGGACCTGCTCCCCGACGGGCTCGAGCCCGACCGGGTAGCGGCGGGTCGACAGGCCGGCAAGCATCTTCTCCATCGCCATCTTCCCGAGCAGCTCGGTGGAGTTGAACAACTCGTAGGCCGGCACGGACACCTCACCGGAGCCGTCGACTGCACGCATCCGCGGCCGCTCGACCGGGGTACGACGCCCACCCAGAGCCACCGAGCCGCGCTCGGCGCCGTGCCGGACCGCGAACCGGTCCGGGTTGTGCTTCCCCTTCGGCCCGCACACCGCACTCACGTCGGCGTCCATCAGCTGGCCCATCACCTGCAGGCCCGCGCCCACCGCGAGCGCGAGCAGGCCCTCGCGCATGTCTGCGGCGATCTCGTTCATCGCCACGCTGACCTGCTCGGGCACGGCGAGCGCGCTCGTGTCGGTCGCGTTCTTCTGGTAGTTCTTGCTCATGACGGTCCCCTTCCACGGGTGTACTTGACGGTTCACCCGAGGCCTACCACTCGGCAGGCCTCAGGTGGGGGACCGCCACCTCAAGTTCTACGAGACCCGGGACAAGCTCACAGCGCTTCCCAGTATCGCGGTGGCGGTGTCGCCTGCCATGAGCATGGGACCGCCCTGAGCGGTTTTCTGCCAGCTTCATGGGACCACCCTGGTTGCCAGTCATGGGACCATCCGGCGCGCCGTGCCGGTGGGTCGGCGATTCACCCGTTGACTGCTCGCGTCATGCCGGTCGACGCGGAGGTCGTGCGCGGTGGGATTCAGGGAGGTCAGCGTGGTTGAGGTACGAGAGGTGTTGTGGGCCTGGCTCGAGGGCGCCGGTCTGCGCAAGGTCGCCGAGCGGGCGGGGGTGGACCGCAAGACCGCGCGTCGGTACGTCGAGGCGGCCGAGGCCGCTGGCTTGTCCAGGGAGGCCGGCGGCGAGGCGGTCACCGATGAGCTGATCGGCGCGGTCCTTGAGGCGGTCCGCCCGGTGCGCCCGAACGGGCACGGCGCCGCTTGGGAGTTGCTGGCCGAACGTGAGGAACAGATCACCGGATGGGTCAAGGGCACCGGCGATACCGAGCCGTTGTCGATCGTGAAGATCGAGGAGCTGCTGGCACGGCAGGGCTGCCGAGTGCCGTATCGCACGCTGCACCGGTTCGCGGCCGAACGCTGCGGCTTCGGTGCGAAGAAGACCACCGTGCGGATCAACGACGGTGAGCCGGGGGTGGAGTTGCAGGTCGACTTCGGTCAGATGGGCTACCTGGTCGACCCTGAGACGGGACGGCGCCGGAAGGTGCACGCGCTGATCTTCACCGCGGTGGTGTCTCGGCACATGTTCGTGTGGTTGACCTACTCCCAGACCCTGACTGCGGTGATCGCTGGCTGCGAGGCCGCCTGGAGCTTCTTCGTCAGCGCAACTTCTGGAGAGTAACCTCGAGGGAGTTCATCACGTGTTCTCGCGCAGCCTCAGCGGCGGCGTCGCTGTCGCGCATCTTGATGGCCTTGAGCATGCCCTCGTGCTCGGCTATCGCGAGCGACGCCTCCTCATGGGAGTACAACTTGGCGATGTTGTAGTTAAAGAACTGCTCGGAGTTGCGCGAATTGATGTGCTGCATTCGCGGATTGCTGGCGGCGATCATGATCGAATCATGGAACGCGTCGTTCAGGTCCACGATCATCTCACGCGGGCGTTCCGCGGCCTCCTTAGTATGTGCGCCGAGCTTCTCCAGGGCCTCAATCTGCGCGTCGGTCGCCCGCTCGGCGGCCAGTCGCGCGGCCATCTCCTCCAGAGCAGCTCGCACTTCGTAGATGTGACGGATCTCTTCATTGGAGTATTCCCGAACCACGAAACCACGCCGGGTGGCCGCGACCAGACCTTCGCTGGCCAACAACTGGAGAGCCTCCCGGATTGGGGTCCGAGAGATCTCAAGTTGCTGGGCGAGGTCATTGGCTACCAAGTGCACGTTTGGTCGGATGCGGCCCGTGATGATGTCGCTCCTGAGGCGGCGGTGTGCTTCCTCGGTGAGCGATACGGCAAGGTCGGTCATCGAAGCCGAGTTCCTTCCGGGCGAAGTTGCACGAGCGATTCCCCCATCATAGTGTATGCAAACTTGCATGCAGCTACAGCCGCGTAGCGGCTCAGCGGCTGACCGGCCCGGCGCGAAGTACGCCGCCACCTCCAGGCGGGACCGCGCCGCCGCGAGCGCCAGCGCCGCCCGTGACCGGATCTCCCACCTGCGACTCATGCTGCTGGCGTAGGCAGAGCCGCGCTGCTAGATCGGCAGCTAACTGCCGGGGCGGTCCAATCTGCGACCCGAACCCGGGCGGCCTGACCAGGTGCAGTCGGCACAACTCGCCATACTCAGACCGGACTTCCGCAGCTAGTGACTGACGTTCCGCACTTCTCGACCGGGTTTTGGCCCCCCACCGTTGGCTCAGGAATGGCTGGTGGTGGTGTAGGCGCTGGCTGGGACGTGGAGGAGGTCGAGGACCTGCTGGTGTAGCGGGGTCAGGGCCGGTTCGAAGGTCTGCACGATGTCGTCGTCGTGGGTCAGGTGGTGGCGTTGGATGCCGGCGAAGATCTCCAGGATCCGCGGCGAGCTGGGGGCGGGGCAGTTGCGTAGTTCTGGTCTGCCGCGCGTTTTTCGGACAGTGATTTATAGTGCTTCTATGCTGCCTGCTGCTGGTTCCAGTACTCGTTATAGGCCTCTTGTGGGGTCCGGTAGCCGAGTGCTGAGTGGAGACGGAGTCGATTATACCTGAATGGCGCATAGCGCCGGTTGGTACCGGTAGTCCACGCAGTTGGTACCGCGAGTCGGTGTAGGTGGTACCGGCCCGGTTGGTCTGCCGCGCGTTTTTCGGACAGTGATTTATAGTGATTCTATGCTGCCTGCTGCTGGTTCCAGTACTCGTTATAGGCCTCTTGTGGGGTCCGGTAGCCGAGTGCTGAGTGGAGACGGAGTCGATTATACCTGAAC
>DASSKK010000089.1:0-97831 GCA_035690495.1 Nocardioidaceae bacterium | reverse complement strand
ACCGCATCGTCGCAAACCCCGTCGGTGACATCGAGGTCAACCTTGCCGACGGCACCCAGGCCTCCGAGGGCGACCTCGTCATCACCAGGCACAACGACCGCCGCCTGCACACCCTGCGCGGCGGCTGGGTCCGCAACGGTGACCGCTGGACCGTCACCCGCGTCCACAAGGACGGCTCGATGCAGGGCCAGCGCCTCGGAGTCGACTTCGGCGGCACGATCACCCTGCCTGCGGCGTACGTCGCCGAGCACGTCGACCTCGGCTATGCCGTCACCGCCCACCGAGCCCAAGGCCTGACCGTCGACACCTCACATGTCGTGGTGACCGGCTCGACCACCCGGGAGAACCTCTACGTCTCCATGACCCGAGGCCGGGACTCCAACATCGCCTACGTCGCGCTCGACAAGCCCGACGAGGGCCACGCCCCTTCAGAGTCCGACGAGGTGAACGCCCACACCGTTCTCTACGGCGTCCTCCAGCACATCGGAGGCGAGCTCTCCGCGCACCAGATGATCGCGGCCGAGCAGGAGCGGTGGTCTTCCATCGCCCAACTGGCTGCCGAGTACGAAACCATCGGCGCGGTCGCCCAGCGCGACCGTTGGGTTGCAGCGATCCGGGGGAGTGGACTGACTGACGCCCAGGTCGAACAGGTGCTGACCTCGGAGTCGTTCGGCCCACTCACCGCCGAACTGCGGCGGGCCGAGGCCAACCACCACGACGTCGACCGACTCCTGCCAGTCCTCGTCGCCCGGCGGTCACTCGATGACGCCGAGGACATCGGTGCCGTCCTGATCAGCCGCCTCCAGAAGGCCGCCCAGTCCAAGCGCGGCAGCCGCCGCCCCTCCGCGAAGCTGGTCGTCGGCCTGATCCCCGTCGCCGACGGTGCGATGAACGAGGAGATGTCCACGGCGCTGACCGAACGCGCCGACCTGATGGAAGAACGGGCGATGACGCTCGCCGAGAAGGCCGTAGAGGACAAAGCGGCGTGGCTCAAGCGACTCGGCACTGCGCCGGCGACCGCCGCCGCTCGGCGTCGCTGGCTGCACGAGGTCAGGACCGTGGCCGCCTACCGCGACCGCTATCAAGTGGAGGGGCGCAGGGTGCTTGGCGAGCCCAAGACCGACGTGCAGAAGCTCGATGCCGCCCGCGCTGAGCAGGCCATCCGTCGTGCCCGATCCATCGCCGACGACGCCGCCAGCGCCCAGGAGGGGCGCAGCCAGGCGCTCGAATCGCACGGTCGGGCACTCGCGTAGCCGCACACAGGCGCGGTTCTCGCCGGGGAGTCCACAGGAGGGGCGATTTTCCGCGTCTGGTGTCGGCTCTCGGGCGTAGAGAGGGACGGAGCCCCGACCGAAGGAGATCCCATGCTCACCGCGCTCTGGCACCTCAGCGCCGCGATCCGCGGCTACCTCCGCTTCTACATGCCCACGAACCGAACAGTCGACTGGCTGCGTACGCCGAGCGGCCTCAAGAGGGCGGTCCCCGTCGCCCTGGTAGCGACACCCGCCTACCTCGGACTGACCGCCCTGGCCATCGAGCTGGCTGCTCGGCCTGGTTTCGGCTTCGTGAACGTGCTGGTGTTCCTGTTCTTCTGTTATGCCGCGCTCGGGGTTATGCCGATGTGGGTGATCGCCAACCCCGACCGGGTGCCCGGAACCTCGACCGCCTCGGCAAGCTCGCGGAAGCGGGCAGTCCGGCGGGTCAGCACACCCACCACCCTAGAAGACGAGGAGCCCCTGGTCCGGCGAACAGACGGGCGCCGGCGACCAAGGAGGCCCGCCCGTCAAGCGGACTTGCCGGGCGGCCCGGAGCGTTCGCACAGCACTTCCGCGCGTTGCGGGCAAAGCGAGGGATGATGGAGATGTTCGACTCCGCCGCATGGTTCCTCTCCCGGAGCGGCGACAACAGAGGATGGTGAAATCATGACGACAGATCCGACCTCGTCGCGATCCGACGAACCTTCAATCCATGCATCGAGCTCCGGGGCCGGATCCTCGACGGTGCGTGGCGCTCCCCGATTCACACGGGCGGGCGCCGCGTGGGTGGCCGTCGGTGTCGCGCTCTTGCTGCTGATCCTGCTCATCGTCTTCATGCTCCAGAACTCAACGAAGGTCGACGTGCATTTCCTGGGTACGGAGGGCACTATCCCGCTGGGACTCGCCCTGCTGATCGCGGCGGTGGGTGGGGGTGTCGTCGTGGCTATCGCGGGGGTCGCCCGAATCACACAATTGCGAATCAACGTGCGGCGCAGCAGGCAAAGCAGCCTCGAGGGTGGTTAGACGGCCCCGCGCACCAGCAGAACCAGCACTCGACCGAGGCAAAGGTCGAATCGTCGACACGCTCCCGCCCACGCGGTCAAATCGCCCGTGCCGCTGACGGCGGCGGCGACCTGTCCGATGCGCTGCAAGGCCCCGGCCGGAGCCAACCAAACGAGCCGAGGCCTGGCCGGGCTGAGCCCGTTAGAGGCGGTGGCCGGGGCCTGGTGGTCGGCATAATCACAGGCTGGCGAGAAAGGCGAGCACGGGGTCGGGCGGCTGGTAGCGGCCCGCGGCCGCGTCCTGCGGGGTGATCTTGGCGATGGCGTTCTCCTTGATGGTCATGTCGGCGTGCAGGTAGATGTTGGTCGTGGCGATCTGCTCATGGCCGAGCCAGAGCGCGATCACGGTGGTGTCGACCCCGGCGTGCAGCAGTCGCATCGCGGCGGTATGCCGCAGGGTATGGGCGGTGACCTGTTTGCTGGCGAGCGAGGGACAGGTCGTCCGGGCGCGCGTCGTGGCAAGGCGAACACGACGTTCGACCGCGTCTCTGCTCAGCGGGCGACCGGTGCTGGTTGCGAAGAGCTGGTCGGACGACCGGCCGTCGCGTTCGCTGAGCCATGCGCGCATGAGGATGACGGTGGCGGGTAGCAGCGGGGTGCGTCGTTCCTTGCGGCCTTTGCCCACGCAGTGAACGTGAGGGCCGGTGTCGAGGTGGATGTCGGCCATGGTCAGTCCGATGAGTTCGCCGACACGGAGGCCGGTCTGGATGGCCAGGGCGAACATGGCGTGGTCGCGGCGCCCGGTCCAGGTGCTCCGGTCGCAGGCGGCCAGCAGGGCGTCGGCCTCGTCATGGTCGAGATAGCAGACCAGGTTGCGTTCGACCCGTGCCGAGGGGATCGCCAGAACGCGTTGGATGACCGCAGCGTGTTCGGGGTGCCGCAGCGCGGCATAGCCGAACAACGAGTGGATCGCCGCGAGCCTGGCGTTCCGGGTCCGCACGCTGTTGCCACGGACCTGCTGAAGGTGGGTAAGGAACCCGGTGATACAGGGTGCGTCCAGGTCGCTGATCTCCAGCGTCGATGGCGCGGTCCCGGTGTGCTGGGTGACGTACTCGAGCAACAGGCGGAACGTGTCGCGGTAGGAGGCGATGGTGTGTGGGCTGGCCCGCCGCTGGGTCATCAACCGGTCGGTGAAGTACGCCTGGAGAAGCGGAGCCAGGCTGGTCATAGTTCACCTGCTTCGCTCATGGCCAGACGCCCCGCGGCGAAGCTCAGCAGTTCCGGGGTCGCGGTCAAGTACCAGTAGGTGTTCGCGGGCTTGGTGTGCCCCAGGTAGGTCGACAGCACCGGCATCATCGCCGCGACGTCGAGACCGTCGCGATACCAGCCCAGCAGCGTGTTGACGGCGAAGGTATGCCGCAGATCATGAATGCGCGGCCACACGGTCTCGGTGCGCGCCCCGGTCCGGGTGGTGACCTCGCGGAACGCATGGTGCACGTTGCATGGCGGCAACGGCCCACCGCCAGGCAGGGTGAAGAACCTCGCCCCACCGCCCGAAGGTCCGCTGGAACGGGTGCTGCGACTCCGGCGGGTGGGGGCGACCCGTTCGGCATAGTCACGCAACGCGGCGGTCGTGGACGGGTGTAGGGGCACCAGCCTGGGGTCACGTGACTTGCCGCGGGTGATGGTCAGGATGCCCTGGTCGAAGTCGACCTCATCAACGCCAAGTCCGAGCGCTTCTCCCAGTCGGAGTCCGGTGGCCGCGATCAGCCCGAACAGCACCGGGTAGAGGTCGCGGCGACCGTAGCGGATCATGCCCGCGCAGGCATCCAGCAGCGCCTGAACCTGCTCCGCGGTGTAGAGGTAGGGCGCGGGCCGGGTCTTGCGCCACCTGAACACGTCGCGTGGGGGGATCTCGTGTTCCGGATCCAGAGAGTGCAGGTAGGTCGCGAACCCTCGGATCGCGGTCAACCTGACCGAGGCGCGCGTGAGGGGGCGCTGTGTCTGCCCGGCTGGAAGCGCAGCGGACCACGCGACGGCGTCGGCCACGGTGACGACACGGACCTCGCGACTGGCCAGGAAGGCGGTGAACCGGCCCAGCAGGTGCTCATCCCAGGTCAGCTTGAATCCGAGGGATCGCCGCAACTGTAAGTAGTCTGCGACCTGGTCAGCCCACCATGCCGCAGCCATGTCTGAGCTCGCGCTGGTGTTCTTGATCGGGGCGCTCATCGGGGGTCCCTGGACGCGTTGGCTGGCGTTTCCCCGGGCCAGGGACGGGCTATACCGCGGAGTCGTTCGACGTCGACTCGGGCGTAGTTGGTCGTGGTGAGCGGGTCGTGGTGGCGCAGCACCTGGGCGATCGCGGACAGTGGGACCTCGGAACGGATCATGGCCTCTCCGAGGGAGTGCCGCAGCAGGTGGGCTCCGATGGGCTCGATGTCGGCGTGCTGGCAGACCCGGCCGATCATCGAGGAAACGGTCACCCGGTTCATCGGCCGACGGGGTGCCCGTGCGGCCAGGAACACCGTCCGTAGCTCGGGGGCGTCGGTGGGTCGGGATCTCATCAGGTAGTCGACCAGGGCCTCGCCGACCTCGGCGGGGAGCGGCATGCGTTCGTCGCGATGGCCCTTGCCGCGCACGGTGATCTCGCCGTGGTGCCAGTCGATGTCGTCCAGGTGGAGTTGGGAGACCTCGGTGGCGCGTAGCCCGAGCCGGGCAAGGAGCAGGATCACCGCATAGTCGCGACGTCCCACGACCGTGTCGCGGTCACAGGCGGCGAGCAGCGCTGTGGTCTGTTGGCGGGTGATGCCGATCGGCAACAGCGACGGCTGGTGGGCACGGATCGGAATCGACGCCCCGGACAGGTCGTGGTCGATCAGGCCGTTCAGGAAGGCGTAGCGCAGGAACGATCGCAGCGTGTAGCCCAATCGCTTGACCGAGGAGACGGCGTGGTTGGTGCCTTCGGCGAGCAGTGCGGCGGTGACGTCGGCTGCGGATAGATCCGCGAGTCCGCCCGGTGGGCAGTATCGGTTCAGGAATCGGTGTACGCGCGACGCCTGGGCGGCAGCCGTCCGGGGCAGCAGCCCGCGCTCGTTGACCTGGTAGCGCTCGAAACCTGCGACCACCAGCTCGATGGGCGTGGGCGCGGCGGGCGCTTCCGCGGGGAGCACGGCGAGCGCGTTGAGGAACCCGAGCAGGGGGCGTAGCGACCTGGGGGAGTAGCGATTGGTGTGGGTGGTGCGCCGCTCCACTAGGAACTCGTCGACCCGACCTGCCGTTAGCTGCCCGAGGTCGACGGTCCGGTCCTGCATCCAGCGGCTCAGGTGAGCGGCCAGCCGCAACTGGTGCACCACCGACAATGGCGTGAAGCCCTGTCGGTGTAGCTCAGCGGCAAATCCGGCCGCGTGTCCGGCGAGCGGTCCGGTCAATACGACGTCCTTCGGTGACCTCGCATGTTGCTTCATGTCGCGCCTCCTTCTCAAGGAACAGTGAGAAGAACAGGCGATCAGGACGTCTGCGTTATGCCAACAAAACAGCGGTCACTCGAAGCGATGTCACTCCTGGTCGCTGGTGGAGTCGTGCAGGAGGCGCTCGAAGTTGTGTTGCAGGATCTGACGGGCGATGAGGGCAGGGGTACGGGTGAGTCGCAGATCTCCGCCTCGCAGTTCCGCGGCGTGCTGGGCAACGGCCAGGGCGAGCAGTCCGTCCACGTCGATGCCGGTGCAGCACGACATGTCGAGCACGAACCTGGGCCGCCCTGACGTGGTGTCTATGAGACGCCGGAGGTGGTCACGCAGGATGGGCGTGGTGGCATGGGTCAAGGGCCCTGCGATTCCCAGCCGGGTTGAGCCGTCGTCGCTCGGAGGGTTGCGCAGCACGATTGCGAGCTCACCCATGTGCTCACCCGTCGGAGTGTGGTTCGCCTGCGTCGGTGGTCGTGGCGGAGGGGTGCCGTTGGCGGAGCCGATCGACCTCATCCTGCAGGCGGAGGTTCTCGGTGCGGAGCCTGAATACGTGCTCGACTCCGGCTAGGTTGAGTCCGGCCGCGAGCAGGGTCGTGATCTCGTCGATCCGGTCCAGCTCTTGTCCGCTGTAGCGACGGGTCCCGCCCTCGGTGCGATGCGGCTCCAGCAACCCCTTCTGTTCGTAGACGCGCAGCATCTGGGGGTTAACGCCGGTCACTTCCGCCGCGACCGAGATGGGGAACAGTGCGCGGTCGGCGCCGAGATCAACCACCACGCACCTCCGTGTCGACGCGACGTCGTGGGGGATCGATCCAAGCCGGCCCGGCCACGATCGGCGCGCGCTGATCGCGACGTCCACCCAGGATCGCTGACATCGGCGTCGCCCAGCCGCGATGCACCTGCCTACCCGGCGTCGACCCATCCCCGACGCGGACAGACGCCTGCACCCATCCCTCATCGCCGGGTGCCGACTCGTGGATGCGTATCGGGATTGAGGTCGTGCGGGGATCCTTGGACACCAGTTGGTAGGCCGCAGCGACCGTGGCGAACCGGTCGGCGGCGTCGGGGTCTCCCGAGACGTCCGGATGCGTGGCGAGGGCGAGCCTGCGGTAGGCGTGCACCACTGCATCCTGGTCGCTGTCCGCGGGGATCCCCAGCACCCCGAACGCCTCGACACGTCTGCTGTCCATGCCAACCTCCCGTCACCGAGCTGCCTTGAAAAACTTGAGATTCAGCTCTTGACATCTTCGCACAGAGAGAGAAAATCTGAAATAGCAACAGCAGATTACCTGAAGCCAGAACGGCCCTCAGGTCCCAACTTCAAAGCGACATGTGAGGAGGAAGAACCCATGCTGATGCGCACCGATCCGTTCCGTGACTTCGACCGTCTCACCGAGGCGATGCTCGGGACCCGTGCCCGCCCGGCCATGATGCCGATGACGGCCTACCGAGACAACGGTTCCTTCGTGGTCCACCTCGACCTACCCGGCGCCTCGGCCGACTCCATCGACCTGACCGTGGAGCAGAACGTGCTCACCGTCCACGCCGAACGCAAGCCCCCAGCCGGCGACGCGGAACGGGTGGTCGACGAGCGCAGCTACGGCGTGTTCAGCCGCCAGCTGTTCCTGGGCGAGACCCTCGACGCCGACCAGCTCAGCGCCAACTACGACGCCGGTGTGCTCACCCTGCGGATCCCCGTTGCGGAGAAGGCTAAGCCGCGCAAGGTCGAGATCACCGCAGGAGAGTCGGCCAAGGAGATCAAGGCCTGAGCGGAGGCCAGACCACAACCCGGCTCGCCGGTGTCCGGTCATCGTGAGATCAGCAAAGGAGGTGGTCATGCCAGCACTAACCAGCGCACGCGACCCACTGCGCGCAGTTGCCAGCAAGGCCGCGCAGAGCGTCGCAGCCGCCAGCGCAACCCTCCGCAGAGCCCTGGCACGGCTCGTCACCAACGGAGGCGAGCAACCGGGACCCGAGCGGCGCACACGCTGACCCGCTCGCACCCGACCGGCGGGAGGACCCAGCACGCAGCCGGGTCCTCCCGCCGATGCCGCCAGACCTCCAGCACACGACTCCAGCCCAACCCGGCACATGCGGCCGTCAAGCCTCGCCGGCCAGTCCGAGCATGAACGGAGAAGCGATGTACCCAGCCAAAGACGCGCGCGAACTGGCCATCCTGCTGCGCATCAGTCGCGAGCTCGATGTCGTCGGAGACGTCACCGCCACCGTGGACAACCCTTCGGAACTCCTAGCCTGGGCACTGATCCTTGCCCACCCCCAGGTTCTCGCTTGGCGCGCCACCGACTCTGGCCACCGGTACCTGCAAGTCAGCGCCCACCGCAAGCGGGCACCCATCCGAGGCAACATCACCGCCGTCCTCGACGGCGAACAGCACGCCGACTACTGGGCTGCCCTCGAACTGACCGGGCTCACCCCCGGCGACCGCCGCGAACTGGGCACCGACGCGCTGTCCTCCGCCTGGGCCACCATGCCCCTCATCCCAGAAAATGCGGGCCAAGCCGCTCCACCCCAGCCACCCAACGCAGACTCGGCATAACCACGATCTCGGCATAACAATCTACGAGACGATCGTGCCGTACCTGATGAAGCGCAAGAAGGAGCGCCAGATCATCATGGTGAGTCACAACGCCAACCTCGTGATCGGGGCCGACTCAGAGCTGGTCATTGTCGCCAACAGACACGGCGCGGACCGCAAGAACGATGGTGGCCGCACGTTCGAGTACTTCACGGGCGCACTTGAGCACTCCCAACCGCTGAACCCTTCTAGCCCGACGACACTGGGTCGTTTCGGTATCCGTGAGCACGCCTGCGAGATCCTCGACGGAGGCGAGGAGGCGTTCCAGAAGCGTCAGGAGAAGTACAAGATCCGCGCGGCTGGCGGTGCTTCGGGAGCATGAGCGACGGACTGACGGACGACAAGCGGATGAAGCTCCGCTACGCCGGGGTCTGTCGACTTTGCGGAATTGACCTACCTGCTCGGGCAGACGCCATCTACGAGCGAGCAACCAAAACAGTGCGCTGCGTGGAGTGTTCGTCCGACGTCGCGAGCAGCGAGGGTGACGTGTCGCTTGAGGACCAGTCAGGATCGGTCGAGCCTGCTCCTGAACCTGATGCCGGCGTGGCAGGTTCGTCAGCTCGACGGGAGTACGAGCGTCGCAAGGCGAAGGACGAGGAGCGACTGCGCCAGAAGTGGGGCAGACTCGGCGGGATCGCGGTGGCACTCTTCGACGAGAAGCAGAGCACGAAGGCGTGGGCGACGGGGGCGGTTGGTGAGGAGCGCCTGGGTGTGCGACTCGACTCACTGGTGTCGGAGTCCATCGCGGTCCTGCACGACCGGCGCATCCCGGGCTCGAAGGCGAACATCGACCACATCGCGGTAACGACGGCGGGCATCTGGGTGATCGACGCTAAGCGATACAAGGGCAAGCCCCAGTTGCGGATCGAGGGCGGCATCTTGCGCCCGAGGGTCGAGAAGGTGCTGGTTGGTCGACGTGACTGCACCAAGCTCGTCGACGGCGTCCTCAAGCAGGTCGAACTCGTCAGGGATCTCGTCGGCGAGGTGCCCGTGACCGGCGCACTTTGCTTCGTCGAGGCTGACTGGCCGCTGATCGGCGGAGCGTTCAGTACGCGAGGTGTCCACGCGCTGTGGCCAAAGCGGCTCGCCAAGCTGCTCACCGACGTCGACGGCTCAGTCGAAGTGGCCGCCGTCCGCGAGCGACTCGCGGCTCACTTCAAGCCTGCCTGACCTCCAGGTCGACGTCGTGGACGAGGTGGAGCCGATGGAGGCGCGTGGTGGGAGTGAGTCGGCGCTTCACGAGGTGAGCCAAGGCGCGCTCCCAGAGGCTCGGGGGAGTGCGACGGTACGAGATGTCCATGATGCCCTCACATCCCGTGTGCGGGCCGCACAGTGCCCTGTGGGGCTGTCGTCCGGGTTGGGGCGAGCGCTTCCGTGCCGCGATCCATGGTGGGGGTCTTGGATGTCTCCCACTCGCGCGGGTGCATGCCGCTCTGGACGGCGGCGGCGACGAGGTTGGCCAAGGCGTAGGGCTTGTCCTCGGGGACCTGGTCCAGGGCGCACCACGCCAACGCACCGTGGCCGCTGAGCCAGCTCGCGAAGGCGAGCAAGGAGGCTGGGGCGGCCCGGACCTCGTCGGGTGCGCGCTTCGTCATGTCGGTCCACAGCGCGACATGGGAACCGGCGTTGCCCCGGTTCATGTCGAGCCAGAGGCGGTCTCGGGTCGGCGTGGACTCGACGGCGACGAGCAGGCGGGCCGCGTCGGGGTCGGAGAGCCGGATGCCGTCGCGGTGGAAACGCTGCATGCGGGACAGTGCCCAGCGGCCCTCGACCTTGGCCGTGTTCTCCCGTGCAGTCGCACGAGTCTCGGGGAGCAACGTCGAGACGGGCTCCCGGTCGCCGACAAGCGACTCAGCGAGGGACTCACGGCTCGCGGCCGGCTGGGCGCGTCCGCCGAGCACGGTGGCCGCTGCGACGGTCTCGCGGGCCACGTCGGTGAGCAGCCCCATATCGCCGGTGTCGAGGTCGGCCCACCGGGTCTCGTCGGCCCAGAGCAGGATCGGCGTACCGATGCCGATGTTCCCAAGCCGAGCGGCGAAGTCCTGGCCAACGACGTTCGCCTGCTCGCGGTCCGTGCTGAGGCAGACGACGGCGACGTTGGAGCCCGGCTGGGCGTAGCGGCGGAAGGCATCGCTGATCGAGCCCCAGACGCCTTCGCGGTCACGGGCGGTGGTCGGGATGTCAACACGGGCGACGGGGAGGTCGGATCGCAATGGGAGGAACACGATCGACTCTTCGGGTTGGAAGCCGAGCAGGTGCGGGATGGCCGCAACGAGCTCGTCGGGGGAGTGTATGGAGAGCTTCATGCCCTTCAGGTGTGTTGGCCGCGACGCGCGGCCAGGAGTCGCCTACGCACCTGTCCTTGCGCGCGTCTGCGATCGTCGGAGCCTGCTGACAGCAGGGCGCGGTTTGGGCGCGCTTTGATTCGCACAGCCCCGCAACCGACCCCGGACGCCAGCAACGCCTGAAGTCGGCATCGTTGCAGGTCAGCGGCCACTTTCGGCCGTTGACCGCAGCCGGCCGCAAAGATCCGCAATCCCGCGTAACGTCGCCGGTGTGTTCCCGATGACGCACCACGTCGAATGCGTCGTTTTTCTGACGAAAACCGGCTCTGACCTGCGCTGATGTGATTCGGGCTCGCGCCTGACACGTTGCCTTAAGGCTCTCTTTGGGCTCGCTTTGAGCAAGCGGGGCCTGGATCTTGCGGCCTGGGACTCGTGACGCATCAGCCGTTCCAGCCGTGCGTGAGCGTGCAGAACGCGCCGTCAGCGGCCGCGGGGACGGTCCAATTTCACATGTCGGTCGTAGCCGGTCAACAGGTTGAATCTCGGCCACACGGCGCTGCGCCGATATTCGCATGAGTTAGCTGAAGAGGCGCCGCCTCGTCTTTCGTGAACCGTGCCGTTAGCGGTATAGTTCATGAAAGGAGGTGCATTCGTGGAGATCGAGGTCAAGGAAGCGTCACGCCGTCTCGGAGTCAACGATTCCCGCGTACGACAGCTTCTCCGTGCTGGCGATCTGCGCGGTCGCCACGTCGGGAACTCCTGGCTGATCCTTGCCGATGATGTCGCACGCCTGGAGCGCATTGGCCGGCGGCCGGGGCGGCCGTTGGCACCTAAGCGCGCTTGGGCGGTGATCGATCTCCTCGAGGGCGGAGGCGCGCGATGGCTGCCTGACTCCGCGCGCTCCCAGGTCCGGAATCGCCTAGAGGGCCTCGACGCCCCAAGCTCAAGTGAGTGGCTGGCGTTGCTCCGCGGCCGCAGCCACGTTCTCGAGGTGGTCGGACATCCGGCGGCACTGGAACGCCTGCGCCGCGTCAAGGGCGTATGCGCCGCCGGAGCCGCCGCTGCGGGAGGCCGTGGGTTTGATCTCGTGGTGCTCGCTGACCGCGTCCCGGAGTACTACGTGGCTGACGGTCACTGGGACCAACTGGCGAGTTCGCTGGCCCTTCACGAGTCACGCGAACCCAATGTGCGCATCAGGATTCCGCGGGAGATCTGGCCTTTCTCGGATGAGGGCCAGCCCGTTCCGAACGCCGCACTTGCTGCGGATCTGCTCGAATCGCCCGAGCCGCGTTCGGTCAGTGCTGGGGCGGAACGCTTGAAACAGTTGCTGGCTGAGTGGCAGCAAGGACGACGCCGATGAGTGGCGTCATCAAATTGCCGATGCTGCCTGCGCCGATCGACCAGCTTTGGCACACCCTGATCGACCTCGACGACCGGTTGGATGTTCCGTGGTCGCTCGTCGGCGGGCAGATGGTGCTGCTTCACGCTCTCGAGCACGGCGAGGTGCCGCCGCAGATCAGCCAGGACGGCGACGTGATCGCCGACATCCGGGCGGTGCCGGGCGCGCTGACGCAAGTCGTGGAGTGCCTCGAAGACTTAGGACTTGCGTTGCAGTCGATCAGCGCCGATGGACTCGCGCATCGATACACCCGGCCGGCAGTTCCTCGGCACGTGGTGATCGATGTCCTTGCGCCCGAAGGCCTGGGGGAGCGCGCCCACCTCACGACCAGTCCGCCGGGGCGGACCATCGAGGTTCCCGGAGGCACTCAAGCGCTGAACCGGACCGAGCATGTTCGGGTTGTTCATGAAGGACGCACTGGAACGATTCCACGTCCCACGCTGCTGGCCGCCATCGTGGCGAAGGCTGCAGCGACTGCGCTGCCGAGCCCGGAGCGGCACTATCGAGACCTCGCTCTGCTTTGCGCTCTGGTCGCGGACCCCTTCGACTTAGTTGAGCAGATGACTCCCAAAGATCGGCAGCGTCTCCGTCTCGCGAACGCGTTGCTTGAGCCATCGCATCAGGCCTGGCTCCTCGTGCCGGCCAGTCGACGGAGTGCTGGCCGGATCGCGTTCGGAGTTCTCCGCGGCTGATGGACCCTGACCACTACGAGAAATGCGGACTGACGCGGCTACTAGACGGTGTGACGCGGGTGTCCAGTCGCGCCGCGGCATACCGACTGGCTCAACCGCGCTGAAGGACTCGGTGCTCGGTGGCAGGCTTCGTTCATGAGCCAGCGTGAGCCGATCTCTAGAGTGACGGCCAAGGTTGACGAGGACGAACCCAGCTTGCGGATGGTCTGGCGGCTGCTCAAGGGCCGGAGGTGAGCCCCTCGTGGCGCTCAGGCCAGTGCCCAGTTCCCGTCTTGGTGGGTCAGGCCCATGGTGAGCAGGCGGCGTAGGTTCGGGGCGGCGATGCGGTGATGCATCCAGGCGTTGTCCTTCTCGACGCCGCGGTATGGGACACGTCGGTTGCCACGGACTGCCAGGCGATCGATCGTTCGACCATGGGCGGTGGGTTCGGCAGGTCTGCTGGAACTCCTCGTCGGCGGCGCCGGCTCGGTATGGGCTCGCTTTGATTCGCAGTGGCACGCAGCAGCGCGCCTACGCGATCAGGCCCCCGACAGAGCAACATCGCAGGTCAGCGACCGGTTCGGCCATCGCCGTAGCAATCATTCACGCTTACGCAGCACCATCGGTGTCCCCCTGCGATGACTTCTCATGTGGAGTGTGTCGCGCTGTTGGTGAAAGCCGGCCCTGTCCTGCCGTGACGGAAGAGGGCACCCTCACACACACGCCGGACGCCTGCTCAGCATGTCCCGCCCCCAGGCCGGCGGCACGTAGTCGCCCTGTGGGCCGACCGTACCCGCCGGAGCATCGCCTCGCTTGGGACGCCGCTGGTCTGGGAACGCTCCGAGCCTCGGCGGGCCTGGATCCGTGCGTCGGCGGTCCCGCCTAGGCTGACTTCGGGGCTCGGTCGCTGGGCGACCCCGGACCTCGATCATGTCTCCGGCCGGAGGTGAGGATGGAGTACGACGCGATCGACGCGCTGCGGGAGAAGCACCCCGCCTGGCGGCTGCTGCGTGCGGGCAACGCCGCGCTCGTGCTTTCGTTCCTCGGGCGGTGGTACGTCGAGGAGAATCACGGGGCGACCCCGGCCTCCGAGCTGGTTACTGCACTGGATGACGAGCTCTACGCCCGCAACGCTTCCGACCGGGACGAGCCGCGCTTCCCGAAGCGTCCCGAGGACTATCTTGCGGATTGGGCAGCGACCGAAGCCGGCTGGCTTCGCAGCTTCTACGCCGACGGCTCCGACGAGGTGCACTACGAGGCGACCTCGGCCTTCGAGAAGGCGTACGCATGGGTGACCGGGCTGGTGGAGCGTGAGTTCGTCGGCACCGAGTCCCGGCTGCACACGGTCGTGGAACTGCTGCGCCAGATCGTGCACGGCACCGACGAGGACCCCGAGACCCGTCTCACGGTGCTCCGCGAGCAACGCGACCGGCTCGACGCCGAGATCGTTGAGGTCGAGTCCGGCCACATGGCGTTGTTGAGCGAGGCCGCCGTGCGCGACCGGTATCAGCAGTTCGCCAGCACCGCCAGGGAGTTGCTCAGTGACTTCCGCGAGGTGGGGGAGAAGTTCCGCGAGCTCGACCGCAGCGCCCGGGAGAAGATCGCCGGCTGGGACGGCGCCAAAGGGGCACTGCTCGCCGACCTGGTTGCCACCCGCGCCGACATCGGCAGCTCTGACCAGGGCGCGAGCTTCCGGGCGTTCTACGACTTCCTGCTCTCGGAGACCCGTCAACAGGAGCTCAGCGACCTGCTGCGTACGGTGCAGCGTCTCGGCGCCGTTACCGCCGACCGGCGGCTCGGCACCATCCACCACGACTGGTCGCAGGCCGCCGAGCGCACCCAACACACGGTGCGCCAGATCTCCGAACAGCTCCGCCGCTTCCTCGACGACCAGGTCTGGATGGAGAACCGTCGCGTCGTCGACCTCGTGAAGCGGATCGAGACGACCGCCCTCGAGGTACAGGACGAGCCGCCGGCCGACGGCATCACCATCGACCTACCCGGCCTGCCGATCAGCCTGCCGATGGAGCGCCCGCTCTACAACGACCAGCCCGCCACCGAGGTCGACAGTCTGCTGGCGCCCGCCGACGAGGAGGAGCTCGACTTGAGTGCCCTCCTCGACCAGACCTTCGTCGACCGGGCGCGGTTGGCCGACAACCTGCGCGCCGTCCTACCGCCCGGGAGCGCTAGCAGCCTCACCGACATCGCCCGCTTCTACCCGGTCGAACAGGGCGCCGCCGAGATCCTCGGCTACCTCTCTCTCACCGAGGAGGACCTCGCCATCGAGATGGACGAGACCGACGAGAGCATCATCGACTATCTGGACCCCGGGGGCCACCAGCGGCGGGCCCGACTACCCAAGGTCACGGTGATTCGCACATGAGAACCGAGGAGCAGACCGCTGTCGCGACCACCGTCATCGCGCTGATGCGCGGCGTCGTCTACCGCGAGGCCAACGAGACAGCGTGGGAGTCGCTGGGTCGCCACGGCGCCGCCATTCGCGACCACTTCGCCACCCTCGGCGTCGACGTCGTCGTCGACGACATCGAGGGCTACGCCTTCCTCAGGACCAAGACCGAGGATGACGGCGAGGAGCCATTGCCGCGGTTGGTACGACGTCGCGCGCTCACCCACCCGCAGAGCCTGCTGCTGGTGCTGCTGCGCAAACGGCTGGTCGAGTTCGAGACCACCGGCACCGAGGGCAAGCTGGTCCTGCGTCGCGACCAGATCGTCGACGAACTGCGCACCTTCCTGCCCGACTCCGCTACCGAGCACCGGATCATCGACAAGGTCGATACCACCATCAAGCAGCTTGCCGAGATGGGATTCCTGCGACAGCTCCGCGGGACCACGGACCAATGGGAGGTGCGGCGCATCCTCAAGGCGTACGTCGACGCCGAGACTCTCGGCAACTACGCCACCAAGTTGGAGGAGTACGCTGCCGGCCTGCGAGGTGACGGGGATGAGTGAGGGGCTCTTCTCCACGGTCGGACTGGCTGACGGATCCCGGGCAGGGTTCCGGCTCCAGCGGCTCGAGGTCCACAACTGGGGCACGTTCGACAAGCGGGTCTGGCGGCTGACGCCAGGCGGTGACACCTCCCTGCTCACGGGCGACATCGGCAGCGGCAAGTCCACCCTCGTCGACGCCGTCACCACGCTGCTGCTGCCCGCCAACAAGATCGCCTACAACAAGGCCGCCGGCGCCGACTCCCGCGAACGCACGCTGCGCACCTACGTCGCGGGCCATTACAAGTCCGAGCGCAACGAGACCACCGGCACTTCTACGCCGGTCGGCCTGCGCGACTCGACGTCGTACTCGGTGATCCTCGGGGTGTTCGCCAACGAGGGGTACGACGAAGAGGTCACCCTCGCGCAGGTCTTCCACCAGAAGGACCGGCACAAGGGACAGCCCGACCGGTTCTTCGTCACCGTGACCAAGCCGCTGTCGATCGACCCGGACTTCACCGACTTCGGCTCCGACCTCAACCAGCTCCGCAAGCGTCTGCGCGATGCCGGAGCCGAGGTCAGCAACACCTACCCCGACTACTCTCGCCAGATCCGGCGGCTGCTCGGCATCGCGTCGGACCAGGCGCTCGAGCTCTTTCACCAGACCGTGTCGATGAAGTCGGTCGGCAATCTCAACGAGTTCGTACGCGACCACATGCTCGAGCCGGCCGATTCCGACGACAGGGTGCGCGGGATCGTCCGTCACTTCGAGGACCTCTCCAAGGCGCACGAGGCGGTCACCCGAGCGCGGGAGCAGCTCTCTGCGCTGACCCCGCTGGTCGATGCCGCCAACAAGTACGATGCCGCGCTCGAGCAGCGCGGGCATCTGGCGCGGCAACGCGACGCCGTGCGGCTCTACCTCAGCGAGCTGCGGATGCGGCTGCTGGACGAAGAGGTTGAGGCGTACACGGCCCAGCGTGCCGCCGCCGAACGGGAGGCCCAACCGGTCGCGGACAAGCGGGTCACCCTGGCGGGAGAGCGCGACGGACTTATCGAGCAGCGCGCCGCCGCCGGGGGCGACCGGATCGGTGAGCTGGAGCGGCTGATGCGGGCGGCTCGCGAGGAGGCGCGTGCGCGCGCCGAGCGGCGCGCACGCTACGCCGGGCACGTGGCGGACGCCGGCTTCGCCGAGGTCGCCGATGCCGCGGCGTTCGCTGGGGCGGCCGAGCAAGCGACGGCCGCGCTCTCCGGGGTGGCTGAGGAGCGCAAGCGGCTCGACAACGCGTTCGCTGAGCGGCTCAACGAGAGCAAGCGGCTCGGCGCCGAGATCGAGCGGACAGAGCGGGACATCGAGAGCCTGCGCGGCCGGCGCAGCAACCTCGGCCGCGAACAGTTGGCGGTCCGCGAGGCGGTGTGTCGCGACCTCGGGCTCGACCCCGACGATCTGCCCTTCGCCGGTGAGCTGATCGACGTCGCCGAGGGGTACGACGAGTGGCGTGGCGCGGCCGAGCGCGTGCTCCGCGGCTTCGCCCAGTCCCTCCTCGTGGACCAGCAGCATTACGCGGCGGTGTCGAAGTGGGTCAACGAGCGCCACCTCGGGATGCGGCTGGTCTACCAGCGGGTGCCGCGCCGCAGCGTGCCGTTGCAGGCGTACGGCGAGGAGGGAGGCCTGACCCTCGCCGACACCCTCGAGGTAGCGAGCGGACCGTTCGAGGGCTACCTCCGTTCCCAGCTCAACCGGCGCGCCGGACACCGCTGCGCCGAGACGCTCGAGGTGTTCCGGGAGGCCACGCGAGCGGTCACCCGCGAAGGGCAGGTGCGCTCGGGCGACCGGCACGAGAAGGACGATCGCCACCGCTCCGATGACCCGCGGCACTGGCTGCTCGGCTGGGCCAACGAACCCAAGATCGCCGCCCTCGAGGCGCACGTCGCCGAGCTGGCTGCCGACTTGAGAGCGGCCGACGATGCCGCGGCGCGGGTGGAGCGCGAGCGGGAGAGCGGCCGCTCGCGGGAGACGGCACTCGGTCGGCTTGCCGAGTACACCTCGTGGGCCGAGCTCGACGTCGCCGAGGCCGAGCAACGCGCGCGGGCCGCCCGCGAGGAGCACGGACGGCTGCTCGCCGGCTCGTCGCGACTCGGCGAGATCGAGCGGCGGCTGGCCGACGTCGACGCAGCGATCGCGGAGCTCGAGTCCCGGCTCAAGCGAACCAACGCGACATCACTGTGCTCACCGAGCGCATCCGACAGGCGGAGACGCTCCGTGAGCAGGACCGGCAGGTGCTCGACGCGACCGAGAGCGCCGACCTCACCCACGCGAGGGCCTCTTACGACGATCTCGGAGACCGACTCGGCGGCCAACTCCCGTCGCGCTCCGAGGACTGCGCCGGTGCCTCCGTTCGGCTCACCGACGACCTCGTGAAGCGGATCGAGCGGCTCGGCCGCGAGTTGGGTGGCTACCAGGCGACCGCTCTCAAACACATGGCCGAGGTGCGCCGGCGCTGGCCTGAGGCGACCACCGAGATGGACACCGACATAGAGGCGCGCGAGGACTTCCGGGGGTTCCACGCGCGGGTGCGCGACGACGACCTGCCAAAGTTCGAGGCGGACTTCAAGCGACAGCTCAATACCGAGACCATCAAGGAGCTCGCCGGCTTCAACAACTGGCTGCGACGGCGGGCCGACGAGATCCACGACCGGGTCGGCACCATCAACGAGGCGCTGGGCGCGATCGACTACAGCCCCGGCCGGATCATCCGGCTCGAGGCCGAGCCCACCCCCAACACGGAGATCAAGGCGTTCAGGTCCGACCTGCGCGACGCCACCGACGACGCGCTCGCGCCCGACGACGACCACTACTCCGAGCAGCGGTTCCTCGACGTGCAGCGGATCATCGAGCGCTTCCGCGGCCGGGAGGGCCACGCCGACTCCGACAAGGCGTGGACCGCCAAGGTCACCGACGTGCGCAACTGGTTCATGTTCTCCGCCTCCGAACGCGACAAGGAGACAGGAGAGGAGCATGAGCATTACCGCGACTCCGACGGCAAGTCCGGCGGTCAGAAGGAGAAGCTTGCCTACACCATCCTGGCCGCGTCGCTTGCCTACCAGTTCAAGCTGGAGTGGGGCGCGGAGAAGTCGCGCGACTTCCGGTTCGCGGTGATCGATGAGGCGTTCGGCCGCGGCTCGGACGAGTCCACGCGCTACGCGCTGGAGCTCTTCGCCAAGCTTGGCCTTCAACTGCTGGTCGTGACGCCGCTCCAGAAGGTGCACGTGATCGAGCCCTACGTCAGGGCGATCGGGTTCGTCGACAATCCCGCCGGGAACTACTCCCGGCTCCAGACGCTGACGATCGAGGAGTTCCACGAGCGGCGAGGCCGGCCGGAGGGCGGCGCGTGAGCGGCTGGACGACCCCGGCCGACATCAGGGCGAAGGTCCGACGCCGCTGGGACGACGGCACGCTGCTCCGGGCGCTGGCCTCGGGGGAGGGCTTCCCGGTCCAGGACCTGCCGGCGCGCGGTCCGCGCGCCTCCGAGATCGGCGCCGACCTCGCCGCCGCCCGGGACTGGATCGCCGCGCTGGAGGCGGGTGGTCGGGACGGCAGGCGTTATGAGATCGAGTGGGGCGAGATCGGCGGTCGCGCGATCGGCCGGAACCGCATCCCGACTCGGGTGCGCGTCGCCTCCTACGGGCAGGCATGGGCGTTGCTCGGCACCGGCCCCGTGGTGGCGTCGTACGTCAACATCCTCGGACTCGTCGCCGACGTCGCTCCGGTGCGCGACTGGGTGATGGCGCACCCGTTGAAGGCGCTCGAGGTCGCCGGGGAGTGGGATCAGCTGCTGGCCGCCTACCGGTGGCTTGACGCGGCGCGCGGCTCGGGTCGCTTCCTGCGCACCATCGACGCTCCGGGGGTCGATACCAAGTTCGTGGAGCGGCAGCGGGCCGTGCTCGGCCAATTGCTCGGCGTGAGTCTGAGCGGACCCAGGTTCCTGGCCGACCTCGGGCTGCGCGCGAAGTCGGAGATGGTGCGGATGCGGTTTGACGCCGGGTTCCTAGGCCTGCCGCCCACCATCACCGAAGCGTCCTTCCCGTGGCAACAGGTCGCCGACCTGCGTGTCGGCGTGCGGGCGGTGGTGATCGTGGAGAACGAGACCACGTTCCTCAGCCTCGACCCGCCGACCGAGGGCGTATTGCTGTGGGGCAAGGGTTTCGACGTGGATCGGATCGGCCGGCTGCGCTGGCTCGACGGGGTCGCGGTCCATTACTGGGGAGACCTCGACACCCACGGCTTCGCGATCCTCGATCAGTTGCGCGCCTGGCTGCCGCATACCGCGTCGTTCCTGATGGATCGCGACACGCTGTTGACGCACCGTGACCGCTGGGGGAGTGAGCCCTCGCCCACCTCGGCAGGGCTCACACGACTCACCGGCGACGAAGCTGCCCTCTACGCCGATCTCGTCGGAGATCGGTACGGCGAGGCCATTCGTCTCGAACAGGAGCGCATCGACTGGCGCTGGGTGGTCGACAGGCTCCTCTATGAGTAGCCGCCGTACGCCCCTCACGCTCAGCTCAGTGGGAGTCCGGGTCGAGGTGCAGAAGTGCCATGGAAGACGGGTTCGGATCATCTGGATTGCGGGCGTCGCCCCTGGGGCAACGCGATCAGGAGTCCAGGCGTGTCAGGATTTCGCGCGGAGTGAGAACCTCGACGCCGAGGTCCGTGGCCGCGTGTAAATCTTCGTCGCCGCTGGTGATGGCTTCCACGCGCGCAGCGCGTGCAAGTGCGACGAGGTAATCGTCCTTCGGGTCCCGAGTGACCGCGGGTGGGTTGTCGATGTCGGCGTGCCACTCGCCGAGTCGGTGCATCTGCTCCTCGAACGCGGCCCCGGCTCCAGGCTTGACGTACCTGGCCAGCTTCGGCCGCCCCAAGACGTCGACGACCTCGTCCACCAGATGCTGGGTGACGACGGGCACAAGGGTTCCGTCGTCGATCAGGCCGATAATGGGTCCGAGAGCGCCGTTGGGCGTGATCGTGGCTGAGATGAACACGTTCGGGTCGATGACGACCCGGCGGGGTGGAGCACCGCTCACGCCGTGGCACGCTCGGCGCGGGCCGCTGCGAGCTCGGCCTTCGCGAGAGCCATCGCGTCGTCCTCGGAGATCTCCTCGCCGGTTCGGTAGGCCGCCAGCGTCTCAGCCAAGCGGCCGCCGCCGAGGCCGCGGCGAATGGCAGCAGCCAGGACCTCACTGCGAGACCTGCCCGACTCGGACGCCTGTGCGTCGAGCAACTCGATCAGGTCGTCATCGACGTTGACCGGAAGAACTGTCATCGGGCACCTCCCAAGCTTGTGCAGTCGGGCTGCTGCCCAGTCTACCCGCGCGGCGCCGCCGGGGAGGAGCCGCGGTCGTTTGCGACCGTCGGAGCCCACCGGCAGGAGGGCTCGGATTGGGCTCGCTTTGAATCGCAAGGGCCTGCAACACCACTCCGAGGCCCGCGGGCCCGGAAAAACGGCATCGCAGCAGGTCAGGGGGCAGTTTCGCCTTCTGGGCGCAGCCGACCGCAAGGGATTGCGATTCCGCTCAGAGCCACCGGCGTCCTTCCGATGACGCACCACGTCGAATGTGTCGCATTGCTGGTGCCTTCAGGCCAGGCGGCCACCCCGGACGTGGACACGAGTCATACCGCCTACGACGAGCATCCACTCGACGAACCTGACGAGCAGGGTGACCAGGCTTCCTTCCGCGAGACTGCAGGAGGTTCTCGAGCGCCGTGAGTCAGACGTCGCCGGGCTTGCGATCAGTGTTGCAGTAGACCCTCCCGGTCGGATCCCTCGTGACCGTCCATCCGTCCGTTCGCTCGGTGACTTCCGCCCCGAGACCCACGTGTGCGTCGGTCACGGTGTCCCGGTCCTCGCAGGCAAGGTCCAGATGAGCGGTAACGCGAGGTGCCTGGTCGTCGAGCCGCTGGAGGAGTACGGCGTAGGGGATGCCGGCAGGCCGGGTCAGTCGGTCGAACTCCGAGTGCTGCTCACCTCGTCCGCGCCGAGGCCAGCCGGTGAGCGCGGACCAGAAGTCGCACTCGGCATCGAAGACCTGGGGTGGGATGTCGAAGCAGACCTGGTCTACGACGCCGCGAGAACCCGGTGAACCCACAGGGGTCGGCCTGATCCGCTGGCCTCGGTAGGTGACCAGGCAGAACGGCAGCCGGCCCGGCGAGGTCGAGACGACCAGCCCGTCTTCTTCGGCGATCGTTCGCGCCCCGAGGGCGGCTACATGCGCCGACGCGGCGTGCACGTCCTCGACGTACAGGTCGGGGTGACAGTCCGATGCGCCGCCTTCGGTGCGTTGCAGCCACAAGCACGCGTCGCCATTGCCGACCAACGGAGTGAACTCGTCGTGCCGGCCGAGCGGCGGGCCGGGGCTCGTGTCAGTGACAGCGGACCAGAATCTCGCGGCGGTATCGAACTGGGCAGGCTCGACGTCGAGGAAAACCGACATCCACCGAACCGCCGTCGACTCGTTCATCATGGCCACTCTAGGCCGCAGAGGCTACTGCCGGACATCGTCGATGGCGGCGATTGGGTGTGCCGGGCACCCACCGGTCGATGAGGTTGAGCGTGCCGCCATCCAGGCAGAGATCGGCCAAGGCATGAACAGGGGGATGTGGCGCTCTGCGCCCCTTTCGATGCCGAGGAAGCAGGCGCCTTGGAGCACGGACTCTTCGTCAAGTCGCCCACGAATTGGTCGAGATCATGCGTCGCGACGTGCGCACCGTCTGGCTAGTCGGGCCAGATTTGGTGCACAGCTGCATGCGGCAGACGGTTTTGCACAGATTCGAAATTGTTTTCCCGCAGGGGTTGACATTCTGTTTGGCTGGATGGCATGGACACGACCCCTCGGCAGGATCGACCACCCCGGCAGGGGTGCTCGACGCTGCCTCGGTGTCGCTGCGTCCCCTCGACCAGACGCTGTGGGCGGCCAAGACCCCTACCGAGCTGCTGGCGGCCAAACAGTCCTTGGAGGTGCTGCGCTCCCACCTGAGTGCGGTCGATGCCCGGTTGTGTGCGGAGATCGGGGCCACCAAGGCACCCGAGACGATCCAGCATGCCTCGACCGCGGACTACCTGACCGGCATCACCGGCGGCTACCACGGGTCCGGACGCCGCCTGCTGCGCACGGCCGGGGATCTGACCACCGAGCGCACCGCCACCTTCAGTGCGCTGTCGGCGGGGGCGATCTCTGCTGACCAGGCCGAGGTGATCTGCAAGACCATCCGCAAGCTGCCGGTCAAGGCCGAGGTGCGTGATACCGCCGAAGCCCAGCTGCTGATCGAAGCCAAAGTCCTCAACGCCAGCGAGTTGAAGGAACTCGGCAAACGGCTCCTCGAGCTGCTCGACCCCGACGGGTCCGAAGCCCGCGACTAACGCGCGCTGAGACGACAGGAGCGTTCGGCACACTTGGGTAGAAGTTGAGTTGGGCCTCCTTGCCGTCTGCGCCCAACGCGAGGAGGGCAGGAATGGCAAGGAGGCCGAACTCAACTCATCCGCAAGGCAATCAGCGCCCTGGCCGCACCCCAACCCGCCGAGAGCGACCAGAAGAACGACACCTCTGAAGTTCCCGGCGATACAGATCCCGGCGACGCCGGAGCCGGCACCGGGTCCGGAACCGAGGGGTGCGACCGGTCGGCCGCGGCGGCTCAAGACCAGCAGCAGCGCGACTGGGATGCGCTGGTGGAGCTGTCACGCCGGTTCTGCGGAACCGACCAGTGTCCGACCGACCACGGCCAACGCCCCCGCATCGTGATCACCATCCCGCTGTCGGATCTGAAAGACGGACTCGGCGAAGCAGTCCTCGACACCGGAGAGCGTCTCTCGGTGGCCGCGGTCCGCAGACTCGCCTGCGACGCTGAACTGATCCCCGCCGTACTCGGCACCCACGGAGAGATCCTCGACGTCGGCCGAGCCCAACGACTCGTCACCGCCGCCCTGTGGACCGCCCTGTTCCTCCGCGACGGCCACTGCACCTTCCCCGGCTGCCACCGACTCCCCCACGCCTGCGACGCGCACCACATCATCTCCTGGCTCGTTGGCGGCCCCACCAGCCTGGAGAACCTCACCCCAAGTTGAGTTGCGCCTCCTTGCCATCTGTGCCCAACCCGAAGTGGGCACAGATGGCAAGGAGGCACAACTCAACTTCCCGACTACCAGCCACCGACCTACCTCGACCCAGAACGCCAATGGGTCCGCAACCGGCTACTGCGCACCTGAGGCGAGCGAGAGTCCGTCATTCGTCCCGTTCCCCACGCGATCAGCAGCAGCACGCCGAACAGGATCCGGCACCTACGGCTGCATGCACGCTGCCCACAGTAGCTGCGTCCCCGGATGGCGGACTCTTCACGCGGCTGGGACACATCCCCTTGGCGCCTTCGCTTGACGTCATGTATCTTGACATCAAGAGATTGATCACGCTGGTCCTGCTGCTCCCACCCGGGTCCACCGACGCGGGGGCACGTGGGCAAGATGAGTGGCAGTGACACCAACGCAGGAGGAGATGGGCGATGCCCAAGCCGAACGACACCAGCCAGGACAGTTTCGGGGCCACGAGCACGCTGGACGTGAACGGGACGCCGTACGAGATCTATCGCTTGGCCGCGGTGACCGGTGGCGATATCTCCGAGCGCGAGGTTCGGTCCCTTCCCTACAGCCTGAAGATCCTGCTGGAGAACCTGCTGCGCACCGAGGACGGCGCGAACATCACCGCCGACCACATCAAGGCCGTGGCGGCATGGGACCCGGACGCGGAGCCGAGCAAGGAGATCCAGTTCACCCCGGCGCGGGTGATCATGCAGGACTTCACCGGTGTCCCCTGCGTCGTCGACCTCGCCACGATGCGTGAGGCGATGACCGATCTGGGCGGCGATGCGAAGCGGATCAACCCGCTTGCTCCGGCGGAGCTGGTCATC
The DNA here is from genome assembly GCA_035690495.1 of Nocardioidaceae bacterium. GTDB lineage: Bacteria > Actinomycetota > Actinomycetes > Propionibacteriales > Nocardioidaceae > DASSKK01. Next base: position 73,260 of record DASSKK010000089.1, on the reverse strand, counting down.
GACCACTCGGTGATCGCCGACGTGTTCGGTTCGCCGGAGGCGTTCGAGCGCAACGTCGAGATCGAGTACGAGCGCAACAAGGAGCGCTACCAGTTCCTGCGCTGGGGGCAGGGCGCGTTCGAGGACTTCAAGGTCGTCCCGCCCGGAACCGGCATCGTGCACCAGGTCAACATCGAGCACCTGGCACGAGTGGTGTTCACGAAGGACACCGGGGAGGGTACGACCCTGGCCTACCCGGACACCGTGGTCGGCACGGACTCGCACACCACGATGGTCAATGGCCTCGGTGTGGTCGGCTGGGGCGTCGGCGGCATCGAGGCGGAGGCGGCGATGCTCGGCCAGCCGGTGTCGATGCTGATCCCGCGCGTGGTCGGTTTCAAGCTCTCCGGCGAGCTCCCGGAGGGGGCCACAGCCACCGACCTGGTGCTCACCATCACCGAGATGCTGCGTCGGCACGGCGTGGTCGGCAAGTTCGTGGAGTTCCACGGTCCCGGCGTCTCCGCGGTGCCGCTGGCCAACCGGGCCACGATCGGCAACATGTCCCCGGAGTACGGGTCGACCGTGGCGGTCTTCCCGATCGACCAGGAGACCGTCAAGTACCTCGAGCTGACCGGTCGCACCCCGGAGCAGATCGCCCTTGTGCAGGCCTACGCCAAGGAGCAGGGACTCTGGCACGATCCGGAAGCCGCCGACTATGTCGAGCCGCGCTACTCCGAGAGCCTCGAGCTCGACCTGGCCGACGTGGTGCCGTCGATCGCCGGGCCCAAGAGGCCGCAGGACCGGATCGCGGTCACCGATGCGAAGCGGTCGTTCCGGTCCACCCTGTCCGATTACATCGCCGATGAGCCCGAGCAGGGGTACGACGAGGCCGACGCCGAGTCGTTCCCGGCCTCGGATGTTCCGTCGTACTCCGGCACCAACGGATCGGCCGCCCCGTCCGACCACACCGAATCGAAGGCAGCGGGTGCTGGCCGGGCCAGCAACCCCGCCAGCGTGAAGCTCGCCGACGGCACCGAGTTCGAGGTCGACCACGGCGCGGTGACGATCGCTGCGATTACTTCGTGCACGAACACCTCGAACCCGTCGGTGATGATCGGCGCCGCGCTGCTGGCCAAGAATGCGGTCGAGCGTGGCCTGCAGCGCAAGCCCTGGGTGAAGACCACCCTCGCGCCGGGCTCGAAGGTCGTCTCGGACTACTACGAGCGGGCCGGCCTGACGCCGTACCTCGACAAGCTCGGCTTCAATCTGGTCGGCTACGGGTGTACGACGTGCATCGGCAACTCGGGCCCGCTGATCCCCGAGGTCAGCAAGGCCGTGAACGACAACGACCTGGCGGTCGTCTCGGTGCTGTCCGGCAACCGCAACTTCGAAGGGCGGATCAACGCCGACATCAAGATGAACTACCTCGCCTCACCGCCGCTCGTGGTCGCCTACGCGCTCGCAGGGACGATGGACGTCGACCTGTTCGAGGACCCGCTGGGCACCGACGGCGCCGGCAGGGACGTCTACCTGAAGGACCTCTGGCCCTCCCCGGCCGAGGTGGAGCAGGTGATCGGCGAGGCGATCAGCGCCGACATGTTCACCGAGGACTACTCCGACGTGTTCGCCGGCGACGACCGGTGGCGGGCTCTACCCACGCCCGAAGGGAAGACGTTTGCCTGGGATCCGGACTCGACCTACGTCCGCAAGGCGCCGTACTTCGACGGCATGCCCGATCAGCCCGCGCCGCTGGAGGACATCGAGGGCGCCCGGGTCCTGCTGAAGCTCGGCGACAGCGTCACCACCGACCACATCAGCCCGGCCGGCGCGATCAAGAAGGACTCCCCGGCAGGGGCCTACCTCACCGACCACGGCGTCGAGCCGCGCAGCTTCAACTCGTACGGCTCACGGCGTGGCAACCACGAGGTGATGGTGCGCGGCACGTTCGCGAACATCCGTCTGCGCAACCAGTTGGTGCCAGGCACCGAAGGCGGGTTCACCCGGAACCTGCTGTCCGGCTCCGACGAGCCGATAACGGTCTTCGAGGCCTCACAGCAGTACGCCGAGGCGGGCGTCCCGCTGGTGATCCTCGCCGGCAAGGAGTACGGCTCCGGGTCGTCACGTGACTGGGCCGCCAAGGGCACGCTCCTGCTCGGAGTGCGCGCCGTTATCGCGGAGTCTTACGAGCGGATCCACCGCTCCAACCTGCTCATGATGGGGGTCCTGCCCCTGCAGTTCCCCGCGGGCGACTCCGCCGAGTCCCTGGGGCTGACCGGCGACGAGACCTTCGCGATCAGCGGCGTCACCGCGCTCAGCGACGGCATCCCGAGAACCGTCAAGGTCAGTGCGCGGTCCGAGGGCGGCGAGACCGTCGAGTTCGACGCCGTACTCCGCATCGACACACCCGGCGAGGCCGACTACTTCCGGCACGGCGGCATCATGCAGTACGTGCTGCGCAACCTCCGCGGGGCATGAACTGCGGAGTGGGAATAGCCTGAACGTGTGAGCGAACGCGAGCAGTCCTGGTCCGACCGGCCGTCCGGGCTGGGCAGGCTCGTGCTCGTCTCCGACAACCCCGTGTCGCACGCGATGACCTCCATCGCCGAGGCCGTCGGCCTCGACGTCGTGACTCTCGCCGACGATGAAGGGCGTGCCGCAGTGAAGGGGCTGCGCGACCTGGCGCCCGGCGAACGGGACTCCGTCGTCATCTGCGACCACGACGCACCCGACGCCACGCAGCTGCTCAGGGACGCGCTGGACGGTCCGCCCGGGTACGTCGCGATGCTGGCGAGCCGGTCCCGGACCGCCCGGGTGCTCGACGAGCTGCGCGCGGAGGGGTACGGCGAGGACACCCTGGTGCGGTTGCACATGCCCGCGGGCCTCGACACGGGCGGGAAGACGCCCGGGGAGATGGCGCTGTCGGTGGTCGCCGAGGTCGTCGCGTGCGCGCACGACCGCAGCGGCGGTCCGATGCGGGCGACGCGCGGGGAGACCAGGTCGTGAAGTCGGAGATCAGGTCGTACCGGACCGGAGACCACGACTGCGTCTTCGACCTCACCTCCGACTGCCAGAGCTTCGTGGGCGACGAGAACGACGGGCTGCTGCACCTGTTCGTGCCGCACGCCACCGCCGGCATCGCGATCATCGAGACCGGGGCCGGCAGCGACGACGACCTTCTGGCCGCGCTCGGCGATCTGCTGCCCGGCGACGACAGATGGCGCCACCGGCACGGCTCGCCCGGGCACGGCCGCTCCCATGTGATGCCGGCGCTGCTGCCGCCGTACGCGACGATCCCGGTGCTCCGCGGCCGACTCGCGCTCGGTACCTGGCAGAGCATCTGCCTGGTCGACCTGAACGTCGACAACCCCGACCGGGAGGTCCGGCTGTCGTTCCTGGCCGGCTGAGATGCCGGGCCGCATCGTCTTGTTGAACGGCGCCTCGAGTTCGGGCAAGTCCACGATCGCGCGCGAGTTCCTGGCGCTGATGCCGACGCCGTGGTTCCACATGGCTGTCGACGACTTCCACGCGATGCGCGCCTACAGACGCTACGCCGAAGGGGAGATGGCGCCGGTCGTACGGCGTACGCGTGCCGGCTTCCATCGCGCGGTCCCCTTGGAGGTGTGCACGGACCGGGCGTCACCAGGTGAGTGCGCGGACGCGATCAAGGCGTTCGTCGAGAGCGGACTGCCGCCGACCGCCTTCGACCGGCTGCGGGCCGCGACGTGATCCTCGGGGTCGCGTGGTGGGTTGTGGTGGTCGTCGCGGTCGCGCTGATCGCCGGCGCGACCGCCCAGGGGCTGGTCGGGCTCGGCCTGGGGCAGGTAGCCGCCCCGGTGACGGCGCTGGTCGAACCCCACCTGATGCCGGATCTGCTGCTGTTCCTCGCCGTGACGATGCCGCTGGTGACGCTGACCCGCGACCACCACGACATCGACTGGCCCGGCCTCCGGTGGTCGCTGCCCAGCCGGGTCGGCGGCACGATCGTGGGCGTGCTCATCGTGGGCACCTTCACCCATCGCGAGATCGGCTTCGCAGTGGGCGCGATGGTGCTGATCAGCGTCCTGCTGACGATCCGCGCTGTACGGATCCCGATCCTGCCGTCCACGCTGGTCGGCGCGGGCTTCGTGTCGGGGGTGACAGGAACCGCCACGTCGATCGGGGGGCCCCCGATCGCACTGCTCTACCAGCACCGACTGCCGCACCAGATCCGTTCCACGCTGGCGGTGTACTTCTGCTTCGGTGCGTGTTTCAGCCTGATCGGCCTGGCGGTCGCCGGACAAGTCCGCCTCGAGACATTCCTGCTCGCACTCTTGCTGATGCCGTGCCTGCTGATCGGCTTCGGCATCTCTCGTCCCCTGCACCATGTGGTGCCCAGGGCGCACCTGCGCAGCGGGGTGCTGATGATCTGCGGCATGTCGGCGGTGGCGCTGCTGGTGAAGTCGGCACTGATCTGATCCCGGGCTGGCCGACCAGCTAGGCGAACATGTGTTCGGATCGTCGGGTAGGCTGCTGCGATGGGACAGCTCGTCGCGCCGCCCGGGTGGCCTCGGCAGGTGCGTCCGCCCGGAGCGCCGGACTGGGAGCGCACCGCGATCGGTTGGCTGTTCGACATCTGCCCGCCGGAGTATCGCGGCTATCCGGTGCTTCGTCGGCATGCGATCGTGCTGGCCCGCTTCGCCGTGGTGTACGTCGAGGCGTGCCAGGCGGCGGTGGCGCGCGGGCTCGGCGACGCACGCGGCGTGCTGTGCGATGTGGCCGGTCCGGACACCGTGGAAGCGGCCGTCGCGACCTGGCAGGCGGAGCAGGCGCGTCTGGTCGGTGAGCGGCGGGCGGTCGGGCTGGTCGAGGAGGCGCTGCGCGGCCGCCGGTTCGCCGCGCGACTGTGATCTTCCCGCGGCTCGATGGGTAGGGTGCGTGGGTGGCTGAGCTGACGGTGATTCCGGTGCCCGGGTCGGGCGCCGAGGACGTGGTCGTCGACGCACAGGGCCTGGTGTACACCGGCACCGAGGACGGCGCGATCTTCCGAGTCACCCCGGACGGCCGGCACATCGACCGGGTCGCACATACCGGCGGGCGTCCTCTAGGGATCGAGCTGCTCGCCGACGGGAGGCTCCTGGTCTGCGACGCACGTCGCGGGGTCCTCGCGGTGGATCTGGGCTCGGGGGACGACCTGGGTGGGGTGGCGGGGGACGACCTGGGTGGGGTGGCGGGGGACATCACAGTCCTCGTCGACCGGGTCGACGGGCGGCCGATGGCTTTCTGCAACAACGCCGCCGTGCACAGCAACGGGGACGTCTACTTCTCCGACTCCTCGCGGACGTACGGCGTGGACCGGTGGAGGGCCGACATGGTGGAGGACACCACCTCCGGCAGGTTGCTGCGCCGCAGCGCCGAGGGTGGGGTCGACGTACTCCTCGATCACCTCCGGTTCGCGAACGGGGTGGCGCTGTCGGCCGACGAGTCGTACGTCGCGGTCGCCGAGACTGCGGGGCGCCGGATAGCGCGGCAGCGTCTCACCGGAGCTGGCGCCGGCCGGACCGACATGCTCGTCGACGACCTGCCCGGCTACCCCGACAACATCGCCCGCGGCAGCGACGGGCTGATCTGGGTCAGCATTGCCTCACCCTGCGACCCGCTGCTGGAGCGGCTGATGCGGGCGCCGCGGCCGGTCCGTCAGGTCGCGTGGCGGCTGCCCGAAGCCGTGCAGCCCAAGGTCAAGCGGACCGTGCATGTGATGGCCCTCGACGACGACGGGCGGACCGTGCACGACCGGACCTTTCCCGCGCAGGAGTTTCACATGGTCACAGGTGTGCGCGAGCACGACGGCAGGGTGTGGCTGGGAAGTCTCCACGAGCCGGCGGTTGCGTTCTTCGACCTGTGAGGCGGCCGGATACGCTGGGACACGGTGATCAGGCGGGGATGGAACGGGGCCACGCATGACGTCGACGCGAAACGGGAAGTGAGGCGGGCATGGGACTGCTTTCGTCGATCGAAGGGCCGCGTGACCTGGCGGACCTCTCCGACGAACAGCTGAGCGACCTGGCGACCGAGATCCGCGACCTGCTGGTGACGACGTGTGCGCCCCGCGGTGGCCACCTCGGCGCGAACCTCGGCGTCGTGGAGCTGACGATCGCGCTGCATCGTGTCTTCGACTCGCCGCACGACCGGGTGGTCTTCGACATCGGGCATCAGGCCTACGTCCACAAGATGCTCACCGGGCGCTCCTTGCAGTTCGACACTCTCCGCGAGGAGGGTGGGCTGTCCGGGTACGCGTCGCAGGCGGAGTCCGAGCACGACCTCATCGAGAACTCGCACGCCTCGACCGCGCTCTCCTACGCCGACGGGCTGGCCAAGGCCTACGCCATCCGGGGCGAGGACCGCCACGTGGTCGCCGTCATCGGCGACGGTGCCCTCACCGGCGGCATGGCCTGGGAGGCGCTGAACAACATCGCGGCCGGCCAGAACCGGAAGCTCGTGATCGTGGTCAACGACAACGGCCGCTCCTACATGCCGACGGTAGGCGGGCTGGCGAACCACCTGACCGCCCTGCGCACCAACCCCCGCTACGAGCAGGTCCTCGACCTGGTCAAGAAGCGGCTCAACGGCGTACGCGGTGTCGGTCCGGCGGTCTACGACACCCTGCACGCGGTGAAGAAGGGGATGAAGGACGCGCTCGCCCCACAGGGCCTGTTCGAGGACCTCGGGCTGAAGTACGTCGGGCCGATCGACGGGCACGATCGCGGCGCCGTCGAGCAGGCACTGGCCCTGGCCAAGCGGTTCGGCGGGCCGGTTATCGTGCACACGATCACCAAGAAGGGCTTCGGGTACGACGCCGCCGAGCGCAACGAGGCCGACCGCTTCCACCAGATCGGGCCCTTCGACGTCGAGACGGGCGAGGAGAAGCCGAAGGGCACGCGCTGGACCGACATCTTCGCCGAGGAGATGGTCCGGCTCGGCGGCGAGCGCCAGGACCTGGTCGCGGTGACCGCCGCCATGCTGCACCCGGTCGGATTCGCTCAGTTCGCCGCTGCCTACCCCGAGCGGACGTTCGACGTGGGCATCGCCGAGCAGCACGCCGTGACGTCGGCCGGCGGGCTGGCGATGGGTGGTCTGCACCCAGTGGTGGCGATGTACTCCACGTTCTTGAACCGGGCCTTCGACCAGGTGCTGATGGACGTCGCGCTCCACCGCCTGCCCGTGACGATCGTGCTGGACCGCTCGGGAGTCACCGGCGACGACGGGCCCAGCCACAACGGCATGTGGGACATGTCGATCCTGCAGGTCGTGCCGGGGCTACGACTGGCGGCTCCCCGCGACGCGACCCGCTTGCGCGAGCTGCTCCGTGAGGCCGTGCAGGTCGACGACGCACCCACCGTCGTGCGCTTCCCCAAGGGCCCGCCGAACGCGGACATCGACGCAGTCGACCGGGCCGGCGGCGCCGACGTGCTCGTCCGCAGCGGCACCCGCGACGTGCTCGTGGTCGGCATCGGCGCGATGGCCCGCGTCGCGGTCGAGGTGGGCGAGAGACTGGTCGCCCAGGGGATCGGGGCGACAGTCGTCGACCCGCGCTGGGTCAAGCCGGTCGACCCCGCACTCGTGGAGCTGTGTCGCTCGCACCAGCGCGTCGTCAGCATCGAGGACAACGGGGTCGCCGGGGGCTGCGGCACCGCGTTGCTGCGGGCGCTCAACGAAGCAGGCGTGGACACCCCGGTGCGGGTGCACGGAATCCCGCAGCGCTTCCTCGACCACGCCAAGCGGGACGCCATCCTCGACCAGATCGGCCTGACCGCGCAGACGATCGCCCGGTCGGTCGTGGAGGACGTCACCGTCCTGGACACGGACCCGGTGCACGTCGAGACGTGAGCCGCGTCGGGACCTGAGCCGGCGTCAGCGCCGAGTGGCGTCGGCGACGCAGCGCACCGCCCAGGGCAGCACCTCGAGTCTCTCGTCGCCGATCGGCCCATCGCAGACGTCGCAGCGGCCGTAGCTGCCCTCGTCGAGCTTGGCCAGCGCCCGGTCGACGTCGGCGCGGGTCGACTGCAGCCTGTCGTGCACCGCGACCTGGGAGAGCCGGTCGACCGCCATCGACGTACCCTCGCCCACCCGCTTGCCGAACGAGATCGATCCCTGATCGTCCGGGCGCCTCTCCAGCTGGCCCAGCTGGTCGTCGATCTCCGCCCTCTTGGCGCGCAGCAGCTCCGCGGTGGTGTCCATCCCTCCATCATGCCCCTCGTGGGATCGGGCATAGTGAGGACTGGGGATGCGTTCACGTGAGACTCGGTCGGCACGGAAAGGAGCTCCATGGCTGCCTCAGCGCGGTTCGTGCACATCGTCGACGACGTGCCCGAGCTCGACGGGATGGGCGACGGGCCCGTGCTGATCGACGCCCTGGAGGGCTTCCTGGACGCCGGCAACGCCGCCGCCCTCGCCGGCAGGCACCTGCTGGCACACTCCGAGGGGCGGGTCGTGGCCAGCTTCGACGTGGACGCGTTCTACGACTACCGGGCCCGGCGGCCGCCGATGACCTTCGCGGAGAACCGTTACGAGGACTACGAGGCGCCGCGGCTCGTCGTACGCCTCAACCACGACAGCCTCGGCACGCCGTACCTTCTGTTGCACGGGCCCGAGCCGGACACCTACTGGGAGGCGTTCGCGGCCGCGGTCAAGATGGTCGTCGAGCACTTCCGCGTGCGCCTGTGCGTGGCGATGGGGGCGGTGCCGATGGCCGTGCCCCACACCCGTCCGGTGATGCTCACCAACCACGCGACCGAGCCCGGCCTGCTGATCCAGGAGAACCTCTGGAAGGGCCAGATCCGGGTGCCCGCCAGCGCCCAGGCCCTGCTCGAGCTGCGGCTCGGCGAGTGGGGGCACGCGGCGATGGGCTTCGTCGCGCACATCCCGCACTATGTCGCGCAGTTCGACTATCCCTCGGCCTCGGCGAAGCTGCTCGAGTCCGTCGAGGTGGTCACCGGCCTGCAGTGGGACCTGGCGCCGCTGGAGCGGGCCGGTGAGGAGAAGATGGCGGAGATCGCCGCGCAGATCGACGACTCCGAGGAGGTGCGCGACATCGTGGCCGGCCTCGAGCAGCAGTACGACGCGTTCCACCGAGGCTCCGGCACCGACGGCGCAGAGAGCCTGCCGCTCGCCGAGGAACGGGACCTTCCCACGGGCGAAGAGCTCGGCGCTGAGTTCGAGCGCTTCCTGGCCGGACTCGACCGGCCTGAGGAGTGAGGCGTGGTCCGCTCAGCCGACGAGCTGGTCACGCTGCTCGACCTGGAGACGATCGACGTCGACCTCTACCGGGGGGCACAGCCGCGCACTGGTCTGCAGCGGGTCTTCGGCGGTCAGGTTGCGGCGCAGGCCCTGGTCGCCGGAGCGCGCACCGTGGACGCCGAGCGCACCGTGCACTCGCTGCACAGCTACTTCCTGCGCCCCGGGGACACGGCCGTGCCGATCGTCTTCGACGTGGAGCGGATCCGCGACGGCCGTTCGTTCTCCACCCGCCGGGTCGTGGCCCGACAGCACGGCCGGCCGATCTACTACATGACCGCGAGCTTCCAGGTAGGCGAAGGCGGGTACGACCACCAGGACGCGATGCCCGCGACGATCCCGCCCGAGCGGGCCACGGACGTGGCCGACCTGATCCGGCGCGGGTCCCCGGAGGGCGCCGAACGGTGGATGGAGGAGTGGGCTGCGCTCGACATGCGCTGGGTCGGCGACTCGACGCACGACCTCGCCGACCCTGAGCACCCCGCGCTGTCCCGGCTGTGGATCCGGGTCGCGGGGCCTCTCGGCGAGGAGCCGCTCGCGCATCGTGCTGCACTGGCCTACGCCAGCGACCTCACCCTGCTCGGCTCCGCCCTGGTGCCGCACGGGGTGCATATCGGCGACCCGAGCGTCCAGTCGGCCTCTTTGGACCACACCATCTGGTTCCACCGGCCGTTCCGTGCCGACCAGTGGCTGCTCTACGACCAGGTCTCCCCGTCCGCGTCCGGCGCCCGCGGCCTTGCCATCGGCCGGCTGTTCACCGTCGACGGCGTGCTGGTCGCGACGGTCGCCCAGGAGGGGCTGATCCGGCCGCGCGGCTGAAGCGCTGGACGCGCCGATGTCAGAGGGTGCGCGTCCGCCCCAGCAGGTGGGGAGCGCCGCTGCGCGGGCTGGTGAGCGTGAACGCATACCCGTCCTCGCGAGCAGCCGAGCCGAAGGCGACGGTGCCTGGCAGCAGGATCGGCTTCTTGAAGGCGACGTCGACCGTGACCGCGTCGGGTAGCCTGCCCTCCAGCGCCGCCAGGCAGCGGGCCTTGCTCCACATCCCGTGCGCGATCTGGCGCGGGAAGCCGAAGGCCTTCGCGGTGAGCCCGAACAGGTGGATCGGGTTGTGATCGCCGGAGACCGCGGCATACCGCCGACCCAGATCACCGGCCAGCCGCCACCGCCCGCCCGTCGAAGGCACCTCTGCGCTGAGACCGGCGAGCCGTGTGGGCGGGGTGGCGGGGGACGACCGCGGTGCATCGTCGCTGCCGTGGCCGCGTCGCAGGAACGTCGAGGTCTCCTCCCAGACCAGCTCTGCCGAGGAGTGCACGGTGGTGAGCAGGTCGAAGACCTGTCCCTTCGGGTGCGCGCGCAGGTCCGCCGGCCGCACCGTGATCTGCAGCCGCTCGCTCGGCCGGATCGGCCGGTGCACGGTGATCGAGTTCTCCAGGTGCACGGTGCCGATCGCCGGGAACGGGAACGACGGGTCGGTCATCACCGCCATGTGCAGCCCGAACGCGAGCACGTGCGGATAGGTGACCGGCAGCTCGTCGCGCAGCCCGAAGCCGCACACCTCGGCGTACGACGCCACCTTCGCCAGGTCCACGGGTACGTCGTGTCGCGTCAGGGTCAGCTGGGGCAGCACGTCTCCCGACTTGCGCACACCCGGCAGCTGGTTGACCACCGGAAGCACGGGCAGCGCGGCCTTGAGCATCATCGGCAGCCCGCCCGGATCGCCGTGGACGACGCGCGGGTTCTCGGTCAGGTCAGGCATGTCACGCTCCGAGCATCATCTGTCCGCAGACCCGCACCACGTTGCCGTTCACCGCGGTAGACGCCGGGTTGGCGAACCACGCGACGGTCTCGGCGACGTCGACGGGCAACCCGCCCTGGGACATCGCGTTCAGCCGTCGGCCGACCTCGCGGGTGGCCAGCGGCATCGCCGCGGTCATCTTCGTCTCGATGAAGCCGGGTGCGACCGCGTTGATCGTGATGCCGCTCGTCAGCTCGGCGCAGAGGCTGTCGACCAGCCCGATCACGGCCGCCTTCGAGCAGGCGTAGTTCGTCTGGCCGAGGTTGCCCGCGATCCCGGCGATCGAGGCGACCCCGACGATGCGGCCGTTGTCGTTGAGGAGGTTCTGGTCGAGCAGCTCCGCGGTGATCCGCTCCGGCGCGGTCACGTTCACCGCGATCACGGAGGCGAAGCCGTCGGGCTTCATGTTCGCGAGCTTCTTGTCCCGGGTGATCCCGGCGTTGTGCACAACCGCATCCACGCCGCCGAAACTCTCCTTGACGTGCCGGGCGATGCGCGCCGGCGCATCCGTGGTGGTGATGTCCACCGGAAGCTGGTCGCCGTCCAGCTCACGCATCACCGCCTGCAGCTCGCTGGCCGCCGCAGGCACGTCGACGCCGAGGATCCGGGCGCCGTCCCGGTGCAGCACTCTCGCGATCTGCTCACCGATGCCGCGGCTGGCCCCGGTGACCAGCGCGACCTTGCCGGCCAGCGGGGTCGACCAGTCGTCGACCTCCGCAGCCGCCGAGCCTGCCCCGTGCCTTCCGATCCGGATCACCTGACCCGACACGTAGGCCGACTTGGCCGAAAGAAGGAACCCCAGCGTGGACGCGAGCGCGCCCTCGGCGCCGGGCTCGACGTACACCAGCTGGACGGTCCCGCCGCGGCCGATCTCCTTGCCCAGCGAACGGGTGAATCCCTCGAGTGCCCGCTGCGCCACTCGCTCACGGCCGGACACCGACTCCGGGGGCGTGCCGAGGACCACGACCCTGGGGCACGGCTCCAAGCTGCGCATCAGCGGGGTGAAGAACGCCTGCAGCTCTGCGAGCCGGTCGGTCGAGGTCAGGCCGGTCGCGTCGAAGACCAGACCCTTGTACCGGTGGTCGGGGGGTGCCTTGGCTGCCTCGGGTGCCACCGGGACGCCGAGGAGGTCGAGCGCGTCCAGCACCTGCTTGGCGAGCCGCCCGCTGCGGTCGGCGGGGGAGCCGACCACCACGGTGCCGGACACCAGCGGGTCGCCGGGCCGGTAGCGCTCGAGCGGAGTGGGGTTCGGCAGCCCGAGGTTCTTCGCGAGCAGCTGCCCCACCGGGGTGCGGATCAGGCTCTGGTAGCGGTCGGTCATGCTTCGTGGCTCCTCTGCTGTGCTGACGTACCCACTGCTCCCGGACCATGTAACAGCGTGTGACACTTACTGTCCACTTCTCGTGATGTTGGCCTCAGATCGTTTCGTTCCGGCAGGCTCGGGCGCAAGGATGGGTGGGGAGACCGGCCCGGGTTCGACGCGGTCCCACCGGGTACGTCGTACCCATGCAGCGAGGAGATGAACCAATGCAGACCAGCACCCGTCGCGTCGCCGTGATCGGCGGCAACCGGATCCCGTTCGCCCGCTCGAACACCGTCTACGCCCACGCGTCCAACCAGGACATGCTCACCGTGGCCATCGACGGGCTGGTGGACCGCTACGGCCTGGCCGGGGAACGGCTCGGCGAGGTGGCCGCCGGCGCGGTGCTCAAGCACTCCCGCGACTTCAACCTGACCCGCGAGTGCGTGCTCGGGTCGAAGCTGGACGCCGCCACACCCGCCTACGACGTGCAGCAGGCGTGCGACACCGGCCTGCAGGCGACGATCGCGGTCGCGAACAAGATCGCGCTCGGGCAGATCGAGGTCGGCATCGCCGGAGGCACGGACACCACGTCGGACGCGCCGATCGCGGTCAACGAGGGCCTGCGCAAGATCCTGCTCGAGGCCAACCGCGCCAAGACGATCCAGGGCCGGCTCGCTGCCCTGTCGAGGATCCGACCGCAGCACCTCGCGCCGGCGATCCCGAAGAACGCCGAGCCGCGCACCCGGATGTCGATGGGGGAGCACGCCGCGCTGACCGCCGTGGAGTGGCAGGTTGGCCGCGAGGAGCAGGATGAGCTCGCGGTCTCCTCGCACCGCAAGCTCGCTGCCGCCTACGACCGCGGCTTCTTCGACGACCTGGTCACGCCGTACCTGGGTCTGGAGCGCGACCAGAACCTGCGGCCGGACTCCTCGGTGGAGAAGCTCGCCGGCCTCGAGCCGGTGTTCGGCAAGGGCGAGGCGGCCACGATGACCGCGGGCAACTCGACCCCGCTGTCGGACGGGGCCTCCTCGGTGCTGCTCTGCTCCGAGGAGTACGCCGAGACGCACGGCCTGACACCGCGGGCGTTCCTGGCCGACTACGAAGGCGCCGCGGTCGACTACGTGCACGGCGGCGAGGGGCTGCTGATGGCGCCGGCGTACGCCATGCCGCGGATGCTCGCTCGGGCCGGGCTCGGACTCGCCGACTTCGACTTCTACGAGATCCACGAGGCGTTCGCCTCCCAGGTGCTCGCCACGCTGAAGGCGTGGGAGGACCCGATCTTCTGCAAGGAGCGGCTGGGCCTGGACGCGCCGTTGGGCTCGATCGACCGCGACAAGCTGAACGTGGTCGGTTCCTCGATCGCCGTCGGCCACCCGTTCGCGGCCACCGGGGGCCGGATCGTCGCCACCCTCGCCAAGCTGCTGGAGGAGAAGGGTGCGGGCCGCGGGGTGATCTCGATCTGCGCCGCCGGCGGCAACGGCCTCACCGCGATCCTGGAGCGGTGAACGCCCCCGCCGAGTCGGCGCGTCTGCAGCCACCACCCCCGCCGAGTCGGCGCGTCTGCAGACGCGCAACGGCCCTCATGACCTGACGCGGGGGAACACCAGGCCCGCGCAGACCGCTCCTGCGAGTCCGACGGCTGCCGAGACCGCGAAGGCGGTGGTGAACGCGGCCGGAGCCGGCGACCCGTCGCTCAGCGTGATCACCGCGAGCAGCGCCACCGACACCTGCGACCCGACCGCACCGCCGGCGCGTCGCAGCACGGAAGTGATTGCCGTGGCGACCCCTGTCTCGCCGAGGGGCGCAGCCAGGGCCACGATGCTGCCGGTGAGGCTGACGGTGGTGCCGAATCCGAGACCGAGGACCGCCAGCTCGACGAGTACCGCCCACAGCTCGGCGCGGAAGAAGGCGAGGGCGAACGTGGCCGCGGCGACCAGAAGCATTCCCGCCGCGAACACCCGTGCCGTGCCGAGCCGCTGGGTGAGCACCCCGGTCAGCGGCGAGCCGATGGTCTGCCCGACCGCGCGGGGGAGCAGCACGAGCCCGACCAGGAGCGGTCCGGCCGCGAGGCCGACGCCCTTCACGAGCCCGGAGCCGGCTTCGTTCTCGAGCAGGAAGGGGAGCAGCAGGTTGACGCCGAACACGGCGTACCCGCCGAACACCGACGTGAGGTTCGTCATCAGCACACCACGGGAGCGCAGCACGCCGAGGTCCATCAACGGCTCGGCCGTGTGCTGCTCGCGCACGTACCAGCCGATCCCGGTGACCACCGAGAGCGCGAACGCTCCCAGCGCGAGCGGGGACAGCCACCCGCGTTGCGGGCCCTCGGTGATGCCCACGACGAGCAGGGCCATCGCTCCGCCGAAGAGCAGCGCGCCAGGGGTATCGAGGCGTCGATGCGCACGCGGTCCCAGCTTGGGCACCGTGAGGAAGACGAGCAGGGCGCCTATGCCGAGTGCGATCGCGCCGACCCAGAAGATCCACCGCCACGAGAGGTACTCCGCGATCGCGCCCCCGACCGGGAGGCCGAGCACCGAGCCCATCCCGAACCCGCCTGCGAGCACGCCGATCGCGGTGCGCACCTTCTCCCGGGGCAGCACCTCGGTGACGATCGCGAAGCTCAGCGGGAACACCACGCCGCCCACGCCCTGGAGCATCCGGAAGATCACCACGAGCTGGATGTTGGGTGCGAGCGCGGTGGCGATGCTGCCGAGCAGGAACGCGACCAGGGCGCCCAGGTAGACGCGACGCTGGCCGATCCGGTCGCCGAGCTTGCCGAGGAACACCGGCGCCACGGAGGCCACGATCAGGTAGCCGGAGAACAGCCACACCGTCCACTCGCGGGAGGCGCCCAGGTCCTGCTGGACGGTCGGGAGCGCGGGGATGATCGAGATCTGCTGGAAGCCGTAGACCATGTCGGCGAGCAGCAGCGCGACCAGGGTCACGGTGTGGGACCGGACCGGCGGGGCATCCTCGCTGGTCTCGGTCACCGCTTCAGATTACGTGCAGGCCTCAACCGGCGCCGACGGCCATCGCCACACTCGCGGCCACCAGGTGCTGCTTGACGAGCGCGGGGGACAGGCTCGCGACGGTCGGCACGCCGGGTGCCGCCTCGTGCACCATCATCCCGACTCTCGCCAGCTGCATGCCGCCCAGCCCGGAGGCGTAGAGCGTGTTCGCGAGCAGGTGGACGTCGTCGGTGTGGAAGCTGCCGTCCTCTACGCCGGCGGTGATGACGGTCGACACCTTCGCCAGGCAGGCGGCGATCGACCGGCCCAGGCGGTACATCGCCCCCTCGCTGATCTCCTCCCACAGCTCCGGCCCGGTGTGCCGCATCAGCGTCAGCGCACAGTCGACGAACGCCGGGAACTCCAGGCCGTAGTCGACGAACGCTTCGGTGATTGCGCGGAGCCGGTCCGCCGGGGAGCGCGCCGGGTCGTCCGCCTCGGCGATCCGTCCGTCGAGCTCGTCGAGGTAGCCGACCAGGGTGAGCGCGAACAGCTCCTCCTTGCCAGAGAAGTGCCGGTAGATGATCGCCCGGTTGATGCCGACGGCGCGCGCGACGTCCTCGATCTGGGCCTCTCGCACTCCCCGCTCGTCGAAGAGGGCACGGGTGGCGGCGAGGATCTGCTCCTCCCTCCGGCGCCGTCGCGCGGCGGCAGCCGTCCTGCGTCCGTCGGGCCGTGCGGTTCTGGTAGCCGTGCTCACGCTGCGGATGGTACGCCGTCTGCAACCGGCCGTGTCACACGGCGTACACCGCTGTCGCGCTGGTCAGCTCGTCCCGCTAGCCGTTCAGCGACCGCACGGTCTCGAGGTTGTCGGCTTCTGCGACGGGCTTCTCGTCGCGGTAGCGGACCACCCGCGCGAACCGCAGTGCCATGCCGGACGGGTAGCGCGAGGAGGTCTGGATGCCGTCGAAGGCGACCTCGACCACCTGCTCCGGTCGCACGTGCACGACGTGGCCGCTGCGGGACGTCTCCAGCTCCAGGAACCGCTCGGTCTGCCAGGCCAGCATCTCGTCCGTCATCCCCTTGAACGTCTTGCCGAGCATCGCCCAGCCGGTGTCCGAACCGGGATCGCGGGCGCCGAGGTGGATGTTCGACAGCCAGCCCCGACGACGTCCGGACCCCCACTCGACGGCGAGCACGACCAGGTCCAGGGTGTGCCGCGGCTTGACCTTCACCCAGCCGGCGCCGCGGCGGCCCGCCGCGTAGGGGGCGTCGAGCGACTTGACCACCACGCCTTCGTGCCCCGCGGCGACCCGGTCGTCGAAGAACCGCTGTGCCTCGGCCGGGTCAGCAGTGCGGATCCTGGGCACGACCAGCGGTTCCGGGAGAACGTCCTCGAGCCGGTCGAACCGTTGCCCGGCCGGGAGGTCCAGCAGGTCCTCGCCGTCGTGGTGGAGGACGTCGAAGAAGTACGGCGTCACCGGCACCTTGGCGCGCAGCGTGGCGACGTCGAGCCGGCTGGCGGTCCGGGCGCCGGTCTCCTGGAAGGGGCGCGGACGTCCCTCGCCGTCGAGCGCGATCGCCTCGCCGTCGAGAACCAGCGTCTCCGCCGGCAGGCGGCGTACTGCCTCCAGCATCTCGGGCAGGCGTTCGGTGACGTCGTCGAGGCTGCGGGTGAACACCGAGACGACCTCGCCGACCTTGTGCACCTGGATCCGGATGCCGTCCAGCTTGGTGTCCACGGCGACCTCGGCGGGACCGATCTTGTCCAGGGCCGCGTCGACGTCGGGTGCGCTCGAGGCGAGCATCGGCCCGATCGGACGCCCGACCTGCAAGGTGAACCGCTCCAGTGCGACCTCGCCCTCGGTCAGCGCAGCGGCCGCGACCGGGGGGATCGCGCCGCGGAGCATCACCGCGCGGCGAACCGCTGTGACCGGCAGGTGCGCCGCCGCAGCCACCGCGTCGACGAGGACGCCCTCCAGCGCGCCCTGGCGGAGCTCGCCGGTGACCAGGCCGCGAAGGTAGACCTGCTCGGGCGCGGTCGCCTCCGCGAACAGCTCCGTCACGAGCGTCGCCCGTCTCGCCTGGGAGCCCGGTCCCGCGCACGCGGCGATCGCGGTGAACCCGGCGTCGACCTCGGCGACGCTCAGAGTCGGCTGCGTCGCCGGCTCCGGCAGATCGGTCAGGGAGCGCCGGCCCAGCCCGGTGCGACGCTCGCCGGTGCGGCGCTGCGGCAGCGTGCCGGAGAGGTACCACGCGACCGTCTCGATCTCTTCGGGGGGAGCCTGCGCGAGCGCGGCCGCGAGCGCGGCGATCTTCGCGGTGCGCGCACGGGTCGCCCGTACCGCGTCGTAGGTCGAGACCAGGTCGCTGAGCAGCACGCTCCCATCCTGCCCGACGCCGCCGACGGCCCGGCCGGTCGGCGCTGCCGCATAGGGTGTGCGCGTGGCTGACCAGGGCGAGGCGGGCGAGGTGCGGGTGTGGCGTCCGCACTGGCCGTGCCCGGTCGGGCAGACGCTGTCGATCCTGCGCAAGGGTCCCGGCGACCCGACGTACCGCGTGGATCCCGACGGCACCGTCTGGCGGGGCATCGGCACGCCCGAGGGGCCGGCCGGACTGCGGCTGCGCACCCAGCGAGACGGTGCCGTCCACGCGACGGCCTGGGGGGACGGCGCGGCGTGGGCCCTGGACAGCGTCCCGGCCATGCTCGGCGGGCGCGACGACCCTGCCGGCTTCACGGAGATGTGCCGGGAGCACCAGGTGCTCCGTGAGGCGCACCGGCGGCACCCGCACTGGCGCGTCACCCGCACCGGCCTGGTGCTGGAGGCCCTGGTGCCGGCGATCATCGAGCAGAAGGTCACCGGCCAGGAGGCGTTCGCCGGGTTCCGGACCCTCGTGCACTGGTACGGCGAGCGTGCGCCCGGGCCGCATCCGCGGCTGTGGGTGCAGCCGTCCCCGCAGACGATCCGGACGATCCCGTCGTGGGAGTGGCTGAAGATGCACGTCGACCCCGCGCGCTCGCGCACCGCCGTGCTGGTAGCCCAGCGCGCATCCGCCCTGGAGCGCACCGTCGGGCTCCCCGCCGGCGAGGTGGACCGAAGGCTGCGCTCGATCCCCGGCGTCGGCGTGTGGACGTCGGCAGAGGTCCGGTTCCGAGCACACGGCGACGCGGACGCGGTCAGCTTCGGCGACTACCACATCCCGGCCGACATCGGCTGGGCGCTGACCGGAGAGCCGGTCGACGACGCCGGGCTCGAGGCGCTGCTTGCGCCGTACCGCCCCCACCGCTACCGCGTGCAGCGGCTCGTCGAGCTGGCCGGCATCGCCCGCCCCCGGCGAGGGCCGCGGATGGCGCCGCGCACCCACCTCCCCGTCGGCAGGTGACGACACCGGCACCGGAAGGATCTCGCGGTCACGCCCTCAGGCACGAGTTCCGAGCCGAACTGGTGCCTGACGGCATTACCGCGCGCGAGGTGCTCTGCTCAGCCGCGAGAGCGCGTCCAGTCGGGGAGAACGCCCGAGTCCAGCACCCTCTCGCGCAGCGGGGAGACCAATTCGTGCAGGCGCGCGCAGCCGTCGGCGCCGAGCGTGGCCCATCCCTCCACGGCCAGGCGGTCGGTCTGCTTCTCGAGCTGCTTGCGCATCGCGAGGCCGGATTCGGTGAGCGCGTCTCCCTGGTCGAGCATCTCGCGGTCCCGCAGCCGCGACCGAGCATCCGCCCACTCCTGGTCGGACCAGCCGCGAGACTCGCGGAGGAAGTCGGTGTTGTGCGAGAACAGCCCGCCGAGCACCAGCGACTCCACCGGGTCCAGTCCGTACGCCGTCAGCAGCGCGACGTGCCCGTCACCGCGGTGCTCGCGCAGCAAGGTCGCGGCATGCCACAGCGCCAGCAGGTCGTCCTCGGGCCACGGCAGGCTGGCGTGCGCCGCAAACAGCGGCCGCCCGGGGGCGGTGAGCGCGGCACAGGCTCGGCGGGCCAGCTCGAGCGCCTCGGCCACGTCCGGCTCGCCGAGCACCCCGCGCAACGCGGCGAGCACTCCTCGCTGCCGGGCTTCGATCACCTTCTCCGGCGGGGCAACCTGCCACGCGGCCGGCAGGGCCTTGCCCACCAGCCACGGCGCGAACACGTAGAACGTGGCGACGGTGACGGCCGGGTCGACCGCACCGAACGCGGCGGAGCGTGCAGCGAAGTAGGACAGCCGCGGATGCAGCCCGAGCTCGACGTACGCCTGCCTGGTCTCCGGCGCGAAGTAGCCGACCACGTGCAGCGTCTCCAGGTCGCCCCAGCAGCGCCGGCCGAGCTTGACGAGGTCCGGATCGAGATCGCGTGTCTCAGCTGTCATGATCCGACCCTAGACGCGACCGCGGTGTCCCGGCAGGATCGGGGGAGGGGGTCAGGTGCCGGCGGCGCGGCATGAGGAGTCGACAAGGCAGGAGAGGCAATGCGCAGCACGATGCAGGACTTCCCGTTGACGATCGGTGGGGTGCTCCGGCACGGCACGACGGTTCACGGCGACTCCGAGGTGGTCACCGCGACCGCGGACGGCACCAGGAGGACGGCGTACGCCGAGCTCGGTCCGCGAACGGCGAGGCTGGCGTACGCCCTCCGGGCGCTGGGGATCGACGGCGACCAGCGGGTCGGCACGTTCCAGTGGAACAACGTAGAGCACCTCGAGGCCTACCTTGCGATCCCGGCGATGGGCGCGGTGCTGCACACGCTGAACATCAGGCTGTTCCCCGAGCAGCTCGTCTACATCACCAACCACGCCGAGGACAAGGTGGTGATCGTCGACGACTCGCTGGTCGACCTGTTCGCCAAGCAGCTGCCGAAGCTGGACACCGTCGAGCACGTGCTGGTCGCCGGCCCGGACGCCGCCGCGGCGAATCTCGACGCGCTGCGCGAGAGCGGCAAGAACGTGGCGCTCTACGAGGAGGTGCTCGCCGACGCCTCGGAGGACTTCGACTGGCCGGCGATCGACGAGCGTGACGCGGCCGCGATGTGCTACACGTCGGGCACCACCGGCAACCCGAAGGGCGTCGCCTACAGCCATCGCTCAGCCTGGCTGCACTCCCAGGCAGCGTGCACCGGCGACGTCTCCGGGCTCAGCTTCCACGACCGGGTGCTGCCGATCGTGCCGATGTTCCACGCGAACGCCTGGGGCCTGGCCTACGCCGCCCTGATGAGCGGGGCCTCACTGTGCATGCCCGACCGCTGGCTGCAGGCCGAGCCGCTGGTGCGCTTCATCAACGAGTCCAAGCCGACGGTGTCCGGGGCGGTGCCGACGGTGTGGAACGACGTACTCAGCTATCTGGACACCCACGAGGGCGTGAAGCTCGACTCCCTGCGGCTGATCCTCTGCGGCGGTTCGGCGGTCCCGGTCTCGTTGCAGCAGGCGCTGCAGGAGCGTCACGGGCTGCTGGTCCGGCAGGCCTGGGGGATGACCGAGACCTCGCCGGTCGCGTCCGCGGGCCTGGTGCCGGTGGGTGTCACCGGCGACGAGCAGTGGCGCTATCGCGGCACTCAGGGCCGCCTGCTGTGCGGCGTGGAGGGCCGGATCACCGGCGACGACGACGGCATCCTGCCCAGCGACGGCGAGGCGGTGGGTGAGCTCGAGGTGCGCGGTCCGTGGGTGACGGAGTCCTACTACAAGCCCGACGACGCGGAGCGCGCCGACGCGGAGGCGAAGTTCCACGACGGCTGGCTGCGCACGGGCGACGTCGGCACGCTGGACCAGCTCGGCTACATCACGCTGACCGACCGCGCCAAGGACGTGATCAAGTCCGGCGGTGAGTGGATCTCCTCGGTGGACCTGGAGAACGCGCTGATGGCCCATCCCGACGTGCTCGAGGCCGCGGTCGTCGGCATCCCCGACGAGAAGTGGCAGGAACGGCCGTTGGCGTCGGTCGTGCTCCGCGAGGGCGCGTCGGTCACGCCGGCCGAGCTGCGCGAGCACCTGTCGAAGACGGTCGCGAAGTGGCAGCTGCCGGACGCGTGGGCCTTCATCGAGCAGGTGCCGCGCACGTCGGTCGGCAAGTTCGACAAGAAGGTGATCCGCAAGTGGTACGCCGACGGTGAGCTCGACGTGGTGGCCGGCAGGAAGTGAGGCCGCTCAGTCCTGGCCGTCGGTCTGCGAAGCGTCCTCGAGGTCGGCGGCGTCCACCTCGAAGCGGTGCAGCAGCGCGGCCTCGCGGTCGGTGTCCACCTCGCGGGGAAGTGCGCACTCGGCCTGCTGGGCGCGGTCGTGCTGGCCACGCGCCCGCAGCGCCTCGGTTATCTCGGACTTGTCGACATGCATCAGTCCTCCCGGTCTCGCCCCTCACGTACCCGCGATGCGGAGCACCATGCCGCGGCGCCCGTCGTGCTGTACCCACCAGTAACCTGGCGTGTGCTCACAGCAGCGGTCGCAGCGGCGCGAGCACCAGCTCGGTGAACTTCTTGTGCACCCCACGGGCCGCCCACTGCCCGGCGGTCAGCTCGGCGCAGTTGGACAGGTCGGTCTCGAAGATCTGTTGCATGACGGCCGCCATCGCCGGGTCGATGATCTCCAGGTTGATCTCGTAGTTTCCGGTCATCGACAGCCTGTCCATGTTCGCGGTGCCGACCGTGGACCAGCGGCCGTCGATCGTGGACGTCTTGGCGTGCACCATCGCCCCCTGGAAGCGGAAGATGCGCACCCCGGCGGCGAGCAGCTCCCCGTAGTAGCCGCGAGACAGCCAGTCGGCGATCACGTGGTTGGACACCGCGGGCACCAGCAGGCGTACGTCGACGCCTCGGCGCGCCGCCTGCGCGAGGGCGTCGACGAAGTCGGGGTCGGGGATGAAGTAGGCGTGCGTCATCCAGATGTGGTGCGAGGCCCGGTTGACCGCCTCGAGGTACATCGCCCGGATCGGGAACATCCACAGCCGCGGCACGTTGCGGTGCACGCGGATCCGGGGCTCCCAGTCCGCGGCCGTCTCCAGCAGCAGCGGCCGGTTCCCGTGCCTCGCGCGACGGCTCAGGTTCCAGAAGTCCGCGAAGGCCCTCTTCAGGTCCCACACCCCTGGGCCGGTCACCCGCACGTGGGTGTCGCGCCACTCGGTGGCGTAGGCCGACCCGACGTTGTAGCCGCCCACGAAGCCGACCTCGTCGTCGACGACCAGGATCTTGCGATGGTCGCGGCCGTAACGGCGCAGGTCGAAGAACCGCCAGCCTGCGTTGTAGAGCGGGTACTCCAGCACCCGCAGTCGCGGCCCGAACCGCTTGAACAGCGGCGAGACGACGAGGTTCGCGAAGCCGTCGTAGATCGCGTAGACCTCGACGCCGCGCAGCGCTGCCTCGGACAGGGCGCGCTTGAACAGCTGCCCGGTCTCGTCGCCCTTCCAGATGTAGGACTCGAACAGGATCTGCTGCTTGGCCTTCCCGATCGCCTCCAGCATGTCGTCGTACAGATCCTGCCCGAAGGTGTACGTCGTGACCGTGCCTGAGCCGATGCTCACCACGGCGGGAGCCGTCGTCGGGAACGGCTGGGGCTTCTTGCCGCGCCGTCGGTAGGAGTCCACGAGCGTGAGCACGACCCCCAGCGCGACCTGCAGACCGAGCAGGCCCAGCAGGGCGCGCCGGACGGCCGTGGACACCGTCGCGACTCGGCCCCCCATCGGCGACCATGGTTCTCCCCGTCTACTGCTCACAGGGAGAACCTACGCGGCCCCGTCGTCCCGCCGCCCGGCCCACGGCGCAGGGTCAGCTCAGGAAGGCATCGTCTCCAGGCAGGTCGGCATGGGTCTCGACGAGCTCGGTCGCCCTGCCGCCCACGACGGTGAAGACGATCGCGTCCTTCGACACCCGCTTCACCCCGTTGCGGACCGCGGAGGTCTGGTGCAGCGCGACCACCTTGCCCTCGCCGTCGCCGAACACGTCGATCAGGTGGGCGCGGAACGTGCCACCGGTGAGCTCACCGAGCTTCGCGTAGTAGCCCAAGACGTTGTCGACGCCCTTGTAGGTCCCCGCCTGCGGGCTGTGACCGGGCACGATCTGGATGACGTTGGGGTCCAGGAGCTGACGCAGCGTGTCGACGTCGCCGGTGTTGAACGCCGCGAAGCCCCGGCGGACGAGCTTCATCGCCGCGTCGTCGGCCTCCGCGATGTCGGTGGGCCGGCCTATGGCGTACTTCGTCGCGTCGGAGGAGAAGTCCACCATCTCGCACGGCACGTCGCTGGTGACCCAGGCGTCGTGGCCTGCAGGGATGTCGAACACGTCCCCGGCGGACAGGTCCTGCTCCGTGCCGTCGTCGAGCCGGACCCGCATCGAGCCGGACGTCATGCAGCCGAGATGGCGGGACTGGCAGCTCGTCGTTCCCGCGATGGGCGCCACGTCGGCCGACCAGCGCCAGCCGGGCTCGAACGTGCCCCGTAGCACAGCAGCAGCCCCCGCGTCGGCGTACACGGCATGCCCGTGCGCGGCGAACGCCCGCCTCTCGCCACCCTGGTCAAGGTTGCTGATCATGATCTCAGCCATGGACTACCTCCAACCGGTCCGTTGCCGGCCGCCGGTTGCGACCGGCCCGTGGGCAACCTGGCACCGAACCCGGCACGTGGCAAGGCGTCCAAAGCGGGCAGCAGGGCACAACAGCACGCGAGTCGGTTGCCCATCTTTCGACAGCGCCGGCGGGCCCAGCAGGTCCCTGTTCGTGATAACTTGGTCTCATGACTAAGTCTGTAGGTGTTCACGAGGCCAAGACGCACCTGTCGCGGCTGCTGGCTCGAGTGCGCGCGGGAGACGAGATCGAGATCACCAGTCGCGGGGAGGTGGTGGCGAGGCTGGTGCCGGCCGTCTCGCCGGAGCCGAACTTCGGCTTCGACCGCGGACGCATCCGTGTCGGGGACGACTTCGACGAGCCGCTGCCCGCCGAGCTTCAGCGTGCCTTCGAAGAATGAGGGCGATCCTCGATACCCATGTGGTGCTCTGGGCGGCCTCGACACCGGAGCGTCTCGGAGACTCGCTGCATCGGATCCGTGAGTGGCGGTGCCTGATGTCGGCCGCGAGCGTGTGGGAGCTCGCGATCAAGCAGCACCTGGGGCGGCTCGATCTCGGCGCCGACGTGCGTTCGTGGGCGGCGCGGGCGGCGGCCGAGCTGCACCTGGAGCGGTTGGCGATCTCCGACATCCACGCGAGTGGCGTGGAGGGCCTTCCCGACGTACACGGCGATCCGTTCGATCGGATGCTGGTCGCTCAAGCGCACGCCGAGGACGCGGTGTTGCTCACCGCGGACCGCACGTTGCTGGGCTACGGCGACCGGGTGCAGCTCGTCGGCTGACGCGCACGGCGCGCTCCTGCTGCCCTCGAAGCGCCGCAGCGTCGGTGCCCCTGTCGGTGGCCCCGATTACGCTGGCGGACATGAGACCTGTCACCGATCTCCAGCGCCGGGTGGCGCCGTTCAAGGTCATCTCGGACTTCCAGCCCTCGGGGGATCAGCCGACCGCGATCGACGACCTGGAGAAGCGGATCACCGGCGGCGAGAAGGACGTCGTGCTGCTGGGCGCCACCGGCACCGGGAAGACCGCGACGGTGGCGTGGGCGGTGGAGCGCCTGCAGCGTCCCACGCTGGTGATGCAGCCGAACAAGACGCTCGCCGCGCAGTTCGCCAACGAGCTCCGCCAGCTGCTCCCCGACAACGCGGTGGAGTACTTCGTCTCCTACTACGACTACTACCAGCCCGAGGCGTACGTCCCCCAGACGGACACCTACATCGAGAAGGACTCCTCGATCAACGAGGAGGTGGAGCGGCTGAGACACTCCGCGACGAACTCGCTGCTCACCCGTCGTGACGTGATCGTGGTCTCCACCGTGTCGTGCATCTACGGCCTGGGCACCCCGCAGGAGTACGTCGACCGGATGGTCCGCCTGCGGGTGGGGGAGGACTACGACCGGGACCGGCTGCTGCGCCGGCTCGTCGAGATCCAGTACACCCGCAACGACATGGCGTTCACCCGTGGCACCTTCCGGGTCCGCGGCGACACGCTCGAGATCTTCCCGATGTACGAGGAGCACGCCGTGCGGGTGGAGTTCTTCGGCGACGAGGTGGAGCGGCTGATGACGCTGCACCCGGTCACCGGCGAGGTGGTCACCGAGGACGACGAGCTCTACGTGTTCCCTGCCTCGCACTACGTCGCCGGTCCCGAGCGCATGGAGCGGGCGATCAACGGGATCGAGACCGAGCTGGACGACCGGCTCGGCTACTTCGAGAAGCAGGGCAAGCTTCTGGAGGCCCAGCGCCTGCGCATGCGCACGACGTACGACGTGGAGATGATGCGTCAGGTCGGCTCCTGCGCGGGAATCGAGAACTACTCGATGCACATCGACGGCCGCTCGCGCGGGTCGGCGCCGAACTGCCTGCTCGACTACTTCCCGGAGGACTTCCTGCTGGTGGTCGACGAGTCCCACGTCGCCGTGCCGCAGATCGGCGGGATGTACGAAGGCGACATGTCCCGCAAGCGCAACCTCGTCGACCACGGCTTCCGGCTGCCCAGCGCGATGGACAACCGGCCGCTGCGCTGGGAGGAGTTCCTGGACCGGATCGGGCAGACCGTCTACCTGTCCGCGACGCCGGGGAACTACGAGCTCAGCCGGGTCACCGGGCCCGACGGCGTGCCGCACGTGGTCGAGCAGATCATCCGGCCGACCGGGCTGGTCGACCCCGAGGTGGTCGTCAAGCCCACGAAGGGGCAGATCGACGACCTGATCGGCGAGATCCACGCGCGGGTGGAGCGCAACGAGCGCGTCCTGGTCACCACGCTGACCAAGAAGATGTCCGAGGACCTCACCGACTACCTGCTCGAGGCCGGCGTCCGCACCCGCTACCTGCACTCGGAGGTGGACACGCTGCGCCGCATCGAGCTGCTCCGCGAGCTCCGGCTGGGGCAGTACGACGTGCTCGTCGGCATCAACCTGCTGCGCGAGGGCCTCGACCTGCCGGAGGTGTCGCTGGTGGCGATCCTCGACGCCGACAAGGAGGGCTTCCTGCGCTCGGACAAGTCGCTGATCCAGACCATCGGCCGCGCCGCCCGCAACGTCTCCGGACAGGTGGTGATGTACGCCGACACGATCACCCCCTCGATGGAGGCGGCGATCGACGAGACCAACCGGCGGCGTGCCAAGCAGGTCGCGTTCAACACCGCGCGCGGGGTGGATCCGCAGCCGCTGCGGAAGAAGATCGCGGACATCACGGAGATGCTGGCCCGCGAGGACGAGGACACCGCGGCGCTGCTCGGCGGCGGAGGGCGTCAGCAGTCCCGCGGCAAGGCGCCCGTGCCCGGCCTGAAGTCACGCGACTCCGAGGTCGGCAGGCACGCCGCCGAGCTCGCTGGGATGCCGAGCGAGGACCTCGCCAACCTGGTGCAGGAGCTCACCGACCAGATGCACGCCGCCGCCGCCGAGCTGCAGTTCGAGCTCGCCGCCCGGCTGCGCGACGAGATCTCGGACCTCAAGAAGGAGCTGCGGCAGATGGTAGAGGCCGGCGCCCGCTAGAAGAAGGCGCCCCCGACCACTCATGCGGGCGGGCTGAGGCGGGTACCTGCACCGGGTGACACTGCTGCTGGTGATCCTCGCAATCATCTTCCCGCCGCTCGGCGTCGGTCTGAAGGTGGGTCTGTCCGGCACGTTCTGGCTGAACGTGATCCTGACCATCCTCGGCTACGTCCCGGGGATCATCCACGCCCTGTTCGTGGTGCTCTCCCGCCGAGGCTAGGAGTCCTGGTCGGACCCCGCCTTCGAGGCCTCGGGCGACTCCAGCGCCTTGCGCTGCTTCTTCTCGAGCTTGCGGCGCTCGTCCTCGATCATGTTCTGCTTGTTCACCACCGTGCGGAGCAGGTTGACGCCGGTGCCGAGGATCACGAAGCCCGGCCAGAAGAACGACGGGTCGAATCCCTTCCCCCCGAAACCGGTGAGGACCCAGATCACCACGCAGATCAGCGACGGGACCAGCATCCCGGACAGCGCGTTGCGCCGGCTGCGGTGGTACTCCTCGACCGCCCTCGTCCTCAGCTCGTCGGGGGTGGCCAGCGCCAGCTCCGAGCCAGGCCGGTCGGCGAGGTCCGGCACCAGGTCGGCTACCACCGGGGGCAGGTCACCGAGGGTCTTCGCGCGGCTGGCTGCGTCCGCACGCTCGTCGTACTCCTCCCGGTCGAGGCGACCGTCGGCGTACGCGTCGGCCAGCAGCTGGCTGACCACGCTCCGGTCCTGGTCCGAGGCGCGCAGCCCGGCGGTCTCAGGTCGTCGCGGGTCGTGGCTGAAGGACGCCCAGGGGGTAGCCGAGCTCATGGCGGGATTCTAGGACGTCCGCGGAGACGATGAAGAGCGCCGAGCCTCCTCCCGCCGCCGGTTCGTCTCCCGGCGCGGATTCTGTGACAATGGGGCTGTCAGTGGAGGGGAGTATTCCTTCGCGGCGGCGCCGTCATCACGGCCACCGGCCAGCGTGCCGGTCCCGGTGCCGTCGGCTCGTTCGAGGCGAGTGGGAGAGACCTCCGGAAATCCCGCTCGTCCGGTGTCCGGGCATCAGGTAGGGCGTGTTCCGGAAAGGTCTTCGCATGGACGTACCCATCTGGGTCTGGTCGGTCACGCTCATCGCAACCGTGGCCATCCTGCTGTTCGACGTCGTGGTCGTCGGGCGCCGCCCCCACGAGCCCTCTCGTCGCGAGGTGTCGGTGGCGCTCGCGGTGTACGTCGGCCTGGCGCTGGCGTTCGGCGCGGGTGTCTGGCTGCTGGCGGGCCACGACTTCGGAACCCAGTTCTTCGCCGGCTGGCTAACCGAGTACTCGCTGTCGATCGACAACCTGTTCGTGTTCCTCATCATCATGAGCCGGTTCGGCGTCCCGCGTGAGCTGCAGCAGTCGGCACTGCTGGTGGGCATCGTGCTGGCGCTGGTCTTCCGTGGCATCTTCATCGCGGTGGGAGCGGCCGCGATCAACGAGTTCAGCTGGATCTTCTACCTGTTCGGGCTGTTCTTGGTCTACACCGCGGTGAAGCTCGCCAGGGAGGGCACCGGCGGCGAGGAGGGGAGCTACCACGAGAGCCGGGTGATCGGGTGGGCGAGGCGCCACCTGCCGGCCTCCGACGAGTACGCCGGCGCCAAGGTCTGGGTGCGTCGAAACGGGCGGCGGCTGGTCACGCCGATGTTCCTGGTGATCCTCGCCCTGGGCACCACCGACCTGCTGTTCGCTCTCGACTCCATCCCGGCGATCTACGGGCTCACCCAGGAGCCGTACCTCGTGCTGACCGCGAACATCTTCGCGCTGATGGGGCTGCGCCAGCTCTACTTCCTGCTGGGCGGGCTGCTGCGTCGGCTGGTCTACCTGTCCTACGGCCTGGCGGTGCTGCTCGGCTTCATCGGCGTCAAGCTCGTGCTGCACGCGATGCACGAGAACACCCTGCCGTTCGTGAACGGGGGCCGGTCGATCGGCTGGGCGCCGGACATCCCGGTGCTGCTCTCGCTGGGCGTGATCGTCGGAGTGCTCGCGGTCACCACGGTGGCCAGCCTGGTCGCCTCACGCGGGAACGGCGGCGACACCGGGGACGGGGACGACAGCCCCGGCGTCGTCAGCACCGAGCCGGACGCGCGACGGCGACCAGCGTAACCAGCCGGTCCGCGGACATCGGAGCGTCCTCGATGCCTCCGCTCTCCGGGGCGTGCAGCATCCAGCGCGAGCCGTCCTCGCCCACGGGCCGGGACGCGAAGCCGACGTGGTGGATCCTCTTGCCGGGGCGCGCGAAGAAGTACAGGTCGCCCGGGAGGACGGCGTGCAGGGCCACCGGGCTCAGGCCGTCGGCGACCGCCTGGTCGTGGGCGTCCCGGGGCACCCGGATCCCGTGCGCGCGCAACACCAGGTGCACGAGGCCCGAGCAGTCCAGCCCCCAGCCACTGGTCCCGCCCCAGAGGTAGGGCAGGCCGAGGAACCGCCGGGCGTCCGCCAGCACCGCGTCGACGTCGTATCCGGCGCCGGAAGCGCCGACCCTCCGTACTCCTGCCGCGGGGACGCGGCCGCGGCGAGCGTCCGGGAGCCGGACCTGGACCGCGTCGCCCGACTCGCTGGGCGGACCCTCGGCGACCAGCCCGGTGCCGTAGGACAGCACCATCGTCGTGCCGTCCTCCAGCCGGCAGGGCGTGGTCGGCTCGCGCACCTCCACGCGGACGGACGCGAGGACGGGGTCGCTCGGGGCGGCCAGATGTGCAGTGCGCACCCAGCCCGGGTAGCCGCGCGCGTCGAGCGACGAGTCCTGACCCGGCGCCACGACCTGCGACCACCCTGTCCCAGGCTCCTCGGCGACCACGAGGACGGCCTCGCCGAGCAGCAGCTGTGTCAGGGTGCGCCCGTGCAGGCCGAGCCGGCCGTCTTCCCCGGCGGGGCCGAGCTCGGCGAGCCAGCGCTCGTCGTCGGGGGGGTCTCCGACCGCGGCTGCGTCCAGCTTCCGAGGTGCGTCGGGGGAGGTCCACACCGTGGCCACCGGCACGCACACCTCTCGCCGCCGGCCGCTCATGACGACGTCACGCAGACCCCAGCAGACCGGTGATGCCGAGGCCAGGTGCGTCCGGGAGCACCACCCACGGACCGTCGTACGTCAACCCGCCGACGACCGGCGAGGCGGACAGCCACCAGGCGGCGTCGAGGTCGCAGGCCGTGCTCGTCGGGTAGGCGGCAGCCAGGCTCGCTGCGGCGCCGACGCCGACATGGGTCTCCATCATCGAGCCGACCATGGTGCCGACCTGATGGGAGTGGGCGAGCTCCAGCAGGGTGCGCGCGACGGACAGGCCGCCGCTCTTGGCGAGCTTGACGTTCACCAGGTCGGCGGCGCGGCGGCGGATCACCTCGACGAGGTCGCGCACGCCGTACACCGCCTCGTCGGCCATCACCGGCGTGCCCACTCGCTCGGTCACCCAGGCCAGGCCGTCCAGGTCTGCTGCGGCGACCGGCTGCTCGACCAGCTCGACATCGGCGCCGGCGCTCTCCAGCGCGGTGATCACCCGGACCGCGTCCCGGGGCGTCCAGCCCTGGTTGGCGTCCAGGCGCAGCCGCACCTGCGGACCGACGTCGGCGCGGATCGCACGGACCCGCTCCACGTCGGCGACAGGGTCGGTGCCCACCTTGGTCTTGAGCACCGTGAACCCGTCGGCCACGCGCTCCCGGGCGGCCCTTGCCAGCTCCTCGCGGTCGCCCGCGGAGAGCGTGACGTCGGTCGGCACCCGCAGCGTCGTACCCCCGAGGAACACCGGCAGGCTCACCTCGCGACGGCGGGCGGCGAGGTCGTGGAGCCCCACGTCCAGGGCGCCCTTCGCGCCCTGGTTGCCGGCGACCGTGGCTGCGATGCGCCGGCAGTTCGCGACCAGGTCGTCCGGGTCGGCCCCGACGAGCACCGCCGAGAGCGGGCCCTCGACACACGCACGGGCACCGGCCAGCGACTCGCCGGTCACCTGCCAGACCTGCGGGGCCTCGCCGAAGCCGACGTGCCCGTCGTCGTCGTGCACCTGCACCACGACGGTGTCGGTGGTCTCGGTACGCCGCAGAGCCGTCACGAACGGCGAGTGCAGCGCAGCGCTGACCTCGGTGGCCAGCACCCGGACGATCCGGCTCACCCCAGCGTCCTGTCGAGCCCGCCGGCCTTCCAGACCAGGCGGCTGACGTCGGCGATCAGCAAGGTGGCCGCCTCCTTGCCGGCATCGCCGGTGGTGCACACGGCGAGCACGTACGCCGCACCCCGTTCCGGGCGGACCAGCCCGACGTCGTGGTTGACGCGGTCCACCCAGCCAGTCTTGTTCGCGCAGTAGGTGCCGTCCGGAAGCCCCGCCGGGATCCGCTCCCGGTGCTCCTGGGCGGCGAGCACCCTCTCGGCGGAGGCGCAGGTCTCGGGCTCCGCGAGCTCACCGCGCGCAAGAGCGTGCATCAGCCGTCCGAGGTCGGCGGCGGTGACCCGGTTCTCCAGACCACCCTCCCGGGCCGCGAAGTCCTCGATGCCGCGGGGAAGCAGGGTCTTCCCCGAGCAGCCGGCGTCGGTGAGCACGGTGGCGACCTCACCGGCACCCACCCGCTCGAGCAGCAGGTTCGTGGCCAGGTTGCCCGACTGCACGATCGCGCGCCTGGCCAGCTCGCGCAGGGCGAGCTCCTCCCCGATCGCCTCCCACGTCTCGTCGTCCTGGTCGTAGTCCTGGCGCATGGAGTACGGCGTGCCGTCCAGCGCGGACCGGAAGTCGTTGTGCACCGGCACCGGCCTGTCCAGGTCCAGCTCGCCCCGCTCGTGTCGCCGGTAGGCCGCGACCAGCAACGGCAGCTTCATCGTGCTGGCTGCGTAGTGGTCCGACTCGGCCTCCCGTGCGTACGCAGGCTCCCTCGTCTCCAGCCCGCAGACCCACACTGACACCGACGCGTCCTCCCCGCCGGTCCGGCAGAAGCTGGCGACGCGGGCCTCGATGCGCCCGGCGGTGTCCCGGGGGAGCCGGAAGCCCGTCTCGGCGGCTGTGGTCACGAGCATGACCCTAATGGGTTGCTCAGGGGCGGAGCAGGAGGCGGACGGCCGTCTCGAGTGACTCCTGGACGTCGCCGGCGGAAGTCCGGCCGGTGACCCACTGGACCAGGTTCGCCAGCCAGACGTCGGCGATCACCTTGGCGATGGCCACCTCACGATCGGACGGGTCGGGCCGGGCTGACATCGCGTCGGTGAGAATCGCGATGACCTGCCGGGCGACGACGTGGCTCTCCTCGGCCACGGAGGCGTCGGCGAACATGAACGCCCGCGTCAGCGCCTCGGTCAGGTGGGGATCACGTTGCAAGGAGCCGGTGATGCCTGTCATCACGTGCATGACGCGGTCTGCGGCGGAGTCGCCGGGAACCGGTGTGTCGCTGAGCCGCTGGCGAGCCACCTCGAACTCCTGGGCGAGCACGCTGACCAGAAGATGCACCTTGGACGGGAAGTAGCGGTACAAGGTGCCGAGTGCGACGTCGGCACGCTCCGCGACGGTGCGCATCTGCATCTGCTCGAACCCGCCTGCGGAGGCGAGATCGCGTGCGGCTGCCAGGATCCGGCGGCGACGTTCGCGCTGCGCGGGCGAGCCGGGCCCCTCGGCGTCGAGGCGACCCGTGGGCGTCGTACCGCTCACGGGGGTCGAGGCTAACATCGCTCACGGCATACTAGGAACACGTTCCAGTTCCGTGCCGGTTCCGTTGCAGTGTCGTCGGCAGGTCGAGAGGGGTCGGTGTGCGCGTCGCTCTGCTGTCCTACCGCAGCAAGCCGCACTGCGGTGGCCAGGGCGTCTACGTCAGGCACCTGTCCCGGGAGCTGGACGCGCTGGGCCACACCGTCGAGGTGCTCTCCGGACAGCCCTACCCAGAGCTCGATCCCGGGGTGCGACTGACCAAGGTGCCGAGCCTGGACCTCTACCGGGAGCCGGACCCGTTCCGCACCCCGCACCCTCGCGAGATCCGCGACCGATGGGACCTGCTCGAGGTCGCCACGATGTGGACCGCGGGCTTCCCGGAGCCGCGGACGTTCAGCCACCGGGTGGCGAGGATCCTCGCCGAGCGCCGGCACGACTTCGACGTCGTCCACGACAACCAGAGCCTCGGCACCGGCCTGCTCGACATCGCCGCCGCAGGGCTGCCTCTGCTCGCCACCATCCACCACCCGATCACCCGGGACCGGCTCGTCGACCTCGCGGCGGCCCGCGGTCTCCGCGACCGGCTCACCACCCGCCGCTGGTACGGCTTCGTCGGCATGCAACGGCGGGTGGCCCGGGGGCTTCCCGCGATCCTGACCGTCTCCCACAGCTCCGCCGACGACATCGCGACCGACTTCGGCGTCGATCCCGGGAGGATCCGCGTGGTGCCGCTCGGCGTCGACGACGTGTTCGCGCCGCCGACCGCCCCGCGGGTGCCGGGCCGGATCGTCGCCATGGCCAGCACGGACTCCCCGATCAAGGGGACGGGCACGTTGCTGGAGGCGTTCGCGAAGCTGCGCACCGAGCGCGACGTCGAGCTGCTGCTGGTCTCCCGGCCCACCCCGGGCGGGGCGACCGAGCGCACGCTCGACCGGCTGTCGATCTCCGACTCGGTGCGATTCGTGTACGGCGTGCCCGACAGCGAGCTCGCGGCGCTGGTGGGCTCGGCCGAGGTCGCCTGCGTGCCGTCCCTGTACGAGGGCTTCTCGCTGCCCACGGTGGAGGCGATGGCATGCCGCACGCCGCTGGTGGTCAGCCGGGCCGGTGCGCTCCCCGAGGTGGTCGGCCCGGACGGCGAGTGCGCCGACCTGGTGCCGCCCGGTGACGCGGGGGCCCTTGCGCTGACGCTGCGCGACCTGCTTGACGATGCGCGACGACGGGCGGCGATGGGCGCGGCCGGACAGCGGCGGGTTCGGGAGCTCTACAGCTGGCGGGCCGTCGCGACGGCCACGGCAGCCGTCTACGAGGAGCTGGTTTCGACAGGCTCAACCGACGGCGGGGGCCCGTCGTGCTGACCGTCGACTTCGACCGGCTGGGGCTGGTCGCGGGGGAGCACGTGCTCGACGTGGGCTGCGGCGCAGGGCGGCACGCGTTCGAGGCCTACCGACGCGGGGCGGATGTCGTCGCGTTCGACCAGGACGGCGACGCGCTGGCGGGGGTGCTGGACATGTTCGCCGCGATGCGGGCCGCCGGCGAAGTGCCCGAGGGCGCCGAGGCGGACATCAAGGAGGGCGACGCGCTGGCGCTCCCGTTCGCCGACAGCGAGTTCGACCGCGTGGTGGCCGCGGAGGTGCTGGAGCACATCCCCGACGACGAAGCTGCGATCGCGGAGCTGGCCCGGGTGCTGCGCCCGGGCGGCACGATCGCGGTCACCGTGCCGCGCGCCGGGCCCGAGCGGGTGTGCTGGGCGCTCTCACGCGCCTACCACGAGGTCGAGGGCGGCCATGTGCGGATCTACACCCGCCGCCTGCTGGTGGGACGGCTGGCCGCGGCCGGTCTGGAGTACGTCGGCCACACCCACGTGCACGGCCTGCATGCGCCGTACTGGTGGCTGAAGTGCGCCGTCGGGGTGGACCGTGACGACCATCCCATGGTGCGCAGCTACCACCGGCTGCTCGTGTGGGACATCATGCGGAGGCCCCTGCTCACCCGGGCCGCCGACCGGGTCCTCGACCCGCTGGTCGGCAAGAGCCTCGTCGTCTACCTGAGCAAGCCCGGTGCGAACTGAGATCCCGGGCCTGCCCGGAGTGCTGGGTGCCGACGCGGTGGCGCGGACGGCGGCGTCCATCGCGGCCGTACAGGAGCCGGACGGCGCGATCCCGACAACCGCCGGCGGTGCGACGGACGCCTGGAACCACGTCGAGGCGGCGATGGCGCTGCTGGTCGGCGGCCAGCCCGACGCCGCCGGGCACGCCTATGACTGGTGCCTGTCCACTCAGCGTGGCGACGGCTCCTGGCCGACCCGGCTGATCGCCGGCACGGTCGAGGACGCCAGCGCGGAGTCCAACATGGCCGGCTACCTCGCCGTCGGGGTGTGGCACCACTGGCTGGTGCGTCGCGACCAGGCCTTTGTGCGCCGGATGTGGCCGGCTGTGCACCGGGCGCTGGAGCTCGTCGTCGCCCTGCAGCTCGGCTTCGGCGGGATCTCCTGGGTTCGCGACGAGCACGGGCACGAGGCTCGGGAGGCTCTGCTGACCGGCAGCGCCAGCCTCTTCCACGCGCTGCGCGCAGGGCTCGCGCTGGCCGACCTGATGGATGCGCCGCAGCCGGACTGGGAGCTCGCCGCGGGCCGGCTCGAGCACGCGCTGAGCGTCCACCCGGACCGGTTCGCAGACAAGTCGTGGTTCTCGATGGACTGGTACTACCCGGTGCTGGGCGGCGCCGTCCGCGGAACGCAGGGCCAGGCCCTGCTCGCGGCACGCTGGGACGATTTCGTGGTCCCGGGGCTCGGAGTGCGCTGCGTGGACACCAACCCGTGGGTGACCGGTGCGGAGACCTGCGAGCTCGCCCTCGCCCTCGACGCGTTGGGGGACAGGGACGCGGCCCGTCAGCTGTTGAGGGACGTGCAGCGTCTGCGGGACGAGTCCGGCGGCTACTGGACCGGCTACGTGTACGCCGACCACGCCATCTGGCCTGTCGAGCACACGACGTACACCGCCGCGGCCGTGGTCCTCGCCGTCGACGCGCTGACGTGCACCACCGGCGGGTCGGACATCTTCCGGGGCAGCACGCTGCCGGCCGGGTTCGCGCCGATCGGGCTGGAATGCGGCTGCTGGACGCCGGAGCCCGGCGGCGTGGCGACCGGGTCACTGCGTCGCTGAGGCGCGTGGCGAGAGCCCGGTGACCGCCAGGACGGCCGCCTCGCTGCGGCTGCGCACCTGCAGCTTCTTCATGATCGCCCCGACGTGGTGCTCGGCGGTCTTCGGGGAGATCACCAGGCGCCGGGCGATCTCGGGGTTGGACAGCCCGGCACCGAGCAGCCCGAGCACCTCGCGCTCGCGGGCGGTGAGCACGGTCAACGGGCCGGCCGGCGGGTCCTCGGGCCTGCCGAGGCGGTGCAGCAGGTCTTGGGCTTCGGCCCGGTGACGGGAGCCGATCGGCCCGAGCACGGCCAGGGCGAGACGGGCCTCGTTGGCCGCGGCGGCCGGGTCGGTGGCGGCGAGTGCCTGTCCCAGCGCGAGTCGGCACTCGGCGGCCTGGAGCGGCCAGCCGTCACCGAGCACCCGGAGCGCGTCCGCCAGCAGCGAGAGCGCGTCCCGGAGAGACCCCTCGGCGAGGGCGACACGGGCCGAGGCGAGTGCGGCGTGGGCGCGTACCGGCCGGCAGGTTGTGGCGCGCGCCGTCCGGGTCAGCTCACCGGCCAGCTCGCGCGCCGCCGGCACGCAGCCCCGTGCCAGCTCCGAGGCAACCAGCAGAGCCAGCAGTCGGGCACCGCGCAGGGCGTCGCCGGACAGCTCCCGCACGGCCGAGCGGCCGGTCGCCACCGCAAGGTCGTGGTCGCCACGCACGTGATGCAGCAGGCAGAGCGCCGCCTGTGCCTGCTTCGCGTCGTGCAGACCGTCGAGCAGGTCGGCCGCCTCTGCGCAGCGGCCCTGATGAATCCGGAGCTCGGCGAGAGAGGCCCGCGCCTCTGCCGTCTGGTCCGCATGTCGGTCCTGGCTGCGGCGGACCGACGCCCGCAGCTCCTCGTCGGCCTGCGACCAGCGTCCCGCTTGGCACAGCAGGGAGCCGAAGGCGATCTGGCAGTGCGTGACCAGCACGGCCGGTGGACCGGAGCCTGCCCGGCCACGGTCCTGGGTGGCCGACATCCAGTCCTGCAACCGGGGCAGGTCGCCGAGACGTTCGCAGGCGGAGACGAAGCTGCACTGGACCTGGCCGACCACCCACACGTTGTCGCACTCGCCGCTCAGGCACATCGTCAGCGCCTCGTCCAGCCGCGCAAGCCCGTCCGCCTGGCGCCCGGCCGAGACCAGCGCGAGCCCGGAGTCGGCGAGCGCGCGGCACTCGAGATCGACGTCGGTGAACCGCGTCGCGAGGTCGAGGGCGAGCGCGCTGTCCCGGGAGAGGTCGTCGGCGCTGGCGACCGAGCAGCCGAGCAGCGTGAGGGCCACCCAGCCCCGCTCCACGCAGTCGTCGTCGCCGAGCAGACGGAGCGCACGGGCGTGCCAGCCGGCAGCGACCAGGTCGTTGCCGAGCCCTGAAGCGGCCAGCCTGCCCAGGTGGCTCGCCGCGATCGCGGCCCGCCGGGTCCGGCCCTCGGCGCGGAAGCCGAGAAAGGCCGACTCCAGATGCTCGCGCGACGTCGGGAAGTCGGCGTCGAGGAACGCGATCAGCCCCAGCGCCATCGAGACCACGGGGCCCGGCTGCTGCACGGCGAGGAGTTCGAGGTCGCGTCGCGCGGACCCGAGCTCGTCGGCGCGGATGCGCAGTCCCACGCTCGCCTCGAGGTCCACCTCGACAGTGTGCCCCTCGCCCGGTCCCCGTGTCGCTGGAAACGGGGGTGCGACTTAGGGGGATTCCCCGATGCGGGCCACGCGGTCGTGGTGTGATCCTCACATTCGTCTCGGGCTCGACCTACGTCAGGAGGAGTCGGAGATGGATGTCGGTGAGCTGTCCGAGAAGGTGCGGGGAGCAGTGCTGCAGCCGCGGGACGAGGGGTACGCGGAGGAGGTCGCCACCTTCAACCTGGCGTTCGCGCACTCGCCGGATGTGGTGGTGGCCGCCACCTGCGCCGAAGACGTCGCCGCCGCGATGCGGTGGGCCGGCGAGCGCGCCCTTCCCGTGGGGGTGCAGGCCACCGGCCACGGCCCCGGCACGCCGATCACGCATGGTGTGCTGGTGAGCACGAAGGCGATGCTGGACATCGAGGTCGACCCCGGGAACAGGACCGCGCGCGTCGGCCCCGGAGTGCGATGGCGGGCACTGCTCGACGCAGCCGCGCCCTACGGGTTGAGCGGGCTGTGCGGTTCCACCTCGGATGTCGGGGTGATCGGCTACACGCTGGGTGGCGGGCTCCCTGTCCTCGGCAGACGGTTCGGCTACGCCGCGGACCACGTACGCAGCTTCGAGGTGGTCACCGGCGACGGCGAGATCCGGCAGGTGGACGTCCGGGAGGGCTCCGACCTGGCATGGGCGTTGCGGGGCGGCAAGGGCAACGTCGGGATCGTCACGTCGATGGTCTTCGACCTGGTCGAGCTCTCCGACGTGTACGGCGGCGGGATCTTCTACGACGGTTCCCACGCTGCGGAGCTGCTGACGGCGTACGCCCGGTGGGTGCCGACGCTGCCGGAGACGTTCGCCAGCTCCCTCGCGCTCCTGCGGCTGCCGCCGTTCCCCGAGATCCCCGAGCCGCTCCGCGGCCAGTTCGTCGTGCACCTGCGCGCCACGTTCGTGGGCGTCGAGGCAGAGGGTGCGCGCATTCTCGCGCCGATGCGAGCGGCGGCACCGGTGCTGCTGGACTCGGTGGAGCCGATGCCGTACGCCGCCCTGGACCGGGTGCACCAGGATCCCGACCATCCGGTGCCCGCCAACGAGGGCAGCTCGCTGCTTCGCGATCTCCCGGCGGGCGCCATCGACGTGCTGCTCGAGCACGCGGGCCCGGAATCGGGCTGTCCACTCCTCTCCGTGGAGCTGCGGCATCTCGGCGGGGCGCTGTCCCGGCCGGCCGACGTCCCGGACGCACTCGGCGACCGTGACGCGGCCTTCGCACTGATCCTGATCGGGATGATGGTGCCGCCGGTGGCCGAGGCTGTGCCGACCGCCATCGACGGTCTGGTCGCCGACCTGGCCCCCTACTCCACCGGACGTTCGATGGTGAACCTTCACGGGGTCGTGCACAGCGACGCGGACCGGGCCCGGCCATGGACGGCGGAGGGCTATGCGCGGCTCCAGCGGGTCAAGGCCGCCTACGACCCGGACAACCTGCTGCGCTTCGGGCACGCGGTCGCGGCTGCCATCCCCGTCAGCTGACGGGGTCCCCGGCACCACCCTGCACCCGGGTCAGCACTCGCATGGAGCCCAGCGCGCCGGACTCCTCGAAGCCGCAGTCCAGTGCCCGCTGGTAGATCCGGTACGGCGCCTGGCCGCCGTCGGCCGGGTCGGGGAACACGTCGTGGATCAGCAGCACACCGCCGTGCTGCACCCACCTGCCCCAGCCGCGGTAGTCGTTGCCCGCGTGCTCGTCGGTGTGCCCGCCGTCCACGAACACCAGCGAGAGCGGCGTCCGCCAGTGCCGGGCAACGGTTGTGGAGCGGCCGACCACGGCGACCACGTGCTCATCGAGCCGTGCATCCTTGATGGTGTGCCGGAAGGCGGCCAGGGTGTCGAGGCGGCCGAACTCGGGGTCGGCAAGGCCCGGGTCGTGATACGCCCAGCCGACCTGGTTCTCCTCCGACCCACGGTGATGGTCGACGGTGAAGACCGTCCCGTCCACCTCCCTGGCCGCAGCACCGAGGTAGATCGCGGACTTGCCGCAGTAGCTGCCGATCTCCAGCCCGGGTCCGTGCGGAAGCATCCCCAGCGCCACCCGGAACAGCAGCTCACCCTCCTCGTCGGGCATGAAGCCCTTGGCCGCCCGCGCCTTGGCGCGCAGCTCTGCGGGCATGGTCACCGGCGCTCGCCGGCGCCGGTGAGGTAGCGCAGGAAGAGGTATCCCTCGTGCTCGAGCACCTGCGTCAGCCGAAGCGGGGCGGGGGCGGCCAGGGGGGGACCTGCGGTGATCCGCAGACCCTCGCCGCTGACCGCGGTCGGCGAGACCGCGAGGCACAGCTCGTCCACGAGGTCGGCGGCCAGCAGCTGTGCCAGTGTGTGCGGGCCGCCCTCGGACAGGACGTGCCGCAGGCCGCGCTCGTGCAGGCCGGCGATCGCCTCCGCCGGCGACTCCGCCTCCACCACGTCGGCTACCGGCTCGAACAGCGCACGGCGCCGGGGATCCGCACCGGTGGGCGTGAGCAGGATCGGGCGGGCCGTGGCCCGGGTGAACACCGGTGCGTCCGGGTCGAGCTCGAGAGAACGGCTGAGTACGGCGAGCCGGGGGGTCCCGGCGCGTCCCTCCTGCTCCCGACGGGCCTGCTCCTCGTCGGTGAGCCGGATCGGGCCGTAGCCCTCCGCGCGCACCGTTCCCGCCCCGACCAGGAGCACGTCGCACTGGGCCCGCAGGGTGTGGAGCACGGTCTGGTCGGCGCTGCCGGTCAGCTCGCCGACCCTGCCGTGCACTGTGGCCGACCCGTCGGCGCTGCTGACCATGTTGGCCCGCACGTGAGGCGCAGTCGGCTCCGGCACGGCGTACGCCTCGGCGACGTCCACGTCCTCGGCGGGCCCGGGCAGCAACCGGCGCAGGCGGGTCGGTGGGTCGGTGCGGGAGTCGTCGGCCACCCGGGCAGCCTATGAGATCCCCAGGACCGACCCGACTGCGGGCGGGCGAGGGTTTCCCGGCGATTCGGGTCGCGGCGGCGGGCCGCCGGGGTTACGGTCACTGCAGGCCAGCTCTCGGCAGACGCGCCGTGACGGGGGCCCCGGCGACCGTCTCCCGGACGAACTACAGTGCTGTAGTTCCGCAAAACGCTTGCCGCGACCCCTGTGACTGGTGTGAAACTTGTTACCCCTGTGGTCAAAGGAACGGAGTACCGGGTCGTGGCTTCACGAGTGAGCGCGAGGGCGCGGAATCGTCGGGACAGCGTCGTCGTCGCAGTGGTGGCCGCATTCGCGCTCGCCGTACTGCTGGCCACCGGCCCCGCCGGGCCGCGTTGGCAGCACAGAGAGAGCACAGCACGGCAGCCCATGCATCTGGGTTCCCAGCAGGTGGCGCAGATGGCCCGGCGCCTGCCCACGAACTACACGCCGACCACCCGCGCGGTCTGGAACCTGCCTCTGGGCACCCACGACCAGCAGTACCGGATCTTCCGCTACATGGACCGCGTGATCGACGCGGCGCCCAAGGGCGCGGTGATCCGGATGGCGGTGTTCTCCTTCTCCGAGGTGGACATGGCCCGGCACCTGATCGCCGCGCACCGCCGTGGGGTGGCCGTGAAGCTCATCTTCGACGACCACCACATCTACAAGGCACAGCGGATGCTGGCCGACGAGCTCGGCACCAACCCCAACCACCACTCGTTCGTGGTGTTCTGCCACGGGTCCTGCCGGGGCGAGTCTGGCGGCAACATGCACGACAAGTTCTTCTTGTACTCCAAGGCCGGCGACGCGCACTGGGTGACGATGGCCGGGTCGAACAACATCACCCGGCACAACGCGATCGCGCAGTGGAGCGACGTCTACACGGTGGTCGACGACTACGACCTCTACGTGAGCTTCCGCAACGTGTTCACCCAGATGAAGACGCAGAGTCCGCAGGAGTTCCCGTACCAGCAGCACGTCTCCTCGCCGTACGAGACGCAGTTCTACCCCTACCCGCGGGTGGACATGGTCAACGACCCGGTGTACCAGAGCCTCGAGCAGATCCGCTGCGACATGACCAACCCGTACGGCGACCCCGAGCCCACCGACCCGACGGAGCCCACGGACCCGACCGCGACGCCGACCGCGACTCCCACTGCCGATCCGACGCCGACCACGACGTATCCGACAGCCACTCCGGAGGAGCTCCAGGAGTACGGCGACGGCACCGGGCACACCCTGGTCAGGATCGCGATGCACGCCTGGAACGGGTCGCGGGGGCGCTACCTGGCCGAGAAGGTCGGCGACCTCGAGGCCAAGGGCTGCAACATCCGCGTCATCTACGGCGTGGGGATGGGCAGCTGGGTGCTCAGCTACCTGGAGGGTCACGGCGTCAAGGTCAGCAAGGGCACCCACAAGGGCGTGCGCACGCACGAGAAGCTGATGATCCTCTCCGGTGCCTTCGGCGACGATGCCGCCACCAAGATCGTGTGGACCGGCTCGCACAACTGGTCGAACGGCTCCTTGCGCCGCGACGAGACGATCTTCCGGATCGAGGACCCGGAGGCGTTCCGCCAGTACCGCTGGGACTGGTGGCTGCAGTGGAGCCGCGGCTGAGGCCCTCTCGCCGGTCGAGCCCGTCGAGACCACGCGGTCATGCCCGTGGGCACCGATCTCGGCGCAGACCGGTGCCTGTGGGCATGACCGCGTCGGCTACGCCGACTGGTCACCAGCCGCGGTCGCGCCACTCGGCCAGGTGCGGCCGCTGGTCACCGAGCGTCGAGTCGTCGCCATGGCCGGGGTAGAACCAGGTCTCGTCCGGCAGCCGGTCGAAGAGCTTGGTGCTGACGTCGTCGAGCAGGGAGGCGAACGCGTCCTTGTCGCCGAACGTGTTGCCTATCCCGCCCGGGAACAGCGAGTCGCCGGTCCACAGGTGCGGGGTGCCGGATGGATCGTCGTACAGCAGCGCGATCGAGCCGGGCGTGTGCCCGACCAGGTGGATCACCTCGAGCCGGCAGTCGCCGACCTGCACCGCGTCGCCGTCGCGGACGGGCAGGTCCACCGGGACGGGAAGGTCCGCCGCGTCGGCGGCGCCGGCCACCGTGGTGGCACCCGTGGCCTCGACCACCTCGGGAAGCGCCCGGTGGTGGTCCCAGTGAGCGTGCGTGGTGACGACGGTGTCGATCCCGTCGGAGCCGATCTCCTCCAGGATCCGGGGGGCGTCGTCGGCCGCGTCGATCAGCAGCTGCCGGTCGGTGCGCTGGCAGCGCAGCAGGTAGACGTTGTTGGCCATCTCGCTCACGGAGAACTTCGTGATCGTCAGGTCGGTGAGCTCGCGCACGTCGGGGGAGCCGCCGGGACGTACCCGGCCCTGGTAGCCCTTATCGGTCACACCGCTCACCTCCAGCTCGGCACGCGGGGCAGCTCCCCGGTCGAGGACTCGAGGCCTTGCCCCGCGCCGCGGCCGACCAGCCACCAGGCCAGCTGTCCGGCGGTGCCGGTGACCTCGGGGCCGGGACCGGGCCCGAACTTCCAGAGCCCGTCGACGTCGGTGGAGGACAGCACCATCGACGGTCCATCGGTCCCGAGCTCGGCCTGACGTCGCTTGATCATGTGTACGGCGAAGTCGGTCGGCCAGTCAGCGGGCGAGTAACCGATGCCCAGGTCGGCGTGGTGGATCTCGACCTCGGTGCGTCGCATGCCCATCAGCTTGCTGACGGAGAAGCCAGAGGCGTCCCCGGGCACCCTGGTGACCGTGGCGGACAGCAGCTCGGCGGGCAGCTCGCCGGCAGCGGTGCGCAGCGCCTCGGAGGAGACGGTGGCGTCCTCGCGCAGCGCGTCCGCGGAGCGACCGGCGCCCGCG
This sequence comes from Nocardioidaceae bacterium, assembly GCA_035690495.1. GTDB lineage: Bacteria > Actinomycetota > Actinomycetes > Propionibacteriales > Nocardioidaceae > DASSKK01. The sequence goes on along the minus strand of DASSKK010000089.1, from coordinate 30,254 downwards.
TCGATGTCGGTGTTGCGGCTCTCCTGCGAGGAGTACATCCATGCGTCGTGGCCGGCGGCGGCGCCCCGCAACGCGTGCGCCATGCCGTCGGCGTTGCGCGCCAGATGGCACACCACGTGGCCGCGGGACCAGCCCGGCAGCAGCGAAGGGGCCCGCATGTCGTCGTCGTCGAGCGCGGACAGCGCCTTCAGGTAGCCGTCGGTGGCCAGCAACGTGGCGTCGAGCTGGGGGAAGTCGGAGGTGTCCATACCGCCCATCCAACCGCGGGGGCGCGGTGCGCACCAACCGTGGCCGCAACGGTCGCGGAGAACGGTCGCGGAAAATCGGTCGCGCGGACGCCCGCGAGCATGGACGCTTTCCGCATGGACATCGTGGAGATCACCCCGGACGACCGGGCGCTCGTCGAGGGCTTCGTCGCGGTGACGAATGCCGTCAACGCCGTGGACTCGCCCTGGGACCACCCGCAGACCGTCGCGGGCTACACCGGCATGCTGCGGCACGGCTGGGACGGGGAGCCGCCCCACGCGTTCGTCGGGCGGCTGGACGACGCCGTCGTCGCGCAAGGCGAGTACTCCACCACCGAGTGGGACAACACCCACCTGGCCTGGGTCTGGCTCGCCGTCCACCCCGACCACCGCCGGCGGGGACTGGGCTCCGCGATGCTGGAGCATCTCATCGCGCGGGCGAAGGCGGAAGGCAAGACCGTGCTCGGGACCGACGGTTGGGACTCGCCGACGACTGCCGCGTTCGCGGCGGCTCACGGGCTGGAGCGCAAGTCCCAGGCGATCCAGCGGCGGCAGACGCTGGCCGACCTGGACCGGGCGCTGGTGCGGAAGAGGTGCGACGAGGCGGCCGCAGCCGCTTCGGCGTACGAGCTGGTCCGGATCGCCGGCCGGACGCCCGAGGAGCTGCTCGAGGCGGTCGCGACGATGACCGCTGCGATCAACGACGCCCCGACCGACGATCTCGACATCGAGGACGAGGTCTTCCCACCCGAACGGATCCGGCGCTACGAGGACGCGCAGCTCGCCCGGGAGTACCGCCTCTACCGGCTGCTCGCCCGGCACCGGGAGACCGGGGGGCTGGCCGGGCACACGGTGGTGGCGGTCGAGGGGGAGCGGCCGCACCTCGGCCACCAGCACGACACCAGCGTGGTCCGTGCCCACCGCGGTCACCGGCTTGGAATGCTGCTCAAGGCAGGGATGCTGGAGTGGCTTGCCGACGTCGAGCCGCAGCTGGCCACCGTCGACACCTGGAACGCGGAGTCCAACGACCACATGATCGGGGTCAACGAGGAGCTCGGCTACCAGGTGCTCGGCCGGGGGATCCAGTTCCAGCGCTCCGTGTGAGTGGTGCGAAGCTTCCTCACCACTCGGTTGTGGACCGTCGCAGTTCGCTCGCGATGTCGGTTACCTCGTCGACCTCTCCCGAGGCGACTCGGGTGATGAACTCGTAGGCGTCGTCGTTGGTCCAGGTCAGCCGCCTGCCGTTGACGCCGAGGAAGGCGATTGTCGCGGCCAACGACAGGCGCTTGTTCCCGTCCACCAACGCGTGGTTGCGGGCAATCGAGTGCATCAGTGCGCCCGCCTTCGACTCAAGATCGGGATAGGCGTCCGCACCAAACGCACTTGCCTGCGGTCGTGCCGCCGCAGACTCGAGCAGTCCGAGCTCTCGCACTTCCGGCTCATGACCCAGGGTGCGAGTCGCGATGTGGAGCAGGTCGGCCAGATCGAGGTAGATCACCGCCCGAGGCGCTCCAGAGCCTCGGCGTACCGGGGCAGCTCGGCGTCGAGCACCCGCTCGAGCAGGTCTCGCTTGCTGTGCCCGCCGACGTACTCGCGGACGGCCTCGCGAGCCACGTCCTGCATGGAGCGGCCTTCTCGTTCGGCGCGCATGCGCAGGGCCTTGGTCTCATCCTCAGTGAGCCGCAGTGTCATCGCCATGCAGCAACGGTATCATATGTGGTATCAAACGGTCGGCTCAGTGAGCACCACGACGCCGTCGCCGGTGATCGCGATCGTGTGCTCCATGTGCGCGCCGCGCGAGCCGTCCGCGCTGCGCAACGTCCAGCCGTCCGCGTCGGTGTAGATCTCCCCGGTGCTGGCCAGGAACCACGGCTCGATGGCGACCACCAGTCCGGGCTTGAGCCGGAACCCGCGCCCCGGGCGGCCGTCGTTGGGGACGTGCGGGTCCTGGTGCATCGTCCGGCCGACCCCGTGCCCGCCGAACTGGGTGTTGACCTGCAGCCCGTCCCCGTGAGCGACCGTGCCGATCGCGTGCGAGATGTCCCCGATCCGGCCGCCGCCGCGCGCCGCGTCGATGCCCGCAGCGAGGGCCCGCGTGGCCGTGTCGATCAGGCGCAGGTCCTCCTCGCGCGGCGTACCCACCACCACGCTGACCGCCGAGTCCGCTACCCAGCCGTCCACGGCGGCCGCGAAGTCGAGGCTGAGCAGGTCCCCGTCGCGCAGCCGGTAGTCGTGCGGGAGGCCGTGCAGCACCGCGTCGTTGACCGACGTGCACAGCACCTTGCCGAACGGCGACGCCCCGAACGAGGGATGGTACTCGCGATAGCTCGAGACGGCGCCCCGGTCGTGGATCATCCGGTCCGCAAGCGCGTCGAGCTCGAGCAGGTTGGTGCCGACGTCGGCCGCCGCGGTGAGCGCGCCGAGGACGTCGGCGACGAACCGCCCCGCCGGACGCATCTGTTCGATCTCCTCCGGGGTCCGCAGCTCGATCATCGGACCTCCGCCTGGCATCGGTGAGTAGGCACGTCCCGCAGCCTATTGACCCGCTCGTGACAGGATCGTGCGAGGCTGCCCCGCGGCTGCCCCGCGCGGCGGCGTGGCGACTTGCTCCGCCCGGTAAGATGTGCGAACACTTGTTCGAACACGACTTGACTGCGACAGACGAGGCCAGAGGACCACAGTGGCAGACCAGCTGATCATTCGCGGCGCCCGCGAGCACAACCTGAAGGACGTGTCGCTGGATCTCCCGCGCGACTCTCTGATCGTGTTCACCGGTCTGTCCGGGTCGGGCAAGTCCAGCCTCGCGTTCGACACGATCTTCGCGGAGGGGCAGCGGCGCTACGTCGAGTCGCTGTCGGCATACGCCCGGCAGTTCCTCGGCCAGATGGACAAGCCCGACGTCGATTTCATCGAGGGCCTGTCGCCGGCGGTGTCGATCGACCAGAAGTCGACCTCGAAGAACCCCCGGTCGACGGTCGGCACGATCACCGAGGTCTACGACTACCTGCGGCTCCTGTACGCCCGGGCCGGCCGGCCGCACTGCCCGACCTGCGGTGCGCCGATCTCCCGCCAGACCCCGCAGCAGATCGTCGACCAGGTGCTCGCGCTCGAGGACGGCACCCGCTTCCAGGTGCTCGCGCCGATCGTGCGGGGCCGCAAGGGGGAGTACGTCGACCTGTTCCGTCAGCTGCAGACGCAGGGCTACTCCCGGGCCCGGGTGGACGGCGACACCGTCTCGCTGACCGAGCTCGCCCAGGGTCAGCAGCGACTCGACAAGCAGAAGAAGCACACGATCGAGGCGGTCGTGGACCGGCTGGCGGTCAAGGCGTCGGCGAAGCGCCGGCTGACCGACTCGGTGGAGACGGCGCTCGGTCTGTCCGGCGGGCTGGTGCTGCTCGACCTGGTGGACCTGCCCGTCAAGAACCACGGCCGGGAGCTGCGGTTCTCGGAGAAGATGGCCTGCCCGAACGAGCACCCGATCGACACCGACGAGCTGGAGCCCCGGTCGTTCTCGTTCAACTCGCCGTTCGGCGCCTGCCCGGCCTGCCACGGACTCGGCACCCGGATGGAGGTCGACCCCGAGCTGGTGATCTCCGACCCCGCCGCCACCCTCGGCGAGGGCGTGATCGGCCCGTGGTCGGGTGCGCACGTCGCGGACTACTTCGAGCGGCTGCTCGGAGCGCTCGGCGACGAGCTCGGCTTCGACCTGGACACGCCGTGGGAGGACCTGCCGGCCAAGGCCCGCAAGACGATCCTGGACGGACACCCCACCAAGGTGCACGTGACGCACACGAACCGCTACGGCCGGAGGCGGTCCTACTACACGACCTTCGAGGGGGTGCGCCCCTACATCGAGCGCCGGCACCGAGAGGCGGAGTCCGACACCAGCCGGGAGCGTTTCGAGGGCTTCATGCGGGAGGTGCCCTGTCCGGAGTGCCAGGGCAGCCGGCTCAAGCCGGTCTCGATGGCCGTCACGCTGCCGGGGGCCGCCGGCGAGCGGAACATCGCCGAGGTGTGCGCGCTGCCGATCGACGAGTGCGCCGAGTTCCTGCGGACGCTCGACATGACCGCCCGCGAGCGGCAGATAGGCGAGCGGGTGCTCAAGGAGATCCAGGAGCGGCTGAACTTCCTGCTCGACGTGGGCCTGGACTACCTCTCGCTGGACCGGCCGTCGGGATCGCTGTCCGGCGGCGAGGCCCAGCGGATCCGGCTGGCCACCCAGATCGGCGCCGGCCTGGTCGGGGTCCTCTACGTCCTCGACGAGCCGTCGATCGGGCTGCACCAGCGTGACAACCACCGGCTGATCGAGACGCTGGTGCGGCTGAAGGACCTCGGCAACACGCTGATCGTCGTCGAGCACGACGAGGACACCATCCGCGTCGCCGACTGGGTCGTCGACATCGGCCCCGGCGCCGGCGAGCACGGCGGTCAGGTCGTCGTGTCCGGCCCGGTGCAGGACCTGGTCGAGCACCACGACTCGGCGACCGGCATGTACCTCTCCGGCCGCAAGCAGATCCCGGTGCCCGACGTACGCCGTCCGCGCACCCCCGGGCGCGAGCTGGTCGTGCGCGGAGCCCGGCAGCACAACCTGCACGACATCGACGTGACGTTCCCGCTGGGCTTGTTCGTCGCGGTGACCGGGGTCTCCGGGTCGGGCAAGTCGACGCTCGTGAACGACATCCTCTACACCGCGCTGGCCAAGCACATCTACAACGCCCGCACCGTGCCGGGCCGGCACAAGCGGATCGAGGGCACCGAGCACGTCGACAAGGTGATCCACGTCGACCAGTCGCCGATCGGCCGCACACCGCGATCCAACCCGGCGACGTACACCGGGGTCTTCGACCACGTGCGCAAGCTGTTCGCGTCCACCGCGGAGGCCAAGGTGCGCGGCTACCTGCAGGGCCGGTTCTCGTTCAACGTCAAGGGCGGCCGCTGCGAGGCGTGCGCCGGCGACGGCACGATCAAGATCGAGATGAACTTCCTGCCCGACGTCTACGTGCCCTGCGAGGTCTGCCACGGCGCCCGCTACAACCGGGAGACCTTGGAGGTTCACTACAAGGGCAAGACGATCGCCGAGGTGCTGGACATGTCGATCGAGGAGGGCGCGGAGTTCTTCGCGGCGATCCCGGCGATCTCCCGGCACCTGCGCACCCTGGTCGACGTCGGGCTCGGCTACGTCCGGCTGGGCCAGCCGGCGCCGACCCTGTCCGGCGGGGAGGCACAGCGGGTCAAGCTGGCTGCCGAGCTGCAGAAGCGCTCGACCGGCCGCACCGTCTACGTGCTCGACGAGCCGACCACCGGGCTGCACTTCGAGGACATCCGCAAGCTGCTGCTCGTGCTCGGCCGGCTGGTCGACCAGGGCAACAGCGTGCTGGTCATCGAGCACAACCTGGACGTGATCAAGACCGCCGACTGGGTCGTGGACATGGGCCCCGAGGGCGGCAACCGGGGCGGTCTGGTGATCGCCGAGGGCACCCCGGAGGACGTCGCTGCCGACGCCGGCAGCTACACCGGACAGTTCCTCGCGCCGATGCTCGAGACGTCCGGCAGAGCCGGTGCGGCTGTGAGGAAGACGCCGGCTCGCGGGCGTAGGCCCCGCGAGTCCAAGGCGGCCAGGAAGAAGACCGGCAGCAAGCGACCGTAGGGTTGAGCGGTGGCCGACCCGTCGACGTACCGACCCGCCTCGGGGACGATCCCCACCTGCCCGGGGGTATACCGCTTCCGCGACGCGCACCGCCGGGTGATCTACGTCGGCAAGGCCAAGAACCTCCGCGCCCGCCTGACGTCGTACTTCCAGGACCTGGCCCACCTCAACCCGCGCACCGCTGCGATGGTGACCACCGCGGCGGGCGTGGACTGGACGGTGGTCAACACCGAGGTCGAGGCCCTCCAGCTCGAGTACTCCTGGATCAAGGAGTTCGACCCGCGCTTCAACGTCAAGTACCGCGACGACAAGTCCTACCCCTGGCTGGCAGTCACGGTCGGCGACGAGTTCCCCCGGGTGATGGTCGGCCGGGGCGCCAAGCGCAAGGGCGTGCGCTACTTCGGGCCCTACTCCCACGCCTGGGCGATCCGCGAGACCGTCGACCTGCTGCTGCGTGTGTTCCCGATGCGTTCCTGCTCCAACGGCGTGTTCAAGCGCTCCGGCCAGATCGGCCGACCGTGCCTGCTCGGCTACATCGGCAAGTGCTCCGCCCCGTGCGTGGGCCGGGTCAGCGAGGCCGAACACCGCGAGATCGTCGACGACTTCTGCGACTTCATGGCAGGTCAGACGGCCACGTTCGTACGCCGCCTGGAGAAGCAGATGCACGCCGCGTCCGAGGAGCTCGACTTCGAGCGGGCGGCCCGGCTGCGTGACGACCTCGGCGCGCTCAACCGCGCGCTCGAGAAGCAGGCGGTGGTGCTCGGCGACGGCACCGACGCGGACGTCATCGCGTTCGCGGAGGATCCGCTGGAGGTGGCCGTCCAGATCTTCCACGTCCGCGGTGGGCGGATCCGTGGCCAGCGCGGCTGGGTGGCGGAGAAGATGGACGACGCGGACACTGGCGGGTTGGTGGAGAGGTTCCTGCAGCAGCTGTACGGTGAAACGGTCGGCGACCCTGTGGATTCCGTGCCGCGCGAGGTGCTGGTGCCGGCGCTGCCCGAGGACGTCGACGTCGTGGAGCAGTGGCTGAGCACCCTGCGCGGCAGCCGTGTGCGGCTGCGGGTCCCGCAACGCGGGGACAAGCTCAGGCTGCAGGAGACCGTCGGGCGCAACGCCCTCCAGGCTCTCGGCCTGCACAAGACCAAGCGGGCCGGCGACCTGACCACCCGCAACCGCGCGCTGGAGGAGATCCAGGCGGCTCTCGAGCTGCCGGAGGCCCCGCTGCGCATCGAGTGCTACGACATCTCCCACCTGCAGGGCACCGAGATCGTCGGCTCGATGGTCGTCTTCGAGGACGGGCTGGCCCGCAAGAGCGAGTACCGCCGCTTCGTGGTCCGGGGTCTCATGGGACAATCCGGCCATTCCGATGATGTCGCCTCGATGCACGAGGTGCTCTCACGGCGGTTCCGCCGCCTGCTCGACGAGAGGGTGGAGGAGCCGGAGCTCGCCGGCGGCAACGCGCCGGGCGAGGGGCCCATGCTGGTCGACCCGGACACCGGCCGGGCCAGGAAGTTCTCCTACACGCCCGGGCTCGTGGTCGTCGACGGCGGCCCGCCGCAGGTCGCGGCCGCCCAACGGGCTCTCAACGAGCTCGGGATCGACGACATACCCGTGTGCGGGCTGGCCAAGCGGCTCGAGGAGGTGTGGCTGCCGTCGCAGCCGGATCCGGTGATCCTGCCCCGCACCAGCGAGGGGCTCTATCTGCTCCAGCGGGTGCGGGACGAAGCACACCGCTTCGCGATCACCCACCACCGGTCTCGCCGTTCGAAGTCGATGGTGGAGAGCCTGCTGGACGGCGTGCCGGGGCTCGGCGAGGTGCGCCGCAAGGCGCTGCTGCGGCGATTCGGCTCACTGCGCAAGCTCCGGGCTGCCACAGTGGACGAGATCGCACAGGTGCCCGGGATCGGGCCGCAGACCGCGCAGGCGATCGTGACTGCGCTGGCCGAGCAGTCGGCGAGCGCCGGCGCCGGTGTGAACACGGCGACCGGCGAGATTTCGACGGAGCTCGATCCAGGAATTTCGACGGAGCTCGATCCGAGGATCTCCGAGGAGGGCTGAATGGACGAACAGGTCGGCGAGCTGGTGGTGGTCACCGGCATGACCGGGGCCGGTCGCAGCACCGCAGCCAAGGAGCTGGAGGACCTGGGCTACTTCGTGATCGACAACCTGCCCCCGCAGCTGGTCCCGGACGCGGTGCGGCTGGTGGACGAGTCGCAGGGCCGCAGCCAGCCGGTCGCGGTCGTGGTCGACGTACGTACCGGGACGTTCTTCACAGGACTCACCGAGCTGTTGGCCAAGGACGCCACCGGCCGACGCACCACCACGCTGTTCCTGGAGGCCGACGACACCGTCCTGGTGCGCCGTCAGGAGGCCGCCCGGCGCCCGCACCCGCTCCAGCAGGGAGGCCGCCTGCTCGACGGCCTGCGTCGTGAGCGAGCCGGGCTGGCGGACGTGCGCGCAGGCGCCGACATGGTCATCGACACCACCGGCCTCAACGTGCACGAGCTCACCGACCGGGTCGCCGACGCGTTCGGCAACGAGCAGCGGATGTCGCTGCAGGCGACCGTGATCAGCTTCGGCTTCAAGTACGGCATCCCCGTGGACGCCGACTTCGTCGCCGACATGCGCTTCCTGCCGAACCCGCACTGGGTGCCCGAGCTGCGCGCGCTCTCCGGGAGGGACGAGGCCGTCGCCGATTACGTCAAGAACCGTCCGGAGGCCGAGGAGTTCCTCCGGCGGTACGTCGACCTGATCGAGATGGTCGCCGCCGGGTACCTCCGAGAGGGCAAGCGCTTCATGACGATCGCCATCGGCTGCACCGGTGGCCGCCACCGCAGCGTCGCCATGACCGAGGCGCTCGCGGCACGGCTGCGGAGCCGGAAGCTGCAGGCACGCCCGCTGCACCGCGACCTCGGCCGTGAATGACATGGAAGCAGGCTCGCGGGTGGTCGCGCTGGGCGGCGGGCACGGCCTGGCCGCGTCCCTGGCGGCGCTGCGCCGCGTGGTGACCGCCCCCGACGGGCTCACCGCCATCGTCACCGTCGCCGACAACGGCGGGTCGTCGGGCCGGCTGCGCCGCGAGTTCGGAGTGCTGCCACCGGGCGACCTCCGTCAGGCCCTGGCCGCGCTGTGCGGCGACGACGAGTGGGGGAGCACCTGGGCACGGGTGCTGCAGCACCGTTTCGCCAGCTCGGGTGACCTGGACCGGCATGCCGTCGGCAACCTGCTGATCGTCGCGCTGTGGGAGCTGCTCGGGGAGCAGGTGGCCGGGCTGGAGTGGGTGGGACGGCTGCTCGGGGCCCAGGGACGGGTGATCCCGATGACGCTCGCCCCCCTGGACATCACTGCGTCGGTGCGCGGACTGGACCCCGCGGACCCGTCGCGTCCCGTGACGGTTCGCGGCCAGGTGGAGGTGGCGACGACCCGCGGCCACGTGGACTCCGTGCAGCTGGATCCGGCCGACCCCGCTGCCTGTCCCGAGGCACTCGCGGCGGTCGCGGACGCCGACTGGGCCGTGCTGGGCCCGGGCTCGTGGTTCACCAGCGTGATCCCGCACCTGCTGGTGCCCGGGCTGCGCTCGGCGCTCGCCGTCTCGCAGGCCCGCAAGGCAGTGACCTTGAACCTCGCTCCGCAGCGCGGGGAGACCGACGGGTTCGCCCCGGAGACACATCTGGAGGTGCTGGCCGCGCACGCCCCCGACGTGCGCATCGACCTGGTGCTGGCCGACCGGGGCTCGGTGGCCGATCCCGACCGGTTGCGAGGCTGCGCCGCGGACCTCGGCGCCGAGCTGGTGCTCGCGGACGTCGCGAGCAGCGACGGATCGCCGCGTCACGACCCCGCGAAGTTGGCCGATGCCTATGCGCGGATGTTGGCGCGGGCATAGGGTATCGGCGTCTGTTGGGGGTCTCCGGAACAGACTCTTCGTCCCTCGGTGATCTCCGCTGCGGGGACTTCGGCGATTGGTTCCACACATGGCAGGATCGGACGCATGGCGATGACGGCGCAGGTGAAGGCGGAGCTGGCCAGTACACACGTGACCAAGGTGTGTTGCCGCAAGTCGGAAGTCTCTTCGATGCTCCGCTTCGCCGGCGGACTGCATATCGTCAGCGGCCGCATCGTGGTCGAGGCCGAGCTCGACACCGGGGCGGCGGCCCGCCGGCTCCGCAAGGACATCGCGGAGATCTACGGACACGGCTCCGACGTGGTCATGGTGTCCGGCAACGGCATCCGCAAGGGCAACCGGTACGTCGTGCGCGTGGTCCGAGACGGCGAGGCACTTGCCCGGCAGACCGGTCTGCTGGACGGACGAGGCCGCCCGGTACGCGGCCTGCCGCCGCAGGTCGTCTCGGGATCGGGCTGTGATGCCGTCGCCGCCTGGCGCGGCGCGTTCCTGGCCCACGGCTCGCTCACCGAGCCCGGCCGGTCCTCGGCGCTGGAGGTGACCTGTCCGGGGCCGGAGGCAGCCCTGGCGCTGGTCGGCGCGGCTCGCCGGCTCGGCATCTCCGCGAAGGCCCGCGAGGTGCGCGGCGTGGACCGGGTGGTGATCCGCGACGGGGACGCGATCGGTGCGCTCCTGACGCGGCTGGGGGCTCACGAGTCGCTGATGGCCTGGGAGGAGCGCCGGATGCGCCGGGAGGTGCGTGCCACCGCCAACCGGCTCGCGAACTTCGACGACGCCAACCTGCGCAGGTCGGCGCGGGCAGCCGTGGCTGCCGGTGCCCGGGTGGAGCGCGCCCTGGAGATCCTCGACGAGGAGGTGCCCGAGCACCTGAAGATGGCCGGCGACCTGCGCCTCGAACACAAGCAGGCGTCCCTGGAGGAGCTGGGTGCGCTGCACGACCCGCCGCTGACCAAGGACGCCATCGCCGGCCGGATCCGCCGGCTGCTGTCGATGGCGGACAAGCGTGCCCAGGAGCTCGGCGTGCCCGACACGGAGGCGAGCCTCACCGACGAGATGCTCTCCGAACCGCGCTGACGGGCCAGCCGCCGTGCACGGGTTACCGGCACGTACGCCGGACGTGCCTGAAGGCACGTGGTGGATCCCGGTAGGGTCGATCATGCACACGGATCTCACTCTCAGCTAGGAGCTACCTGCCGTGACCGTTCGCGTAGGCATCAACGGCTTCGGCCGGATCGGCCGCAACTTCTTCCGCGCCGTCCTCGCCTCTGACGCCGACATCGAGATCGTCGGCGTCAACGACCTGACCGACAACGCCTCCCTTGCCCACCTGCTGAAGTTCGACTCGATCCTGGGCCGGCTGCCGGCGGAGGTCTCGGCGAGCGGTGACTCCATTACGGTCGGTGGCAAGTCCTTCGCCGCGCTCGAGGAGCGGAACCCCGCGGATCTGCCGTGGAAGGACCTCGGGGCCGACGTCGTCGTCGAGTCGACCGGGTTCTTCACCGACGCCACCAAGGCCCGCGCGCACCTCGACGCAGGAGCCAAGAAGGTGATCATCTCGGCGCCGGCGAAGAACGAGGACGTCACCGTCGTGATGGGGGTCAACCACGAGGACTACGACCCGCAGAACCACTCGGTGATCTCCAACGCCTCATGCACGACCAACTGCCTGGCCCCGATGGCGAAGGTGCTCAACGACGAGTTCGGCATCGTCAAGGGCCTGATGACGACCATCCACGCCTACACGTTCGACCAGAACCTGCAGGACAACATCCACCGTGATCCCCGCCGGGCCAGGGCCGCGGCGATCAACGTCATTCCCACCTCCACCGGCGCCGCCAAGGCGATCGGCCTGGTGCTTCCGGAGCTCAAGGGCAGGCTCGACGGCTACGCCCTGCGCGTGCCGGTGCCGACGGGGTCCACCACCGACCTGACCGCGGACCTGTCCCGCGAGACCACCGTCGAGGAGGTCAACGAGGCGTTCCGGAAGGCGGCCGACGGCGCGATGGCGCGCTACCTGTCCTACAACGAAGACCCGATCGTCTCCTCCGACATCGTCACCGACCCCCGCTCGTGCATCTTCGACGCGCCGCTGACCAAGGTCATCGGCAACCAGGTCAAGGTGGTCGGCTGGTACGACAACGAGTGGGGATACTCCAACCGGTTGGCGGACCTGATCGGCTTTGTCGGCGAGTCCCTCTGACCGGTGGTGAACACCGTCGACGACCTGGGCGACCTGCGCGGGATGCGCGTCCTGGTCCGGTCCGATCTCAACGTCCCGCTTGACCTCCATGGCACAGCCCGGATCACCGATGACACCAGGATCCGGGCCAGCGTGCCGACGATCAGGAGGCTGAGCGACGCCGGCGCCCGCGTAGTGGTCGCCGCGCACCTGGGCCGCCCGAAGGGGAAGCCTGACCCTGCGCTGTCGCTGCGGCCCGTGGGCGCCCGACTGGCCGAGCTGCTGGGCGCGGAGGTCGCGTGCGCGGCCGACACCGTGGGCCCGCACGCGCGCACGACCGTCGAGGGACTGGGCGACGGTGCGGTGGCACTGCTGGAGAACGTCCGGTTCGACCCGCGGGAGACCAGCAAGGACGACGAGGAGCGTGGTGCGCTCGCCGATCAGCTTGCCGCGCTCGCTCGCGTCTTCGTCAGCGACGGGTTCGGCGTGGTGCACCGCAAGCAGGCCTCGGTGTACGACGTGGCCAAGCGGCTCCCGCACGCGATGGGCGGCCTGGTGGCCGACGAGCTGCGGGTGCTGCGCCGACTGACCGAGGACCCCGACCGCCCCTATGCCGTCATCCTCGGCGGCGCCAAGGTGTCGGACAAGCTCGACGTGATCGACAGCCTGCTCGGCAAGGCGGACACCTTGCTCATCGGCGGCGGGATGATGTTCACGTTCCTCGCGGCGCAGGGCAACCAGGTCGGCACGAGCCTGCTCGAGCAGGACCAGGTCGGCCGCTGCGGGGACTACCTCCGGCGCGCCGCCGAGACCGGCGTCGAGCTGGTGCTGCCCTCCGACGTGGTCGTGGCCCCGCGGTTCTCCGCCGACGCCGGAGCCACTGTCGTTCCCTCGGACGCCATGCCCGCCGACCAGATGGGCCTGGACATCGGACCGGAGACGTCGGCACGGTTCGCCGACGCGCTCGCCGGCGCGCGCACCGTGTTCTGGAACGGCCCGATGGGCGTGTTCGAGTTCGATGCGTTCGCCGACGGCACCCGCGCCGTGGCCGAGGCGCTGGCCTCCGGCGACGGGTTCACCGTGGTCGGCGGCGGCGACTCGGCAGCCGCGATCCGCCGGCTCGGCTTCGACGAGGACGCCTTCGGACACATCTCCACCGGCGGCGGCGCCAGCCTGGAGTACCTCGAGGGCAAGAGCCTGCCCGGCATCGACGTACTCGAGGACGGTGGGTGATGCCTGCGATGTCAGGAAAGTCAGGGAAGCCAGGTAAGTCAGGGGCCTCCCGGGTGCCGCTGATGGCCGGGAACTGGAAGATGAACCTGAACCACCAGGAGGCCGTGGTCCTGGTGCAGAAGCTCGCGTGGACCCTGGCGGACAAGAAGCACGACTACGCCCGCGTCGAGGTGACCGTGCTGCCGCCCTTCACCGACCTGCGCGGCGTGCAGACCCTCGTCGACGGAGACCGGCTGGAGATCAGGTACGGCGCCCAGGACCTGTCCGTGCACGACAACGGGGCCTTCACCGGCGACGTGTCGGCGGCGATGCTCGCCAAGCTCGGTTGCTCCTACGTCGTGGTCGGTCACTCGGAGAGACGCGAGCACCACGGCGAGACTGACGAGCTGGTGAACGCGAAGGCGGCCAAGGCTCTCTCCGCCGGGATCACGCCGATCGTCTGCGTCGGCGAGGGACCGGACGTGCGCGACGACGGACGCCACGTGGAGCACGTCCTGGACCAGTTGGACGCGGCGTTGGCGGGCCGCACCGCCGACGAGGTGGCCGGCCTGGTGATCGCCTACGAACCGGTCTGGGCGATCGGCACCGGCGAGGTCGCCACCCCCGAAGACGCCCAGGAGGTGTGCGAGGCGATGCGTGCCCGCATCGCCGAGCGATTCTCCCCGGAGGCCGCGCAGTCGGTCCGGCTGCTCTACGGCGGGTCGGTGAAGGCGGCCAACGTGGCTGGCATCATGGAGAAGCCCGACGTGGACGGCTGTCTGGTCGGCGGGGCGTCCCTGCAGGCCGACGAGTTCGGCGGAATCTGCCGCTTCTACGACATGCCCGTGATCTGATCGGCCAACCGTGAGTTAGGCTCTTCCACCGTGGTTATCGCGTTCACCGTGCTGCTCATCTTGACCAGCCTCCTGCTTATCCTGCTGATCCTGCTCCACAAGGGCCGGGGCGGCGGGCTCTCCGACATGTTCGGAGGTGGAGTCTCCAGCGGGCTGGGAGGCTCGTCGGTCGCCGAGCGCAACCTGGACCGGATCACGATGGGCACCGGAGTGATCTGGTTCGCCTGCATCATCGCCCTGGGACTGCTGCTCAAAGCCGGCAGCTGAGCTGACGAGGAGACCGAATCGTGCCAGGTGGAGGGAACGCGATCCGGGGCAGCCGGGTCGGCGCAGGGCCGATGGGGGAGGCCGAGCGCGGCGACTCGGCTCCGAGGCAGAGCGTGGTGTACTTCTGTGCCCACGATCACGAGTCCGTGATCACGTTCGCGGTGGAGGCACACGTGCCGGAGTCCTGGGACTGCCCCCGCTGCGGACTGCCGGCCAGCCTGGACTCGACGAACCCCCCGCCGCCGCCGAAGATCGAGCCCTACAAGACGCACCTGGCCTACGTGAAGGAACGGCGCTCCGACCAGGAGGCGGCCGACATCCTCGACGAGGCGATCCAGACGCTGCGCACCCGCCGCAAGAACGGCGACATCATCTTCTGAGCCTCGCCCAGCACGCACGCTGGACGACGCTCCCATGACACGGTGGGCAGGTGCGAGCTTGCGCTTGTCCTTGGGTCAGCGGGGGAGGCTGCAGCAGCTCTTCCCCGTCTCGAGCCTGGCGACCAGGTCGTCCGGCCAGTCGAAGCGTCCAAGGCTGTCGCGCACGCCGAGAGCGGTGACGTAGAGCTGGATGTCGCGCAACGCGAGGCCGACTCCGTGCGCGCGAAGCCGGTCGAGCACCGGACGGACCTCCGCATACCACCATGCAGTGGCGAGGTCGTGACCAGTGGCCTCGCCGGCGGCGGCGCCGCGTTCACGATGCGCCCACGCGTCGGCGGCGTCGGCAAGCCGCATCCAGTCGGCCGGCTCGTCCAGCCACAGGTCGCGTCGTACGTCGTCGGGCAGCGGAACCCGTTGCAGGAACCGACGCTCGGCCGCCTTGCTGTTCAGATGGGCGGCACGCAGGCAACACATCGCGTAGGCGACCGTGCACACCTGGGTCACCCGCGCCGGAAGGCTGTCCCAGCCCAGCGACCGGGCCACGGAGACCCGGTGGTGGCCATCCCGGACGAAGTACAGCTCACCGAGTCGGACCAGGTCCAGCGGCGGAGGGAAGCTGCCGGCGGCGAACGCTCGGGAGACCTCGCTGTAGCGTCCTCGCAAGGCGGGGTTGACCAGCCTGAACTCCGCGTCGAAGTCGTCGCGTCGCGCGGCACTGCCTACCACCGACGCGAGCGGGATCTCGCCGGTGTAGCTTCCCATCATCCCGTCGTCTCCGAGTGCCTCCATCGCGTCGGAAAGCGACATCAGCGGTGACCGGGAGCGGACGGGCATCATCCGTCTCACGCCTTTCATGGCTGGCACGGGGCCGTCCGGACGGTCACGAAAGCCGGGACGCGGCGGCCTCGTCGACGAACCACAGCGTCCGCTCACGGCCCTTGGGGCGGGCTGCGGGGATGTCGTGGAAGTCGGTGGTGGGATCGAGCGCCTGACGTACTCGCTCTGCCTTGTCCTCCCCGGCGACCACGAACCACACCTCGCGGGTGCGCTCCAGGGCCGGGAACGTCAGGCTGATCCGTTCGGGCGGCGGTTTGGGAGAGTTGCGCACCGGTACGGCGATCGCGTCGTCGGCGTCGAGCTCGGCGAAGCCCGGCATCAGCGACGCGACGTGCCCGTTCCTGCCGACGCCGAGCATCACCAGGTCGAACCCACCCGCACCCTTGGCGCGCAGCTCGTCGCCGTACGCCGCAGCGGCCGCGTCGAGGTCGTCGGCGAACTCGCCGTCCGAGGGTGGCATCGGATGCACGCGCGCCGGATCCACCGGGAGGTGGTCGAGCATTGCGCGCGAGGCCTGCCCCACATTGCGGTCCGGACTGTCCGCCGGCACGAATCGTTCGTCTCCGAACCAGACGTCGACGCGTCCCCAGTCCACGCTGTCCCGATCGGGGTCGGCGACGACCGCCTCGTGGATGGTGATCGCGATCGACCCGCCGGTCAGCGCCACCGCCGGCACCCGGCCGTCGGCCTGGACGCCCGCAAGCAGGGTCACCAGCCGGTGCGCCACGTCGTCGGAGAGCTCCTGGGGCCCTGTGTTGCGGATCACTTCGACGTCCATCAGCGTCGTCCCTTCCTTGTGCTCGTGCCGGTCCCGGCGGAGCGTCGTCGGCGTGCCGAGCCGTTGCTCTCCATCCGCTTGGCGAACCTCTTGACGGTGGCGGCGTAGATCTCGTCGGGGTCCAGCCGCCGCAATTCCTCGGACAGCAGCTGGTCCGGCTCGCGGCGCTTGAGCGCGACCGGGCGGTCCGGCTGCCCCGGCGACGACAGCGTGGCCAACCGGCCGTCCAGCCGCACGAGGGACACGTCGCCGAGCTTCGTGGTCAGCACCACGTGGGTGATCCCCGGACCCTCGGAGTTGTGTCTCGCGACGTCGACGCGGAGGCGGTCGGCGAGCCAGGCCGACAACAGGTCCGCGCTCGGGCTGATCCGTTCGGCGGTCACCGAAGCGTGTTCGACGCGTCCGGGGTGCTGGTCGAGCGCGGCGGCGAGCAGCGCACGCCAGCCGGTGATCCGCGTCCAGGCGAAGTCGGTGTTGCCCGGCTCGTAGGACAGGCACTGGGTGAGCATCGCCTTGGCCCTCGCGGTGGGAGCCGACGCCGCATCGGTGATCCGGCGGGTGCCGAGTGCCCCGATCGGGTCTCCGGCCGGGTTGTCGGGACACCTTCCGGGCCACCACACCACCACGGGGGAGTCCGGCAGCAGCAGCGGGAGGACGACCGACTCGGCGTGCTTGGTGACCGAGCCGGCCAGCCGGATGAGCGCCTGCTCCCCGCTTGCTCCCGCCCCGACGCCGACCTCGGCATCGATCTGCGGGGCGCCACGGCCGTCGCCGTGGACCACACCGAGCAGCCGGGCGGGATGCTCGCGGGAGGCCTTGCGGGCCACCGACATCGCCTCGGTCGAGCCCTCCTCCTCAACCACGACGACCAGCGTCATCACCATGCCCATGGCCGGGCTGCCCGCCCGGCGACGGGCGTTGAGGAACTCCGCGGCGATCTCGCTGGAGGTGGTGTCGGTCAAGGAGATCACGGTCGCCTCCAGACCCGGCCGTCACGGGCGAGCATCGCGCCGGCCGAGGCGGGCCCCCAGGTGCCGGCGGGATAGGTGTCCGGCTTGCCGTGCCGGGCCCAGTAGTCGACGATCGGGTCGAGGATCTTCCAGGACAGCTCGACCTCCTCGTGCTGCGGGAACAGCGGCGGCTCCCCGAGCAGGACGTCCAGGATCAGCCGCTCGTAGGCCTCCGGGCTGGACTCGGTGAAGGTGCCGCCGTAGGCGAAGTCCATGTTCACGTCGCGGATCTCCATCGCCGTGCCCGGCACCTTGGAGCCGAAGCGCAGCGTGACGCCCTCGTCGGGCTGGATCCGGATCACCAGTGCGTTGTGGGTCAGCTCCTCGGTCGAGGTGGCCGTGAACGGAAGGTGCGGCGCCCGCTTGAACACCACCGCGACCTCGGTGACCCGGCGACCGAGCCGCTTGCCGGTCCGCAGGTAGAACGGGACGCCTGCCCACCGGCGCGTCTCGATGTTCAACCGGATCGCCGCGAACGTCTCGGTGATCGAGTCGGGAGGGATGTTCTCCTCCTCCAGGTACCCCGGCACCTGACGACCGCCGGCCCAGCCCTCGACGTACTGTCCGCGGGCCGTCGCCCGCCCGAGGCGGCGGGGGAGTACGACGGACTCCAGCACCTTCTGCTTCTCGGTGCGCAGGCTGACCGCGTCGAACGACGTCGGCTCCTCCATCGCGATCAGCGCCATCAGCTGCATCAGGTGGTTCTGGATCACGTCGCGCGCCGCACCGATCCCGTCGTAGTAGCCGGCGCGGCTGCCGATGCCGATGTCCTCGGCCATCGTGATCTGCACGTGGTCGACGTAGTTGGAGTTCCAGATCGGCTCGAACATCGCGTTCGCGAACCGCATCGCCATGATGTTCTGGACCGTCTCCTTGCCGAGGTAGTGGTCGATGCGGAACACCGACTCGGGCGGGAACACCTTGGAGATCACCGCGTTCAGCTCGCGGGCGGACGCCAGGTCGGAGCCGAACGGCTTCTCGACCACGACCCGCCGCCACGAGTCGGGGCTCTGGCCGGCCAGCCTGTGCTCGTCGAGCTGTCCGATCACCTCGGAGAAGAAGCGCGGCGGGATCGACAGGTAGAACGCGTGGTTGCCCCCGGTGCCGCGCACCCGGTCCAGGTCGGTGACCGTCTGGCGCAGCGTGTCGAAGGCGACATCGTCGGAGAAGTCGCCGGGCACGAACCGGAACCCCTCCGAGAGCTGGTCCCACACCTCCTCGCGGAACTCGGTGCGTGCATGCTCCTTGACCGCGTCGTGCACGACCCGGGAGAAGTCCTGGTCGTGCCAGTCGCGACGGGCGAAGCCGACCAGCGAGAAGCCGGGAGGCAGCAGGCCCCGGCTCGCCAGGTCGTAGACGGCCGGCATCAGCTTCTTGCGGGCGAGGTCTCCGGTCACCCCGAAGATCACCAGGCCGCACGGCCCGGCGATCTGGGGGAGCCGGCGGTCCTGGGGGTCGCGGAGCGGGTTGACGAACTCGGTGCCGGCAGCGTTGGTGTAGTGCGCTCGATTCGGGCGCGGGCTCATCCAAGGGCCTTCCGGATCGCGGGCAGTCCGACCGCCTGGTCCCGCATGTGCAGGCGCAGCACCGGGCGACGGTGGTCGGCGAGCACCTGTGCGTCACCTGCGGCCTGGGCCGCGATCAGCTGCCCGAACGTGAAGTCGCGGCCCGGCACGGCGAGATCCTGGTGCGGTTCCCCAGTGATCTGGAGATAGACACCCTCGCTCGGGCCGCCCTTGTGGAACTGCCCGGTGGAGTGCAGGAACCGGGGGCCCCACCCGAACGTCACCGGCCGGCGGGCGCGCAGCGCGAGGATGCGACGTACGTCGGGCAGGTCGGTCAGCTCGGTGCGGTCCAGGTAGGCCATCACGGCGACGTAGCCGTGCTGGTTGTCCAACTGCTCGAGCAGCCGGGCGACGGCGTCGGTCAGGGTGTCGGCGCCGGTGAGCCAGTCGGCCGGGCCGAGGGCGCGTACCTCGACCTGGTCGTCGACGAAGGCGGGGTCGGAGCTATCGGGCGTGCCCTCGAGCATCTCGCGGGCTGCCTTCTTCGCGCTCTCGACGTCCGGCTGGTCGAACGGGTTGATGGCGAGCAGCCGGCCGGCCGTGGCGATCGCGGTCTCCCACATCAGCATCTGAGCGCCGAGGCTGCCCCGGACGGTGACGGCCGAGTCGTCGGGACCGATCTCGTCGCCTGCGGGGACTGCGTTGTCATGCCCGTCGGGGACCAGGCGGACGACGGTGGCGTCGTGCGGGGGGAGCGCCACCTCCGGGTCGGAGTCGTCGGCCACCACGACGGGCAGCAGGCCCGTGCCGTGTTTGCCGGTGCTCTCGGCGACCAGCTGCTCGGCCCAGTCCGCGAAGCCGGCCAGCCCCGAGCCGTCGTCGACGATGACGAGCTTGTTGCGCAGGGGGGAGGTTCCGGCGATCGCGGCGCCGAGCCGCAGGCCGGGATTCGACTCGTCGTCCGCGGAGAGCAGGCCGGTGGCCGACTCGGCCTCGTCGAGCAGGGCGCGGATGTCGGCGCCGGCCAGGCCGCTGGGCACCAGTCCGAACGCGGTGAGCGCGGAGTAGCGACCGCCGACGTGCGGGTCGGCGGTGACCACGGGGTAGCCGTCGCTGCGCGCCTGCTGCTCCAACGGGCTGCCCGGGTCCGTGACGATGACGATGCGCGTGGTCGGGTCGATGCCGGCCCCGGTGAAGGCCTCGATGTAGGCCCGACGCTGCGAGTCGGTCTCCACCGTGGAGCCGGACTTGCTGGAGACCACTACCGCGGTGCTCGCCAGCCGGTCCTCCAGCGCGGCGCGCACCTGGTCGGGGTGGCTGGAGTCCAGCACGGTGAGGTCGACGCCGGCGGTGGCGCAGATCACCTCGGGAGCGAGCGACGACCCGCCCATCCCGCACAGCACGACGTGATCGACCCCGTCCTGGTGGAGCTGCTCCCTGAGCTGCTCGATGTCTTCGAGCAGGGGCCTGGAGCTGTGCGGCAGGCTGACCCAGGACAACCGGATGGACGCCTCGGACTCGGCGTCCCGGCCCCAGAGCGTCGCATCCTCGGCGAAAAGTCGGCTGGCGAAGCGGTTCTCGAGAAGCGGCGGTAGATGCCGGCCCAGTGCGCCGGCGGCGGCCCCGGACGCAGCGACCTCCAGGGCCCTCACCGTTCACCCATCTGGCCGCGGACCGTCTCGGCGAGGTCGTTCCACGACTTGACGAACTTGTCGACACCCTCCCGCTCCAGGGTCGCGATCACGTCGTCGTACTCGATGCCGGCCCGTTGCAGGTCGCCCATCACCTGTGCGGCCGTGTCGTAGTTCGTGGTGACCACGTCGCCGGTCACCTCGCCGTGGTCCGCGAACGCCTGCAGGGTCTTCTCCGGCATCGTGTTCACGGTGTTGTCCACGCAGAGCTCGGTGACGTACATCGTGTCGGGGTAGTCGGGGTTCTTCACGCCGGTGGAGGCCCACAGGGGCCGCTGGGTGTTGGCACCGTCGGCCTTCAAGGCCGTGAACCTCTCCTCGGCGAACTTGGTCTGGTAGGCCTGGTAGGCCAACCGGGCGTTCGCGACCCCTGCCTTGCCGAACAGCCCGCCCTCGTGGCCGGCGGCCTCGAGTCGCTTGTCGATCTCGGTGTCCACCCGGGAGACGAAGAACGAGGCGACAGAGTGGATCTCGCCGAGTGCGATCCCGTTTGCCTTCGCCTGCTCGAGCCCGGCCAGGTAGGCGTCCATCACCTGCTGGTAGCGGCCGAGTCCGAAGATCAGCGTGACGTTGACGCTGATGCCTGCAGCCAGCGTTGCGGTGATGGCCGGGATCCCCTCGGCGGTCGCGGGAATCTTGATGAACAGGTTCGGCCGGTCCACTGCCTGCCACAGCTTCTTGGCCGAGGCGACCGTCGCGTCGGTGTCGAACGCGATCGCGGGGGCTACCTCGATGGAGACCCGGCCGTCGACCCCGTCGGTGGTCTTCCACGTGTCGGCGAAGACGTCGCAGGCGTCGCGGACGTCGGTGGTCGTCAGCTGGAAGATGGTGTCGTCGACGTCCTTGCCGGCGGCGGCGAGCTCGTCGACCTGCGCGTCGTACCGCTCCCCGTCCTTGAGCGCAGAGGCGAAGATCGTCGGATTGGTGGTGACGCCCACCACCGAGCTGTTCTTGATGAGGTCGGCGAGGTTCCCCGTCTCGATGCGCTCCCTGGACAGGTCGTCCAGCCAGATCGAGACTCCGGCCTCCGCCAAAGCTTGCAGTCGTGCGGACATGAGTTCCTCCTAGATCTCAGCGGCGGGTGTCCCTGATGCTCTCCTCCGCGGCAAGCGCCACGGCTTCGGCGGTGAACCCGAACTCCTTGAAAAGCGTCTGGTAGTCCGCGGACGCGCCGTAGTGCTCGAGTGACACGATCCGCCCGGTGGCGCCGACCACCTCGCGCCACCCCTGGGCAATGCCTGCCTCGACGCTGACCCGGGCGCGCACGATCGGTGGGAGGACGATGTCCCGGTAGGACTGCTCCTGGGCGTCGAACCACTCCCGGCAGGGCATCGACACCACACGGGCGGCGATGCCCTTCTCGGCGAGCTGGGCGCGCGCCTGCACGGCCAGCTGCACCTCCGATCCGGTGCCGATGAGTACGACGTCCGGGGTGGCGCTCAGCTCGGCGGGCGTGTCGAGCAGCACGTAGCCGCCGCGGGACACGTCCTCGGTGGTCGCCCATCGTCCGCCGTCCGCGTCGACTCCGCGCGGGAAGGTGGGCACGTTCTGCCGGGTCAGTACCAGGCCAGCGGGCCGGTCGGTGCGCTCGAGGACCGCCTTCCAGCAGGCCACCGTCTCGTTGGCGTCGGCAGGGCGGACCACGTCCAGCCCGGGGATCGCCCGGAGTGCCGCCAGGTGCTCCACCGGCTGGTGAGTGGGCCCGTCCTCGCCGAGACCGATCGAGTCGTGGGTCCACACGTAGGTGACCGGCAGCCCCATCAGGGCGGCGAGCCGGACTGCGGGCCGCATGTAGTCGGAGAAGGTGAGGAACGTCCCGCCGTAGACCCGGGTGCCGCCGTGCAGCACGATCCCGTTCATCACCGCGCCCATCGCGTGCTCGCGGATGCCGAAGTGCAGCACCCGGCCGTAGATGTCGCCGCTGAACATCTTCGTGGAGTGCTCGGCGGGGATGAACGAGGTGGCGCCCTTCGGGGTGGTGTTGTTCGAGCCGGCCAGGTCGGCGGACCCGCCCCACAGCTCGGGCAGCAGCGGCGTGATCGCACTGAGCACCTCGCCGCCGGCCTTGCGGGTGGCCACCCCCTTCTCGTCGGCCTCGAAGGCGGGCAGCGCCTTCTCCCAGTCCGCGGGCAGGGTGCGCGTGCGCATCCGGTCCAGGAGTTCGTTGCGCTGCCGGAAGCGCTTCGCCCACGAGTCGAAGCCTTCCTGCCACTCGGCGTGGGCCGCTTTGCCGCGCTCCACGAGGGCACGAGTGTGCTGCACGACGTCGGCGGGGACGTCGAACGTCCGGTCCGGGTCGCGTCCCAGCACCTTCTTGGTGGCCGCCACCTCCTCGGCACCTAGTGCCGAGCCATGCGCGGCGCCGGTGTTCTGGGCGTCGGGGGCCGGCCAGGCGATGATCGTGTGCAGGTTGATGAAGCTCGGCCGGTCGGGCACCTTCGCGGCGTTGTTGAACGCGTCGAACAGTGCCTGCACGTCCTCGACGTACTCCTTGCCGCCGTTGGTCCAGTCGACGTCCTGCACGTGCCATCCGTAGGCGCGGTAGCGGGCCGAGACGTCCTCGTTGAACGCGACGTGGGTGTCGTCCTCGATCGAGATCTGGTTGTTGTCGTAGAGCAGCGTCAGGTTGCCGAGCTGCTGGGTGCCCGCCAAGGAGGACGCCTCGGAGCTGACCCCTTCCTCGAGGTCGCCGTCGCTGGCGAACGCGTAGATCCGGTGGTCGAAGGGGCTCTGCCCGGCGGGCGCGTCCGGGTCGAACAGCCCCCGTTCACGACGTGCGGCCATCGCCATCCCGACCGCGTTGCCGACGCCCTGGCCCAATGGGCCGGTGGTGGTCTCGACGCCTGCGGTGTGGCCGTACTCGGGGTGACCCGGCGTCTTGCTGCCCCAGGTGCGCAGCGACTGGAGGTCCTCGAGCTCCAGGCCGAACCCGCCGAGGAACAGCTGGATGTAGAGCGTGAGACTCGAGTGGCCGCAGGAGAGCACGAACCGGTCCCGTCCGATCCAGTCGGGGTCGGAGGGGTCGTGGCGCATCACCCACTGGAAGAGCAGGTACGCCGCGGGCGCCAGGCTCATCGCCGTGCCGGGGTGCCCGTTCCCCACCTTCTGCACCGCGTCCATGGCCAGCGTCCTGACGGTGTCGACGGCGCGCTGGTCCAGGTCGGTCCACTCGAGCTTGCTCACGAAACGCAGTTCCTCTCGGCGCGATGAATGCTCACTGCTGTGCACGTCCGACGTACCACGAACCAGGCGAGACCAAACCGAGCCGAACCCGGGGTCGTGACCGTGTCGCGAGCGCGGAACCCGCACGCTTGCGAGCCTACTCAGGGTGCTCGTGAACGACACGCCGGGCCGGATGGGCGTGCGTGGCGCGTGAGCGGTTGCACATGACACTTCTGTCATCCCCGCTGGGGACACCGCTGCACGGCGTCTAGACTCAGGGTGCCCGAGGTCGCCCCCAGCTGGACGTGGGGGCGCCGCCGTGATCCCGCAGGAACCGAGGTGCGCGTGACCGCCGTCGATCGTCTCCCGGTGTCCGGGACCGAGCGGCAGCCCACTGTTCTGCGAGATGTGGTTGGGGCGTACGTCGGGCTCACCAAGCCGCGCATCATCGAGCTTCTCCTGGTCACCACCGTGCCGGTGATGTTCCTGGCCCAGCGTGGCGTCCCGCCGCTGGGCCTGGTGGCCGCGACCATCATCGGTGGGACCTTGTCGGCCGGCAGCGCGAACGCGCTGAACTGCGTCTACGACGCCGACATCGACGAGCGGATGCGCCGGACCCGGCGTCGTGCCCTGCCGAGGCACATGGTCTCTCCCCGCAAGGCGCTGGTCTTCGGTCTCGCGCTCGGCGTGGTCTCCACGGTGTTCCTCGGCGTGTTCGTCAACTGGCTGTCGGCCGGGCTCGCCATCGCCGCCAACGTGTTCTACGTCGTCGGGTACACGATGATCCTCAAGCGCCGCACGAGCCAGAACATCGTCTGGGGCGGCGCTGCGGGCTGCTTTCCCACGCTGATCGGATGGACCGCGGTGACCGGCCACCTCTCCTGGGCGCCGGTGGTGCTGTTCGCGGTGGTGTTCTTCTGGACTCCGCCGCACTTCTGGGCGCTGGCGATCCGCTACCGCGACGACTACGCCACCGCCGGCGTGCCGATGCTCCCGGTCACCGCGAGCGCCCGCACGGTCGCCCGCCAGATCCTCTTCTACTCCTACGCGATGGTCGCCGTCTCGCTGGCGCTGTGGCCGATCGCCGACACGGGCTGGCTGTATCCCGTGGTGGCGGCGGGGGTGGGCGCCGCGTTCCTGGTCGAGGCGCACCGGCTGCTCGGCCGTGCCGCAGCGAGCACGCGACCCGAGAGCGTCACCGACCTGAAGGCGATGCGGGTGTTCCACGCCTCGAACACCTACCTGACGCTGCTGTTCGTCGCGGTCGCAATCTCCCCGCTGCTGTAGCGCCGCCCGCTCGGCGAGAGCGCGGTTGATCGCACCTACCTGGTGCGTGCGATCAACCGCGTACCGGCGAGTAGTCCAGCCGGCGGGTGTGCACGCTGACCAGGAGCCACGTGATGGCCGCGGACACCAACGCCGCGCCGAGCAGGTGCACGATGACCAGCCCGACGGGCAGGCCGGTGAAGTACTGCGCGAAGCCGACCGCGCCCTGGACGATCTCGACCGCCAGCAGCGCGGTCGCGGCGGCGCGCGCCCCCGCCGGCGCATCCGCGAGACGTAGCACCAGGACCGCTGCGACGGTCAGCCCGACCAGCAGGAACACGACGTCGGTGTGCAGCTGGCTCAACGCCTCCGGGTCGAGGCCGTTGCGGGGCGCGCTGGCATCCCCGGCGTGCGGACCGCTTCCGGTGACCACGGTGCCCACGTACAGCACTGCCCAGCCCGCCAGGAAGACCGCCCGAGTCAGCCACACCACTCCTGGAGAGGCGATCGGCTGCGAGGGTCCGTCGCCGTCGCCGACCCGGTGCAGCAGCACGACCGAGACACCGACCATCGCCATCGAGACCAGCAGGTGCAGCGACACCACCCACGGGTTCAGGTCGGTGAGCACCGAGATGCCGCCGATGACGGCCTGGGCGGGTACGCCCAGGGCGAGGATGACGGCGAGTCGCAGCAGCGAGCCGCGGCCGACGCGCCACGCGACCAGCAGTGTCCCGATCGCGACTGCGGCGAGCAGGAACGTGACGAGGCGGTTGCCGAACTCGATCTCACCGTGGATGCCGAGCGCCCGGTGCGGCACGAAGGAGCCGCCGGTGCAGTGCGGCCAGCTCGGGCAGCCCAGCCCGGAGCCGGTGAGCCGGACCACCGCGCCGGTCACCACGATCAGCACGTTTGCTGCCAGGGAGGCCCATGCCGCGGGCAACATCCAGCGCGCCCATTGCGTCCTGGGGACGACGGCATCGGCCGGGGTGGCCTCGGTCAGGTTCACTCCCACTTGAAGGTCCTTGCTGTGAGTACGGCGCCGATCGCGGTCCACGCCGCGAGCACGACCAACTGCGGCCAGGCGAACGACCCCTCCAGGAACCCGGCGCGCAGGCCGCTTCCCAACGCCCCCGACGGCAGGAAGCCGAGCACATGGCCGAACCCACCGTACGTCGTGGTGGGAAGCACGACGGCTCCACCGGCCAGGAGCAGCAGGTAGATCAGGTTGGCGGCAGCGAGGGTGGCCTCGGCGCGGAGTGTCCCGGCGACCAGCAGGCCCAGGGACGCGAATGCCGCGGTGCCGAGCAGCACGCAGCACAGCGCACCGAGCAGGCCGGATGCCGTGACCGACGGCGACCACCCCATCAAGCCCGCCGCGATGCTGAGCACGATGATCTGCAGCAGCTCGACCACCAGCAGGGCGCCGACCTTGCCCATCAGCAGCCCGGACCGCGGAAGAGGCGCCGAGCCGAGTCGCTTGAGCACGCCGTAGCGTCGCTCGAAGCCTGTCGCGATCGCCAGCGACGTGAAGCTGGTCGACATCACGGCGAGCGCCAGGATGCCCGGCGCCAGCGTGTCCACGGCGCTGTGGGTGAGGTTCAGGTCGACGTGCCGGGCGCCCTCGACGCCGCCGATCAGCACGATCAGCGGAATCACCACGGCGAGCAGCAGCTGCTCTCCGTTGCGCAACAGCAGCCGCGTCTCCATCCGGGACTGGGCGGCCACCTGCCGGGTCAGTGGCGCGGCACCGGGCCGGGGAACGAACGTCCCGGCGCTCATCCGGGGTCCCCTCGGCGGTGCGAGCTCGCGGGCAGCGACGTGGGGAGGTTCACGAGGCGGCCAGCTCTCGACCAGTGATCTGCAGGAATACGTCCTCGAGCGTGCGCTGCCCCAGCGTCAACGACTCCGGCAGAACGCCGTTCTCGTCGCACCACGCCGAGACCTTCGCCAGGGTGGTCGCGTCGGCGGGTCCGGTGATCAGCAGGCTGTGCTCGTTCACCGGCTGCACGTCGGTCTGGCCCCCGAGCGCGGTCTGCAGGGACTCTGGCGCCGCGGGCGGGAACGGCTCGGTGACAACCAGCCTGATCGTGCTCGAGCCGCCGCCACGGGTCAGCTCGGACGGGGTGCCGGAGGCGATCCGACGTCCGCAGTCGATCACGTGCACGTGGTCGGCGAGCTGCTCTGCCTCGTCCATGTAGTGAGTGGTGAGCACGATGGTCACGCCGTCACCGCGCAGCTCGCGCAGCAGCTCCCAGGTCGTCCGGCGTGCCTGCGGATCCAGCCCGGAGGTCGGCTCGTCGACGAACAGCAGCTCGGGCCGGCCGACGACCGCCATCGCCAGGGACAGTCGCTGCTGCTGGCCCCCGGAGAGCCGGCGGTACGGCGTACGTCCGCAACTGGCCAGGCCCAGCCGCTCGACGAGCATCGGCACCGGGAGCGGATGGGCGTGCAACGCGGCGATGTGGCGCAGCATCTCCACCGCACGCACCCCCGACCAGGCACCGCCGGTCTGCAGCATCACCCCGATGCGGGGGAGCAGCTCGCGTCGCTGGCGCTGCGGATCCAGCCCCAGCACCCGGACACCCCCGGCCTGCGGTCTGCGGTAGCCCTCGCAGGTCTCCAGCGTGGTGGTCTTCCCCGCCCCGTTCGGCCCCAGCACGGCGGTGATCGAGCCGCGCTCGACAGTCAGGCTCAGCCCGTCGACGGCAGCTTTCGCCCCGTAGGTCATCCGGAGGTCGTCGACGACCACCGCGGGGGAGCTTGGCACGCGGCCAAGTCTAGGAGGCATGGGTGGGCTGGGGAGAAGGTAGGTAAGGATGGGCTTGGGGGGAAGGTAAGGGTGGGCTTGGGGGAAGATAAGGGTGGGCTTGGTTGAACGGTCTGCCGAATAACGACACAATGTTGTTGTGGAAATCGACAGGAGCAGCGACACGCGGGTGGCCGACGCGCCGACCCGCGAGCGGGTGGCTCGGTCGATCCTCGAGCTCGGGCCGAGCACGGCGGCCAGCCTGGCCGAACGACTCGACCTGACCCCGGCAGCTGTGCGCCGCCATCTGGACCACCTGGTCGAGCAGGGCAGCGTCGAGGTCCGGGAGCAGCGCGTGTACGGCACCCGCGGCCGCGGCCGGCCGGCGAAGGTGTTCGCAATCACCGAGTCCGGGCGTGACCACTTCGACCAGCAGTACGACGATCTCGCGGTGCAGGCGCTGCGCTACCTGGCGGAGACCGGCGGCGACGAAGCCGTGCTGGCCTTCGCCCGGCGGCGGATCTCCGAGCTGGAGGCCCGGCAGCGCACGGTCCTCGCCCAGAACCCGGGCCTGGAGCCGTCGCGGGCCCTGGCGCTAGCCCTGACCGAGGGGGGCTACGCTGCCTCGGTCCGGGAGGGGCCCGTCGGCGAGCAGCTGTGCCAGCAGCACTGTCCCGTCGCCCACGTCGCCCATGAGTTCCCGCAGCTGTGCGAGGCCGAGACCGAGCTGATCGCGAAGGTTCTCGGCCGGCACGTCCAGCGGCTGGCCACCATCGCCCATGGCGATGGGGTCTGCACCACCAGCATTCCGAGTTTTCCCGCCACACGAGAGGTGAACACATGACCACGATCGAGCAGCGGAACCCCGAGCTCGCGGGTCTGGGCCGCTACGAGTACGGCTGGGCCGATTCCGATGACGCCGGCACCGCAGCCCAAAGAGGCCTGACCGAGGCCGTGGTGCGCGACATCTCGGGCAAGAAGAACGAGCCCGAGTGGATGCTCGGGCGCCGGTTGAAGGGCCTGCGGCTGTTCGGTCGCAAGCCGATGCCGTCCTGGGGCGCGGAGCTCGGCGACATCGACTTCGACAACATCAAGTACTTCGTCCGCTCCACCGAGAAGCAGGCGGCCAGCTGGGACGAGCTGCCCGCCGACATCAAGAACACCTACGACAGGCTCGGCATCCCGGAGGCGGAGAAGCAGCGGCTGATCGCCGGCGTGGCCGCGCAGTACGAGTCCGAGGTCGTCTACCACAAGATCCGCGAGGACCTCGAGGAGCAGGGTGTGCTGTTCCTGGACACGGACACGGCGCTGCGCGAGCACGAGGACCTGTTCAAGGAGTACTTCGGCACGGTCATCCCCGTCGGGGACAACAAGTTCGCCGCGCTCAACACCTCGGTGTGGTCCGGCGGATCGTTCATCTACGTCCCCAAGGGCGTGCACGTCGACATCCCGCTGCAGGCCTACTTCCGGATCAACACCGAGAACATGGGCCAGTTCGAGCGGACCCTGATCATCGTCGACGAGGACGCCTACGTGCACTACGTCGAGGGCTGCACGGCGCCGATCTACTCCAGCGACTCGCTGCACTCCGCGGTCGTCGAGATCATCGTGAAGAAGGGCGGGCGCTGCCGCTACACGACCATCCAGAACTGGTCGAACAACGTCTACAACCTCGTCACCAAGCGCGCGACGTGCGAGGCCGGCGCCACCATGGAGTGGGTCGACGGCAACATCGGCTCCAAGGTGACGATGAAGTACCCCGCCATCTACCTGATGGGGGAGCACGCCAAGGGCGAGACCCTCTCCATCGCGTTCGCCGGCGAGGGCCAGCACCAGGACGCCGGCGCCAAGATGGTCCACGCGGCGCCGAACACCTCGTCGTCCATCCTCAGCAAGAGCGTGGCCCGCGGCGGTGGCCGCACGTCGTACCGCGGGCTGATCCAGATCAACGAGGGCGCGCACGGCTCGAAGTCCAACGTGCTGTGCGACGCCCTACTGGTCGACCAGATCTCGCGCTCCGACACCTACCCCTACGTCGACATCCGCGAGGACGACGTCTCGATGGGTCACGAGGCCAGCGTCTCCAAGGTGTCCGACGACCAGCTGTTCTACCTGATGTCGCGCGGCATGGCCGAGGACGAGGCGATGGCGATGATCGTGCGCGGCTTCGTCGAGCCGATCGCCAAGGAGCTGCCGATGGAGTACGCCCTCGAGCTCAACCGGCTCATCGAGCTGCAGATGGAAGGCGCCGTCGGCTGACGGCCCGCCGTCGGTCGCGCCTGTCGAGACCACGGCGAACCCTTCCCACGAACCCGAAAGAGAGAACCTGTTGACCGCAGTTGCCGACGCGCTCGAGCTCGAGCACGTGGAGTCCCACCTGCACCCGGAGGGGTCGTTCGAGGTCGACGACCACCCCGTGCCGACCGGCCGTGAGGAGATCTGGCGCTTCACGCCGCTCAAGCGGCTGCGCGGCCTGCACACCGACGCGGCCCTCGACGGCACCGGCCTGCGCGCCGAGCACGACGGACCCGACGCGGTCGTGGTCGAGCCCCTCCAGGCCGGCGACGCTCGCCT
>DASSKK010000088.1:0-27554 GCA_035690495.1 Nocardioidaceae bacterium | reverse complement strand
GCACCTGGTCGCGCTGGTCCGAGCCGGAGCCCAGTTCAAGAAGGGCAAACTCGTCGAGCGAACCGACGAACCAGCCGTCGAATCAGGAGGTGATCAGCAAGTCGCGTGACATGCCGATCCACAGGTCTTGACAATATCTCCGCGCTGAGAATTTTGCCGCCTTGGGCCTTCTACGTTGCGTAGTACGATGTTCTACGCTGTGTAGATGTTCGAGGAGGTCGACTGGTCCGAACGCGGCGAGTACATGACGGTCCGCCATGGGATCAGCCCGGCGATGGCTAACGAGGTGCTGGCTGATCCGCGTCGTCTGGTCATGGATCCGGATCCGGCCAGCGAGTCGGGTCGCAGTGTGCGCATCGTCGGCTGGTCGCAGACCCGTGGTGGGTTGGTGACGGTGATCGTGCTGGAAGACAACGGCCATCAGTACGGCGTCAACGGCTGGGCTGCGAACGATCTGGACCGGCGTCGCTACCAGGCACAGGAGGAGTGATGGGCAAGGAGTCGTTGGAGGAACTGCTGGAGCGGGAGGCGTTGGCGAGCGAGGCCAATCCGGATGCTCCGCTCAAGCCGGGCACGAAGATCAGTCGTGGGCACGGTCGCTCCACGGTCTACTCGGTGCGGCTGAACCAGCAGGAGGTCGACCAGATCGAAGACCTGGCAGACCGGCTCGGCATCCCCGCCTCGACAATGGTCCGGTCGTGGATCGTCGAGCGGCTCGCCGCCGATGCAGAGACGACCCTGGATTCAGTGGTGCGCAGACTCGAGCAAGACGTGTCCCAGCTGCGGGCGGCCGCGCGGACCGCCGGGTAACACGGGCCAAGCCCTCGCGGGCTCCGAGACGTCGATTGAGGGGCCCCGTGGTGCCGACGGATGTTCGGATCAGGCGGCTGTGTCGCGTTGTCCGGCTGGTGGCGGCTGGGTCCGGCTGGCTGTGGGGAAGTTGTGCGGAAGTTCTCGGCTTCGCCGACAAACGTGCAGGTGACCGGGTGGGGATGGTCGTCCTGTAAATCCGCCGGGTTCTCCCTACGCAGGTTCGAATCCTGCACCTGCCACCCATGTGGAAAGCGCGGTTGACCTGCGGCTTTGCCCTTTCAGGGGCGATGTTCAGTTGTCAGCGTGATGGGCGCCTCCAGGGTCCTTCGCGGCGGGTTCTGTCGGGAATGCGTTGGGAAATCCGAGCCACCACCGGTGTGATGCTGCGATGGTTCGAGATCTCCGGTTCGGTCACTGCGTCGAGTGCACCACCGTGGGGCGAGTCGGTGAAGTTGGCGCGTGTTGCGCCAAGCTGCCACAACACCTCGCATGATTGGGCTGCTGGCTCAAACGTGCCCTCCGCCGATGTGATGTCCAGCCGCGCATCCGTACGTACCGCTCGGTCCCAAAGCCATGATGAGGCGCACATTCCCGCTGTTCACTGGGGCGAGAGCTACCCGATTCGTAGGGGTTCTCACTGGGCGGGAAAGTGCACGCTGCCGATGTTTGGTTGGGGCAGGCAGAGAGCGGTTGGCGGGAGCGGTGCCGTGTGCATGGCGGCATGAGCTCTAGCGACCAAAAGATCGCTGCCAGCGAGGGCTCGCAAGGGAGCGGCTCAGGACAGCTGCACACGGCATGCCAACCGACGGAGAGGTCACGACTGGCGGGGGCGCAGGCCGGCCATCCCGCCGTCCACGGCGAGGCAGGTTCCGGTGGTGGAGCCCGCCAGCGGACTGGCGAGATACAGGATCGCCTGTGCCACCTCTTCGGGCGAGACGAGCCGGCCGTGCGGTTGGCGCGCCTCGAGCGCGGCGCGCTCGGCGTCGGGGTCGTCGGCGACGGCCAGCAGCCGATTGATCCACGGCGTGTCGGCGGTGCCCGGGGCGACGCAGTTCACCCGGATCCCCTCGCGGAGGTGGTCGGCGGCCATCGCCCGTGTCGCGGCAGCGACCGCGCCCTTGGTCGCGCTGTAGAGCACCCGGTCGGGGAGCCCGATCGTGCCCACTACCGAGCCGACGTTGACGATGGCCGCGGCGCGTGACTGGCGCAGGTGCGGCAGCGCCGCCCTGGTGACTCGGACCATGCCGAGCAGGTTGACGTCCAGCACCTGCCACCACTGCGCGTCGGGGTTGTCCGCGACCGAGCCCTGGGCTCCGATCCCCGCGTTGTTCACGACGATGTCGAGTCGGCCGAAGGTTTCCACCACTCGGCCGACCCCGGCGCGGACCGAGTCGTCCTTGATGACGTCCGCGACCACGGGCAGCACCCCGGAGGGCGCGCCGACGGTGTCGACGTCGAGCACCGCGACGGCGGCGCCGCGGGCGAGTAGGCCGACGGCGACGGCGGCGCCGATGCCGGACGCCCCGCCGGTGACCAGACCGACCAGCCCTTCGAACTCTGCTTCCATCTCTACCACCCCTCCTGGTAGCTGACCATCTGCTGGCGCTGGTGGCCGAGTCCGTCGATCTCGAGGTCCACCACGTCGCCGGGTCGCAGGTAGGGGAACCGGCCGGACAGGGCCACGCCCTCCGGGGTGCCGGTCAGCAGCAGGTCGCCCGGCTCGAGGGTCATGAACTGGCTCAGGTGCCAGATGAGGAACTCGACGCCGAAGATCATGTCGGCGGTGGTCGAGTCCTGCCGGGCCTCGCCGTTGACGCTGCTGCGCAGCCGCAGCCCCTGGTGGGCCACATCCTCGGGGCTGACCAGCCAGGGCCCGGTGGGGCTGAACCCGGCCGCGCACTTGCCCTTGCTCCACTGGCCGCCGGACTGCGTGAGCTGGAAGTCGCGCTCAGAGACGTCATTGCAGGCGACGAAGCCGGCGACGTGCTCGAGAGCCTCGTCGGGCGAGTCCAGGTACGACGTACGGGCGCCGATCACCACACCGAGCTCGACCTCCCAGTCGGTCTTCCGGCTGCCCTTGGGGATCGTCATCGGGTCGTAGGGTCCGACCACCGTGTTCGGTGTCTTCAAGAACACGATCGGGGTTTCCGGGGGCGGCGAGCCCGACTCCGCGGCGTGGGCGGCGTAGTTCATCCCGATGCACACCACGGCGCTCGGCCTGGCGATCGGGGCGCCGACCCGCTCGGGCGGGTCCTCGAGGTCGGGCAGGGAGCCCGCTGCCAGCGCCGACCGCACCAGCTCCAGCCCTCCGGCCTCGAGGAAGCCGCCGTCGATGTCTCGGGTCAGGCCGGTCAGATCGAGGGTCCGGCCCGCGTCGATGAGCACGGGCCGCTCCTCGCCGGGTGGGCCCAGCCGGGCGAGCCTCATTCGTGTCCTCCTGGAGTCTGTCCTTTGTGTGGACGATCAGCTGGTGAGATCTGGGGTCGTGTAGAGGGTCTTCCCGGCGACGGTGATCTCGACGTCGACCAGGTAGTCACGGACCGCCTCGACGTCGATCTGCATGCCGAGCCCCGGTCCGGGCGGGACCACGACCTGGCCGTTCTTGTCGAGCTCGATGTGGTTGCGGGTGAGCCGACGGGCGACGTTTTTGGCCTCCACCGGATACTCGCACAGCCAGTCGTCGGCCCGGTCGGCGAACGGCTGCAGCGAGGCGCTCAGCGCCAAGTGGGAGGTGAAAGTGTGGTTGACGAACTGCACGTCCCTGCTCCGTGCGTAGTCCGCGACCTGCTGTGCGTCGCCGATCCCGCCGATCCTGCCGGTGTCGATCTGCACGAACCCCACCTCGCCGTGGTCGATGAGGTGGCGGGCCAGCAGGGCGTTGTGCGCGCCCTCGCCGCCGGCAAGCCGCAGCGTTCTGCACCGCCGGGCGAGGCTGCGGTAGCAGGTGAGCGCCCCGGAGACGAACGGCTCCTCCAGCCACAGCACCCCCGCCTGCTCGAGGGCCGGCAGCCGCAGCGCGGCCGCCTCGACGTCGTCGTTCCAGACGGTGCCCGCATCCACCAGCAGGATCCCGTCGGCACCCAAGCCCTCCCGTGCTGCGTGAACCTGGTCGGCGTCAGCCTCCACACTGCCGCGCCCGAACCCGGCCCAGCCGAACTTCGCGGCCACGAACCCCGAGTCGCGGGCGTCGAGCGCCTTCTCCAGCGTCTGCTGCGGAGTCTCGCCGAACAGTGCCGACGCGTAGGGGGTCTTCGCGACGAACCGGTCGTGGCCGAGCAGCTCGTACACCGGACGTCCGGTGGCCTGGCCGAGCAGGTCCCACAGCGCGTTGGTGATGCCGGACAGCGTGTGGTCGGCCTGCAACAGGTCCAGGCTGCTCGCGCGCACCTCGGTGGCGATCCTGGCGATGTCGGCGGCGCTGTCCACCCGCTGCCCGAGGACGCTGTCGATGACCGGCCGGCACGCGCTGTGCGACATCGGGCAGACCAGGCTGGCGATCGAGGTCAGCGGGGACGCCTCGCACTCACCCCACCCGGTGTGCCCGCCGCCGCGCACCCGGACCAGCAGGACGTCCTGGCTGCCGTCGCCGATGTCGAGGATCTCCGGCATCGCCAGGTAGAAGACGTCGACCGTCTCGATCCTCACGGTCCACCTCGCGCCGGCGTGCCCGGGGTCAGCAGTACCTTGGCGGCGCCGTGGCCGGCGACCAGGCGGGAGTACCACTGCGGACCGTCCTCAAGCGGCGCGACGACCACGCCGTCGGCGAACCCGATCCGCTCCTCGGCCAACCAGCTGAGCGCGTCGCGGAAGTTCGCGTGCGTGTAGGCGAAGGCGCCGGTCAGCGACACCTCGCCCCGGACCACCGTGTTGACCGGCAGCGTGGTCTCGTCGGCGTGGAGCCCCACCAGCACGATCCGTCCGCCCGGGACGGTGGCGGCCAGGCAGTCTGTGCGGGTCTGCTCAGCGCCGACCGCGTCGAAGGCCAGGTCGACGCCGCGCCCCGTCTGAGCTCGGAGCTGTGCGGGTACGCCGTCGCCGTCGCAGTCGCTGTCCAGCGGGATGGCACCGGTGGCCGCTGCTCTCGCCAGCCGGGTGGGGTTGAGGTCGGCCACATAGCGTCGTGCCACACCATGCTCGGCCAGCACCTGCAGGATGAACAGGCCGATCGGCCCGGCGCCCACCACCAACGCCGACATGGTCGGCCCCGCACCGCTCAGCTCGACCGCGTGCATTGCACAGGCGGCCGGCTCGGCCAGGGCGGACCGCTGCAGCGGCATCGAGCCGGGCAGCGGCAGCACCGAGGAGGCGGGAACCGAGACGTAGTCCGCGTTGCAGCCGGGCAGGTGCGCTCCGAGCAGCCGGCGCCGTCCGCACAGGTGCGGCCGGGCGGTGTCGCAGTACTCGCAGCGGCCGCAGCCGGTCAGCGGGTTGACGCTCACCTGGTCGCCGGGACGGACGCTGCCGTCCTCGCGCACCCGCTCCCCGACGGCCTCGACCCAGCCGGACAGCTCGTGCCCGAAGACGAGCGGGGGACGCCGCAGGCTGTTGGTGCCGAGGAAGCCGCTCAGCTCGGAGCCGCAGATCCCGGCGTACGCGACGCGGACCAGGACGTCGTCCGGGCCTACCGCGGGTGTCGGCAGGTCCCGGAGCGTCATCACCTCGGGGCCCTCGTAGACGAGTGCTCGCATGGCTCAGGGCTCCAGCAGGCGCTCGCCGCCGGTGTACTTCGTCACCGACTCGGGGTTCAGCGGGACCCCGAGGCCGGGCAGTTCGGGGATGGCGAGCATGCCGTCGGCGTCGAGCACCCACGGCTGCTCGACGATGTCGTCGATGTACGGCGATCCTTCGATGTACTCGACGAGGTTCGTCTCGGGGAGCGCGGAGGCCAGCTGCAGGTCGGCGGCCAGCCCGAGCGCGGTGTTCCAGCCGTGCGGGATCAGCCGGACGTTGTGGCCCTGGGCGGCCCAGCCGATCCGCCGCTGCTCGCTGAGCCCGCCGACCTTGGTCACGTCGGGCTGGACGATGTCGAACGCGCCGGCCTCGATCCACGGGGTGAAGCTCTGCCGGCGGGTGAACACCTCTCCTCCCGAGATCCGCACCGGCGAGGCGGCGCGCAGCGCGACGAAGTCCTGCAGTGCGTCGGGACGTAGCGGCTCCTCGAACCAGGCGACGTCGTAGTCGGCGAGCATCCGTGCGGTGCGGGTGGCCCACTTCAGGTCGTGGGTCCACGAGCCGTCGCTGCCGCCGGCGTCGACCATCAGTGCCGCGTCGGGGCCGACCGCCTCCCGGGCGGCGCGGATGATCGCCTCGTCGGCGGCGTGGCTGCCGCGGCCGAACGGTCCCCAGCCGACCTTGAACGCCCGGAACCCCCGCTCGGCCACCCGGGCCAGCGTCTCGGCCAGCGCGGCCGGCTCGTCCATCAGCAACGAGGCGTACGGCGTGACCCGGTCGCGCCACCGGCCGCCGAGCAGCCGGCCCACCGGCTGGCCGGTCGCCTGGCCGAGGATGTCCCACAGTGCGACGTCGATCCCGCTGACCGCGTGGGTGATGGTCCCGCCCCGGCCGAGCCAGAACGTGGCCCGGTGCAGCTTCTCGCTGACCCGCTCTGGTTCGAGAGCGTTCTCGCCGGTGTAGAGGGGACGCAGCACGTCCAGCGCGGCACGCACTAGCGACTCGCTGGTGAACACGCTGCCGACGCCGACCAGGCCCTCGTCGGTGTGGACGGCGACCAGGGTGTGCACGATGTCGTCGGGCTCGAGCTCCTCGCTCCACCCGCCGGCGGGGGTCGCGCCACGAAGGCCTGCTGCACGGATCTCGCGGATCTTCACGTTCGTCAGCTCTCTCTCGTCGAAACGGTCGGGGCGGGCGGCGGGTTCACGACCCGCGACGCAGCACGCGTCCGTCCCGTCTGCCGGTGCGCCGACCGCCGTCGACTGCTACTGCGCCGTTGACCACGACGAGGCGGACGCCGTCGGGGTAGACGGCGGGATGCTCGAAGGTCGAGGCGCTGGTCAGCTGCTCGAAGTCGAAGACGACGAGGTCGGCGAAGTAGCCTTCGCGGACCAGCCCGCGGCCGGTCAGACCGAACCGGCGCGCCGGCATCGCGGACATCTTCCGGACCGCCTCCTCGAGGGTGAGGGTCTTCTGGTCCCGGACGTGGTGGGTCAGGTAGTGGACGTGGCCGCTGTAGGACAGCGGGCTGGTGGTGATCTCGCTCAGCGGCCCGCTGTCCACGCTGGAGTAGGCGTCGACCCCAAGGCTGAACAACGGGTGGGAGACCATCTCGGCCAGGTGCTCCTCGGTGAACAGGTCGCCGACCATGATGAGGTTGCCCATCCCGCTGCCGGCGGCCTGGAGGACGTCGAAGTAGGCGTCCCACTCGTCCTGTCGGCGGTGGCGGGCGATCTCGACGAACGTCAGGCCGTTCAGCTCGGGGAACTGCGGGCTGTTCTGCAGCCGGACCCGCTGCCACTGGCCCTTGTGCACGAACCGCCAGTAGCGGTCGCACTCGCCGCGCAGCCGCGACCGGACCAGCGGGTCGCCCAGCCGGTCTGCGGCGGCCTGGTGTCCGTCGTCGAGCAGCCAGCCGGGAAGCAGGCCGGTCATCACCCCCAGGCCCTGCCGGAACGGCGTGGTGTCCGCCTGTACGTCGAGCCCTCGGCCGCGCGCCGTGCTCATCAGGTCCACCGCGCGTCGCCAGCCGTCCGGGGGCGCGTTGGTGTCGTGGCGCACGTTCAGGTGCGAAATCTGCCCGTCGATCCCGCCTCCGGCCTCGAGGATCGAGACGAACTCCTCGATCGACTCCATGATCGCGGCGTCGCGGTTGCGGACGTGGCTGGCGTACATGCCGCCGTACGCGCCGACCACCTTCGCCAGTCGTCGCAGCTCGCCAGTTCCCGCCGACGCGCCGAGGCTGTATTCCAGCCCCGACGACATGCCGAGCGCCCCCGCCTCCATGGCGTCGCGGAGCAGGTCCTCCATCCGGGTGGCGGCGTCCTCGGTGACCGTGCCGCCGGAGATCCCTGCGGCCTCGCGCAGCGTGCTGTGGCCGACGAAGAACGCGAGGTTCTGCCCCGTCCCGCCGGTCTCGACGTCGACGAGATAGTCGCCGAAGGAGCGCCAGCGGACCGGGCCCGGGTAGCCGTAGGCCGCCAGCCGCGCCGACGCCGCCTCGAGCGACACGTCGCTGATCGGGGCGTTGGTGATGCCGCAGTTGCCGACGATCTCGGTGGTGACGCCCTGCTGCAGCGTGCTGATCGCGTCGCGGTTCGCGTGCAGCGTCCAGTCGCTGTGGCTGTGCGGGTCGACGAAGCCCGGGGCGACGACCAGCCCGGCGGCGTCGATCTCGGTCGGCGCCGCGTCCACCCGGCCGACCTGCACGACGCGGTCGCCGGCGATCCCGACGTCCTCCCGGCGTGCCGGCGCACCGGTGCCGTCGACCAGCAGGCCGTTGCGGATCGCGACGTCCACCCCTGCTGGGCCGCTCACTTGCCCGCTCCCTGCTCGAGCGGGGCCTCGCCGGTGTGGGAGAGGATCGAGGACAGGAACGCCCGGGTGCGTTCTTGCTGCGGCCGGTCGAAGAGTGCCTCGGGGGTGCCGTCCTCCACGATGCGGCCCTCGTCCATGAACAGCACCCGGTCGGCCACCTGTCGCACGAAGCCCATCTCGTGGGTGACGATCACCATCGTCATGCCGGCGTCGGCCAGCGTCCTCATCACCGCCAGCACGTCGCCGACCAGCTCGGGGTCGAGCGCGCTCGTGGGTTCGTCGAACAGCATCGCCCGCGGCTCCATGGCCAGTGCGCGGGCGATGGCGACGCGTTGCTGCTGCCCGCCGGAGAGCTGCTCGGGGTACTGGTGCGCCTTCTCCGAGAGGCCGACCCGCTCCAGCAGCTCGCCGGCCTTCTGCTCGTAGTCGCGCCGGTCCGTCTTGGTCACGAAGCGGGGGCCCGAGCAGACGTTCTGCAACACCGTCATGTGCGGGAACAGGTAGAAGTGCTGGAAGACCATCCCCACCGAGCCGCGGGTCTCGGCGATCTTCGCCGCCGACAGCGAACGGCCACGCGCGTCCTTGTAGGCGACCTCGCCGTCGATCACAATGTCGCCGCTGTCGGGCTGCTCGAGATGGTTGATGCACCGCAGCAGGGTGGACTTGCCGCTGCCCGAGGGTCCGATCACCCCGACCACCTCGCCGTGGGCGATCGACAGAGACACGTCGGTCAGGACGGTGTTGTCATCGAAGCTCTTGGTGAGTGCTCTGACCTCGATCATGGCCGGACCTCCATCGCGGCGACGTCGCCGGTCGGTGTCATCAGCAGCCGCTTGCGGTCGGCATACCCGCGCTTGACCTTCTTCTCCAGCAGCATGACCAGCCGGATCGCGGGGTAGCCGACCGCGAAGTACAGCACGAACACCACGGTGTAGATGGTGAAGTAGTCGTAGGTGCGTGCTGCGTAGATCTGCCCAGCGAACAGCATCTCCTGGACCGTGATCACCGCCGCCAGCGACGTGTCTTTGAACAACGACACCATGTAATTGCCGAGCGCCGGGATCACGATCCGGATGCCCTGCGGGAGCACGACCCGGGCCATGATCACCGACGGCCGCATCCCGAGCGCGGCCGCCGCGTCGCGCTGGCCGCGCGGGACGGCCTCGATGCCGCTGCGGTAGACCTCTGCGAGGTAGGCGCTGACGTTGAGGGTCAGCCCCAGGTAGGCCGACATGAACGGGCTCAGCCGGATCCCGACGAACGGGAGCGCGTAGTAGATGTAGATCAGCTGGATCAGCAGCGGCGTCGCCCGGACCAGTTGCACGTAGCCGCTCACCACCAGCCGCAGCGGCCGGATGTGCGACATCCGCGCGAGCGCGACGAACATCCCGAACACCAGGCTGCTGGCGCCGCACAGCAGCGTGAGCTCCACGGTAATCAGCAGGCCGAGCAGCAGCGTCGACAGGGCGTCCTGGGCCATTTCCGGATTGAACATTTCGGTTCCCGTTGTTCTCTCGAGAGCAGGCGGTGTGGACTCGCTTCAGGTCCCGGCGGCCCGCGGGCGCTACGTCCCGCGGGCGGCCGGGGTCCGTTACGGCTTGTACTGCGGCTCGAACATGTTCTCCGTCAATCCGTACTTCTTCAGGATCTTCGTGACCACGCCGTGGCCTCTCAGCTCGGAGAGGGCCCGCGAGTAGGCGGCGTTCAGCGTGCAGTCGCTCTTGCGTACGCCGTACCGCGCGTAGTTGGCCAGCAAGGTCGCGGGAGGCACGTCGGGCGTGTGCAGGATCGTCAGCCCGGAGCCCGGGTTTGCCTGGATGTAGGCCGCCTCCTTGGGCGAGTCGTCGACGATCACGTCCTCGCGGCCGGCCACCAGGCTGGCGAACTCCGAGTTGGCGTCCTGGTAGGACACGATGTCCGCGCCGATGCCGCGCAGGTACTCCTGGGACTGGGAGCCGTTGACGACGCCGACCTTGACGCCGTCACGGGTGAGGTCCTTCCAGGTGGTGATGTTGCCCGGGTTGCCCTTGGGCACCATCAGCGACGAGCCGTACCACCAGGCCGGCGAGGTGAACGCCATGTTCTTCAGCCGGTCGTCGGTCTGGTGGATGTTGCCGGTGATCACGTCGATCCGTCCCGAGTTGAGCGCGGGGATCATCCCGTCCCACTGCAGGGTCACCGTCTTGTACTTGGTGATCCCGAGGTACTTCAGCACCGCCATGTTGATGTCCCAGTCGAGACCGGCCGGCTTCTTGGTGTCGTTGTCGATGTACTCGTACGGGGCCGCGGTGTAGATCCCGAGGGTGATCCCGGAGTTGACCGCCTTGGCGTAGGAGTCGTCGGTGCAGGCGAGGTTGGTGAGCGAGTTGTCCATCGGCTCCCAGCCCAGCTTCTTCAGGTACGCCACATCGGGCGAGGCGTCCACCTTCGCCGCGGCCGCCGCCGGAGCCGGGTCATTGCCGTGGTCGGGACCTTGGGCACTGTTGGTGCAGCTGGCGGTGAAGGCCGCGGCGGTGATGATCGCCACGGCGGTCGCGACTGTCTTAGCTCGTCGTACGAACATGCGAACCCCTCTGGGTGGTCGATGTAACCTGCGTCACGGCTGATACGATCATCTATAATCGATAATCTGTCAAGAGTCTGGCGTGACCGGTCACGGCATGCTGTGCTACGAACTGAACAGATGCGGGAGGACGAGTGACCACTCCACTGGAGAACCACGACCCGACCCCGGCGCCCTCGCTGCCCGAGGCCACCGTGAAGTCGTGGGCGCGGGTCAATGCCGCCTCGGCGGTCTCCTCGAGCCGCAAGCTGATCGTGATGGCCCTGCGGGAGGCGATCGTCTCCGGCGAGATCGGCGCCGGACAGCAGCTGAAGCAGGACGAGCTGGCGGCCACCTTCCGGGTGAGCCCGGCCCCGGTGCGGGAGGCGCTGTGGCAGCTCGCCAGCGAGGGGCTGGTCAGGCACCACCCGAACCGGGGCGCCTTCGTCACCGAGCTGCCCACCGATGAGGCCATCGGCGTACTGCTGCCGGTGCGGCTGCTGCTCGAGGACCATGCTCTGCGGCGAGTGGCGCGGAACCTTGGCGAACAGCTGGTTCGCGACTTGGAGCGGCAGATCCTGGTGATGCAGCAGGGCGCCGACCGGGGAGACGTGGCCACCATCAACGAGGCCGACGTGCGCTTCCACGAGCTCGCGATGGAAGCCTCGGGCGCTTACCATGCGATCCAGCTCTGGCACAGCGTGCTGCCGCGGATCCGGCGTCAGCTCTACGTGCTGACGCCGCGCCACGCGGACCTGCAGTACGTTCCCGAGGAGCATCGGGTGCTCCTGTGTGCCCTGCAGGCCGGCGACCCCGAGAACCTCAGCGCGACGCTGCGCGAGCACATCATCACCGCGTCGTCCACCCTGATGGCCGGCGCAGCCCAGCCGCTCGATCACGACAACGGTCCGTAGCACCCCTCAATCAGCACACGGCCAGACCCGAGGTCCAGCTCGTCCGCGAGGCTTGCACTCTCCCTTTTGAACTTTGGCGGGTGACAAGCTGGGGAGACGGGGGGCGCGAACGGTACCCGCACGGTCGTCGCTTGCCAGCGTGATGGGGTAATTCCAGCCTCGTCGGGCGACGTTCTTCTGTTGGCTCGAACGCCTTGGTTCGGTCCCATCCGCCGCGTGCGGAGCGGATCGCAGTGCTGACCCAAGGTGTCGCATCGTGAGACGGCCTCTTCCCTGGCCCACATCGCGAGTTTACGTTCTACGATGTGGGACGCAGTCGGAGTGAGGTGCCGCCTACCTCTCTTGGAGAGGTGGCGGGGGGACCGCCAGCGCCAGACGATCGGCTCGCCACGCTGCCGGACCGCCTCTCCGGGCGAAGGCTCCTGGTGCTTGGCAAGGTCCGAACGATCCTTGATGCCTTCACCCAGGAGCGTCCTCGCCTGAGGCTGGCCGAGATTCGACAGGCCACAGGGATTCCGAGCAGTACGTGTCTGCGCCTGGTTCAGAATCTCGTCCAGGAAGGCTTCCTGGCCCGTGTCGGTGACGAGTACCGCATCGGAACGGGGATGTTGCGCTGGCTGCCAGTGGCGCTTGCCGCCATCGACGTCGTAGCGCTCGCACAACCGATCTTGGATCGGCTGCGCGAGCAGACGCAGGAGCTTGCCTGCCTGTTCGTAGCCGAGGGCGATGCCCGCGTCTGCATCGCGTTGGCCCAGTCGCGACAGGGGACGGTGCGACGGTTGAGCATCGGTGAATCGCTGCCACTGCATGCGGGCTCTGCGGGAAAGATTCTGCTCGCCTACGACGAGGCGCTCTTCGCTCGGGTAGTCCGCGGTGATCTCCAGCGCTATACCGAGAACACCGTCACCGACCCCGAGCCACTGAGGGCCGAGGTAGGGGCCGCTCGACGTGACGGCTGGGCGATGAGTCTCAACGAGAGCTACTCGGGTGCCGGCTCGCTGAGCGTTCCCTCGTTCGACTTTGATGGTCGGATTGCTGCTGTCGTGTGTCTGGCCGCCCCCGCCGAACGTTTCGGCGAAGCAGTAGCCCGCGAATGGCTCCCGTACGTCGAGCAGGCGGCAGGGGAGCTGACGCGCATTATCGGGGGGCGTGCTCCGCGCCGTCCACCGGAGGCCGAGTTGTGACCGTCGACGACGGATGGGCTGCCAACCAGAGCGCAGGTCTGGGGGAACGGCTGCGCCGGGGCACAAGGCCCTGCGTCGTAGTCGTGGACCTCGCCAACGCCTTCACTCGCCCAAGCCATGCCCTCGGAGGGGATCTGTCGCAGGTGGTGGAGTCCACGTCCGCCGTCCTTGCCAATGCTCGGCGGTCGGGGCTGCCCGTCATCTATACCACGATCGCGTTCCGTCCCGACTTGAGTGATATCGGGATATGGGTGCAGAAGGCTCCCCTGCTTGCCGAGCTGGTGACCGGGACCGAGCTGGTGGGCATCGACGAGAGGCTGCAGCGGCATCCCGATGAGCCCGTCGTCGAGAAGCAGGGCACCTCCGCGTTCTTCGGTACCGAACTCATCGCCATGTTGGTGAGCCGCAAGGTCGACACCGTGATCCTGTGCGGAGCCTCCACCAGCGGCTGTGTCCGTGCCACGGCTGTCGACTGTCTGCAGTACGGTCTCCCGGCTCTCATCCCACGCGAGTGCGTGGGGGACCGCTCGACCGCTGCGCACGAGGCCAGCCTGCGCGACCTCGACGCGAAGTACGCCGACGTCGTCTCGCTGCGTGAGGTGCTGGACTACGTCGAGGGCCAATCGGAACCGGTTCTCCTTGGGAGAGACGCCGTGGGGGAGGGACGCCGCGATGGATAACTTCCTCACCCTGGTGGGCTTCGGCATCGTCACCGGCGGCAGCATCATGGTGCCTGCCCTCGGCATGACCCTGATGTATGGATCCTCGCGGTTCCTCAACTTCGCCTACGGCGACTTCATGACGCTGGCGGCCTTCATCACGATCTCCTTTGCGAGCTTTCTTCCGCTGCCAGTCGCAATTGTCCTTGGGGTGGTCGCGCTGGCGTGCTTCGGCCCGCTCGTGCAGCGCGTTGTGTTCGCGCCGCTCACCGGACGAAACTCGCTGGTGCTGCTGGTCACCTCGCTGGGTCTGTCATTCGTCATCTTGAACTGCATCCGCGCGATCTGGGGCACTGAGAGCCGCACGCTCTCCACCCCGAAGAGTCTCACCCATGGAATGTCCGTCGGCCCGTTCCTGGTGACGCCTCTTGAGCTCATCATCCTCGTCAGTGCACTGGTGATCTCCGGCCTGGTGACCTTGCTGCTCTACAAGACCGACCTGGGCATCAAGATCCGTGCGACCGCGGAGAGTCCTGGGCTCGCACAAACCAGTGGTGTCGCGGTCGGGCAGCTCCGCACCGCGACCTGGGCCTTGGCGTCCGGCCTCGCGGGACTGGGCGGCATCCTGTTCGCGCTGAGGGTGGCCTTTACCTCCGACTTCGGCTTCTCGCTGCTGCTGACGGTAGCCGCCGCGATCATCGTCGGCGGGCTGGGAAGTCCGGTCGGCGCAGTCGTCGGCGCTCTGGTCATCGGCATTCTCAGCGAGGTCTCCACCGAGTGGATCGATCCGTCGCTGAAGTCCGGAGTCGCCTTCGTT
Organism: Nocardioidaceae bacterium; assembly: GCA_035690495.1. Taxonomy (GTDB): domain Bacteria; phylum Actinomycetota; class Actinomycetes; order Propionibacteriales; family Nocardioidaceae; genus DASSKK01. The sequence goes on along the minus strand of DASSKK010000088.1, from coordinate 13,137 downwards.
GCCCTGGCCGTGATGATGCTGGTGCGCCCCCACGGGCTGTTCGGGAGGGCGGAGGCATGATCGACTTCCTAGTCGTCGTGGTGACGCTCGGATGCTTCTACGCGCTGCTCGCCACTGGGCTGAACCTGCAGTTGGGAACCTCTGGCCTGGCCAACCTCGGTGTCGCTGGGTTCTTCGCAGTGGGCGCCTACGTGACCGGAATGGTGATGGCGCCACGCGACGCCACCGACACCGACGAACTGCTGTTCAAGCTCGGCCAGCCGTGGATCGTGGCGGCCGTCGCAGCGGTGGTGGTCACTGCCGTGGTGGGGCTCCTCGTCGGGTTCGTGATGTCCCGGGTGAGGTTGGCACCATTGTTCGTCGCGATCATCACACTCGCCTTCGCCGAGTTGCTCCTGCTGCTGTTGACGACAGAGAGTTCGCTGGCGAACGGGTTCAACGGGGTCCGCAACGTCGCCCGACCGCTGTCGGGCGTGGCGGGCTATTTCGACTATGAACGGTACTTCGCCATTGTCTTGCTCGTGTTGACTGCGCTGGTCGTGGCGCTGGTGCGCTACATCACCCACACACCTTACGGGCGGACATTGCGCGCAGTGCGTGAGGATCCGGAACTGGCAGAGTCCATGGGGTTCGACGTGCGACGCCTCCGGCTGGGGGTATTCGTCCTGGGCTGCGCGATCATGGGCCTGGCCGGGGCGTTCTGGGCGCCGTACGCGACCGTGGTCGAGCCCTCGGCCTTCGCCATCGACGCCACCTTCCTCGCGCTAGTGGTCGTGATCATCGGCGGATCGGGCAATGCGCTCGGCCCGGCAGCCGGTTCGGTGCTCGTGATCTGCCTGATCGAAGAGGGCAGCCGCTTTCTCCCGGGTGGGTTCGCCACCGACGTCCTGCCGTCTGCTCGGGGGATAGTCATCGGTCTACTGCTTATCGTGTTCCTCCGCCTGCGCCCCGACGGACTCGTAGCCGAGCGACCCCAGCCCCATCGGGAGGTCGAAGCGTGATGAGTCCATTGGTGGTGCAGGGGCTCGCGAAGTCCTTCGGGGGCGTCATCGCCATCGACGACGTGTCCTTCGCGTTGCACGACGGTGAGCTCCTGGGGCTCATCGGCCCCAATGGGGCCGGAAAGTCCACGGTCTTGGGAGTTCTCTCCGGCGCCATGGCTCCGGACCGAGGGTCTGTGACGGTCCATGGTGAGGCTGTGGTCGGGCTCAGTGCCCATGACATCGCACGTCGGGGGCTCCGCCGCTGCTACCAGCTGCCACGCACACTGCTTCCCCTCTCGGTCCTGGAGAACATGCTGGTCGGCGCGCACACTCGCCACCACACGACGCTGCGTGCCGCGGTTCTACATCCCCGAAGTACGCGCGCCACAGACCATGTGACCGCCGTGGAGGCCATGGAGTTTCTCGACAAGTTCGGGATGAGGCACCTGGCGGGTCAGCCGGCCCGCACGTTGAGCGGCGGCCAACGCAAGCTGCTCAGTATCGGGCAGGCGCTGATGGGCCATCCACGCATCCTCGTGCTAGACGAGCCCGTCGCCGGCGTCCATCCGTCGTTCGTCGAGGACATTGCCGGCCTGCTGCTCGACGCCCGAGCGAACGGAGTGTCGGTACTCGTCGTCGAGCACAACCTCCGATTCCTCGAGGAAATCGCCGACCGGGTCGTCGTGATGGCAGCCGGGAAGGTTCTCGCCGAAGGGCGGCTGTCCGATGTGCGAGAACGAGACGACGTCGCGGAGGCCTACTTGGGCCGACGGGAGCCACGGCAACCAACCGACAGCCGAACCACAGACACGACGGGCCAGAGCCAACAAATGACAGGAGAACGATCATGAAGACATCGCGGCGGTTCAGGCGAGGACTCCGTGGGGCCGGGGCGGGGCTGCTCACCGCGGCGCTCGCCATCGCCCTGGCAGGCTGCTCCGGAGGGAGCGGGTCGTCGGGCGGTACGGCGAAGATCGGGCTGGCAGCAGCCTTCACCGGCAACGCCGCCTTCCTTGGCCCGGCACTCTCCAAGGGCGAACAGGTCGCCATCAACGACATCAACAACGCTGGCGGGATCAACGGCGACAAAGCCAATATGCTCAAGAGCGACACCGGTGGCACGGCGCAGGGCGCGACCAGTGCCGTCGACAAGCTGCTGAAGGCCGACCGGGTCAACGCGATGGTCGGGCCGACGTCGGTGACGGTGATGAGTGTGCTGGACCGCATCCAGGCATCCAAGGTCCCGTCGATGATTCTGGGCAGCACGGCTGCACTCGACACCACGATCAAGGGTCAGACCACCTTCCGGGTCACGCCGTCGGACACCCTGATGGGGCCAGCCATGGCCCAGCTCGCATTCAGCAAGGGCTTCCACACATGCTCAATCGTGACGGAGTCGCTGGAGGGCGCACAGTCCATCCACGACAACGTCAAGAAGGCCTTCACCGCCTTGGGCGGCACGATCGACCGAGACATCAAGCTCGCCGTCAAGCAGCCGTCGTACTCCTCAGAGGTCTTGAAGATGCTTGGCAAACCCGTCCCGAAGTGCATCTTCATCGAGATCTCCCCGGAGTCAGGAGCCCAGTTCTGGCAGAACGCCAGCCAGTTCTCGTCGATCTCGACTCCGCTGTTCATCGGCACGGACACTCTGTTGAACTCCGACAGCATCAAGACGCTGGAGCCGGTCAAGGGCGAGGCCAACATCGTGGCCGTCAGCCCCGCGTCGGTCGGCGCCGGCAAGGACACCTACGTCAAGCTCTATAAGAAGACCTATTCGAAGGAGAAGGGACCGGCGAACCTGTCCGACCTTGCCTACGACTCGACGGTGATCTTGGCGCTGGCCATGGAGGAGGCCAAGTCCACAGATCCATCGACGTACGTCTCGCACGTCCGGACGGTGGCGAACGACGGCACCCAGTGCCTGTCCTACGCAGCGTGTAAGAAGCTGCTGGACCAGGGCAAGGACATCAACTTCGACGGAGCCTCCGGCGCCGATGACATCCAGGCAGACGGGAACAGCATCAGTGGCTTCGGGGTGTTCCAGATCAAGAACGGCGAGCAGTCTCAGATCGGGACTGTCAGCCAGAAAGACGTCACGGCGCTGGTGAAGAAGCTCGGGCAGTAGCGTCGGTGACCACAACGGCATCCGAACCCGCGCGCACTCCGGAGACCTCCCCTGGCGTCGTCCTGGACGTCAGAGGGGTCGACGGGGGGTACGGCGACCAGCAGATCCTGCACGGCACGACCTTGCATGTACGGCGGCAGGAGTTTGTGGTCATCGTCGGCCCGAACGGGGCGGGCAAGTCGACTCTGACCAAGACTGTCGTGGGATTGCTGCCACCCTGGTCCGGCGAGATCGTGTTCGCCGGAACGTCGTGTGCGAACCGCCGGCCCGAGCGACTGGCTAGAGATGGACTCGCCTATGTGCCGCAGATCGAAAACATCTTCCGGGGGCTCACCGTCGACGAGAACCTCCTTCTCGGCGCTCACCTCGCCAAGCGCAGGCGCCGAGAGCTCATCGAACGGGTGCTGACACTGTTCCCCTCCCTGGTGCGGCATCGCAAGACCAAAGCTGGCGCACTGTCGGGTGGGGAGCGGCAGATGGTGGCGATGGCGCGGGCCATCTTGCTCGAGCCGCAGCTCATCGTCCTCGATGAGCCCACGGCTGGCCTGTCGCCGCAGATGAGCGAGATCGTGTTCGACAAGCTGGTGGAGTTGCGTGCGGGCGGGGTCTCCATGTTGGTCGTCGAGCAGAACGTCGAGGAGGCGCTGCACCGTTGCGACCGTGCGTACGTCTTGGCCAGCGGCGAGACCCGGTTTGAGGGAGATGGGCCCTCGCTGCTGCATGACGAGCAGTTGCGAGCCCTCTATCTGGCCGGGTGACAACAACGACGAAGGAGCACCATGAGCAACGGCGAGTCGCCGGCCGAGCCACTGGAGGGCATCCGCGTACTGGAGCTGGGAAGCTTCATCGCCGGCCCGTCGACGAGCAGGATCCTGGGGGAGTTCGGCGCAGAGGTCATCAAGATCGAACGACCGCGAGTCGGCGACGAGATTCGCCGGTGGCGAACTCGCGACTCGACCTCGTCGCTGCTCTGGCAGTTCCTGGCGCGCAACAAGAAGTCGGTCACCGTGGACCTCAGACAACCCGAGGGCCGGCGGATCGCGCTGGGCATCGCACGTGAGTGCGACGTTCTCGTGGAGAACTTCCGGCCCGGAACCCTCGAGCGTTGGGGGCTGTCGCCAGAAGAGCTGCGCGAGCAGAACCCTGACCTGGTAGTGGTACGGATCTCCGGCTACGGCCAGAGCGGCCCCTACCGCGATCGGCCCGGGTTCGGCGGCGTGGCGGAGGCACTGGGTGGCGTCCGGTATCTGACAGGGCACCCGGAGCTGCCGCCGACCAGGGTGGGCGTGGCGCTCGCGGACTCCCTGGCCGGACTGTACGGCGTCATCGGCGCCCTGATGGGACTGTTGAAGCGTGGTGCTGTCCCGAGTCCGGCGCGAGGAGAGACCGTCGACGTGGCCTTGTACGAGGCGGTCTTCGCGATCACCGAAACGTTGGTCACCGAGTTCGAGGCCTACGGCACGCTGCGCGAACGGACCGGAAGTTCCATGCCTGGCATCGCGCCGTCCAACACCTACCCCTGTAAGGGTGACAACTGGGTCGTGATCGGAGGCAACGCAGACGGACCCTTCCACAGGCTCATGCTCGCGATCGGACGCGAGGACCTGGCGGACGATGTCAGCATTGCGACCAACGAGGGTCGGGTCGTACGTGCCGAGGAGATCGACGACGCCATCGCAGCTTGGACCTCGCAGCACGAGATCGCCGAAGTCGTGGACACGTTGGCGGAGGCGGGTTGTCCAGCCGGACCGATCTACTCAGCCGCCGACATTCTGGCCGACCCCCACTTCCGGGCGCGTCAGATGCTGGTCAACCAGAAGGCTCAACTCGACGCAGACACCCAAGCGGAGATCTCCTTCCCCGGCGTTGTGCCCAAGCTGACCGAGAGTCCGGGTCATGTCAGGAGGCCCGGTCCGGGTCTCGGGGAGGACACCGAACAGGTTCTCCACGATCTGCTCGGTCTCGAGATCTCACAGATCGACGATCTCCGATCGCAAGGGGTGATCTAGATGGCCGGGCTGCCGCAGCGTGTGGTGATCACCGAAGTCGGCCTTCGAGACGGTCTTCAGAACGAGTCCGCCACTGTCCCGACTGCCGACAAGGAGAGTCTCGCCAGGAGACTCGCGGGCACGGGCCTTCCGCGGCTCGAGGTCGGGGCCTTCGTGCGCCCAGACCTGGTTCCGCAGATGGCCGACAGCGGTGAGCTGCTGGGCCGGATCGGCGACCTGTCATCAACCGTGGAACTGTGCGCGATAGCGCCGAACGTGCGTGGTGCCGAGCGCGCCGCGGGCACCGACGTGAGTGAGGTACGACTCTTCCTGTCGGCGAGCGAAGGGCACAGCCAGTCCAACACCGGCCGGACCGTCGCGGAAGGGATCGCCGCGGTCTTGGCAGCCGCCGACGTGGTGCGAGCGGCCGGCAAACGCGTCTCCGTCGGCGTGGCCACGGCTTTCGTCTGCCCGTTCGAGGGGAACATCGACCCTCGAGTGCTGGCAGGCATCGTCGGCCAGATCACCCAAGACGGCATCGACCGGATCGGGCTCGCCGACACGATCGGCAAGGCGCATCCCGGGCAGGTGCGTGATGCGCTCCACGCTGTACGTGATGCATCACCCGAGGCGACGATCGGACTGCACCTGCATGACACCTACGGCACCGGGCTCGCCAACGCATGGGTCGCGATGGAGGAAGGCGTCAACATCTTCGACAGTTCGATCGGAGGGGTCGGTGGATGCCCGTTCGCCCCAGGGGCAGCGGGCAACGTCGCAACCGAAGATTTGGTCTTCATGTGTCACGCGGCCGGGGTAGAGACGGGGGTCGACCTCGAAGCCGTCAATACAGTGGCACAGACACTCCCCGCGCTGGTGGGCCACCCGATCGAGTCCCGCCAGTCACGGCTTCGAGCAAAGGCGGTGGCCGAGGATGTCTGACATCACGAATCGTCCACATTCGGTGCCCGTCGATGTCTACACCCATGGCCACGCCGACGCCGTACTGCGGTCACACCGGTGGCGCACGGCCGAGAACTCCGCGGGATACCTGCTGCCACATCTCAGCCCCGACAACAGCGTGCTCGACATCGGCTGCGGCCCAGGAACGATAACCATCGACCTGGCACACCGCACACCACGCGGCACTGTCATCGGCCTGGACCGGTCCGCGAACGTGATCGAAGAGGCACGGAACACCGCAGAGGGCGCAGACGTACCGCATGCGGCATTCGTCGTCGGCGACGTCTACGACCTCGACTACGACGACGACACCTTCGACGTCGTGCACGCCCACCAGGTGCTTCAACACCTCAGCGACCCAGTGGCCGCCCTGAAGGAGATGCGCCGCGTATGCCGTCCTGATGGCATCGTGGCAGCCCGCGACAGCGACTACGCCGGGTTCCTCTGGTGGCCGGCGCTCCCCGAACTCGACGAGTGGCTCACTCTCTACCGGGACGTCGCCCGTGGCAACGGGGCCCAACCCGATGCCGGCCGCCGTCTGCCCGAGTGGGCGCGACAGGCAGGGTTCTCCGACGTGCGCGTCACCGCCAGCGCCTGGTGCTTCACCACCAAGCAAGACAGGTCGTGGTGGGCCAACCTATGGGCCGACCGCATCACCTCCTCGGCCCTGGCAGACCAGGCCAAACAGCGGCGACTGGCGACCACTCAGGATCTCAACCGTCTAGCGGACGGGTGGCGCCTCTGGGCCGCACACGACGGAGCGTCCTTCCTGACCCCGCACGTAGAGATCCTCTGCACTCCCAGATAAGGCCAAGCCTCGGGGGAATCGAACTACCCCCGGTGCAGGGCACCGTAGGTGACCCATGGCCAAGCCCAGTTGCGTCATGTCGCAAGTCAAGCAGCTGGGCGAGATCGTCTTCGGTGAGGTGGCGCTCGGCGGCCACCCGGTTGATGCTTTCGGCCAGTCGAGTCAGGGCACGCTGGACTTCCTCAGTCACCTCGTGACCACGATAGCGGCACGACGTATGCGCCGCCGGTTGTCAACGCGCCACCGGCCGACCCCGAATGACTGGGGAGGATACCCGGCGGGCGACGGCTGGGTCAGGCTGGCTGGCGGGGAACTGGCGCAGACGTTCCGCTCGGAGATGGCGAACCTTCGAGGTGGTGGGCGTGGACCTGTGTAGCCGTATGCTGGACTGCATGACGGCACAGCCTTCGCCGATCCGGCACGATCCGGACGACCCTGCCGAAATCTTGCGCCTGCTCCCGGAGCAGTATCACGCGCAGTTCCGCCGCGAGTACGCCGGCGCCGTCGAGCAAGCACGACGCCCGGAGCAGTTCCGGGTGCTGCATGAGTTGCTCCGGCTGTGGCGACTACGGGCGGTCGCCTACAGCGATTCGAGCTATGCATCGCGACTGGCATCCGCGGACCACGATGCGGCCGGCGACGTGCCAATTGAGGACGTTGTCAACAGCTGGCCCCAGCGGTGACCTATCGCGTCACCTTTGCTGCTGGTGCCGCTGCTCAGTATCACGACCTCCCCGTTGAAGCGCAGGACGCTCTCGTCGCCCGTGCAGTCGAGTTGGCCGACGAGCCATGGGATGCGTCAGTTCTCCTGCCGGGAGACGATCAACGATTTCGCGAGGCGACCTTCGACGATGGCCTGGGGCTGATCGGCTTTCACGTCGACGACGACAGTGAAACACTGCGGATCTTCAACCTCGTATGGGTTGGCTGATCCGCAGCCACGGCTCCCCAGCCCCTGGGTCGAGCCCGACCGGTTGGCTCGTCCGTTCCCGAGCGGCCGCACTTGGCACCACCGGGACCATGCGCAGGTGTCAGGGTGCAACGGGGTCCTGAAGGCGGTTCGGCCTTGAGCGACCACTACGGTGGGCGGCCGCCCACCGAGGTCGGTTCCGTAGGTTCGGATGCGCCAACAGTTCTCGACCTCGGCGTCGCAGCAGCTCTGCGACCAAAGCACTGGCGTCGGCGACGACGATCACGACGCCTGGTGACGCCGCAGATCCAGCAGCCGGTCTAGGTCGTCTTCGGAAAGGCCGGACTCGACAACCACACGGTCGATGCTGGCGGTCAGTTGGGCGACGGCCCGCTGAACTTCCTCGATGTCGCGCTCAAGAGGAATGTAGAAGCCGATGACGCGACCGTGCTTGCTGACCGCGACCGGATCCGGACCGGACAGGTAGGCGGTGGCGTGGTCGCGGAACTCCCGGACCCCGACGTTCTTCAACTCTGACATGGTGGTCACCTCGTGTCGCTCCGACGTGTGCACCGCCAGCCGCGAGCGAAACATTGGCCGATCGTGGTTGCCGGTGATGCTGTCCGGCCGGTGGCGGCTGGGTCCGGCTGGCTGCGGGGAAGTTGTGCGGAAGTTCTCGGCTTCGCCGACAAACGTGCAGGTGACCGGGTGGGGATGGTCGTCCTGTAAATCCGTCGGCGTACGCCTACGCAGGTTCGAATCCTGCACCTGCCACCCATGTGGAAAGAGCGGTTGACCTGCGGTTTTACCTCTCAGGGGCGATGTTCAGTTGTCAGCGTGATGGGCGCCTCCAGGGTCCTTCGCGGCGGTTTCTGTCATGACCCGGCTGCGGCACTTCTGTTCTCGGCCAAATCAGGACCTCAACAACCCCGATTCTCCTTGCACAGAAGGCACTTCTACGTCTGCCGCGGCGCACCAGCCCCGCTCACCCACAGCCCGTCCACGGATTCAGGCTTATAGCCACGCGCCGCCCATTCCCGAACTCGGGAAAGGGGCAGCCCGTTCTGAGGTTGACCCGTTGGGTGGACATCCTGATCGCCAGGACCTCGAACCCGAGTGAGCGTTCGAGATAATCCACGTGAGGGCGGACCAACCAGGAGCCCAGCTCGGGGGTGGCCGGACCGGTGCGACGAGCGCGAGTCGGTCGGCCCCGACGGCCGCGTGGATCGCGGTCCCCGAGCGTCAGAGTTGGACGCCACGGGTGAGTGCGCCATCGGCGACCAGGTTGGTCCCGCTGATCCGCGAGGCACGTGGACTGGCGAGGAACACGATCGCCACCGCCGACTCCTCCGGGTGGCCCATCCGTCCGGTCGGGTTCAGACCGATCGCGGTGTCGAACAGCGTGCGGTCACTGCGCTCAACGGCGGCCCAGATGCCACCCTCGAAGTAGGTGTTACCGGGTGAGACCGTGTTGGCGCGGATCCCCTGCTCGGCCAGCTGCAGCGCGAGCCCGTGGATGTATCCGACGATCGCGGTCTTGGCGGTGCCGTAGGGACCGGAGGCGAAGTCCGACTCCCGGCCGGACACGCTCGAAACGGCCACGATCGCGGGCGTCGGGCTCTGCTTCAGGTGCGGCAGCGCGGCATTGACCAGCCGGACGGTGTGCATCAGGTCGACGTTCAAGGAGAGCTCCCAGTTCTCCTCGGTGTCGGGGATGGCGAGCGCGCTGACACTTGCCACGACGACGTCCAGCCCACCGAACGCCCGGGCGGAGTCATCGACCCAGGCCGTCAGGGCCTCCCGCTCCGCGACGTCGACGACCGAGCCACGCACGGTCCCGCGAGCGCTCAGCTCGGTCTCGGTCCTGGTGACCTCATCCGGGGTTCGGGCGCAGAATCCCACCTGCGCGCCCTCGTCCAAGAACGCGGCCACGGCCGCGCGTCCGATGCCTCGGGTCCCGCCGGTGACGAGCACCCGCTTGCCGGACAGCTCCAGGTCCATGCCGGTCTCCTTGTCTGCGGGTCTCAGCCCGCTCTCAGTGAGGCGGCACGCTGCCGCAGTTCGTCGTGCAGTCCGCCGTAGGCCGACGCGTGGGGCAGCAGCGCCTTGGCTGCCTGCACGACCACGCTATAGTTGGTGTCGACAACATTTGCTACGGGCACGCGGGCCATCTGGGTAAGCAACTGGTAGGCGTCGATCGGATCGAGTCCGAACAGGTCGGCGAACCACTCGATCATGTCGCCGGTGGCGATGCGCCAGGCATCCTCCATGGGCCGGCTGGATCCCACCGACATCCAGGTGGCATCGTCCTCGACGCGCGGCCAGAGCGTCGGCACGCCCTTGATCAGCTCGACCAGCACGGTCGTGGTCATTGCCCCCTCGACGGCTGTGCCGCAGGCCTCGCCTTCGCCCTGGCGGTAGTGTCCGTCGCCCAGCGAGAACAAGGCGCCCTCCACGTTCACCCCGAGGCAGACGGTGGCACCGGCGCGTACCTGTGGGACGTCCATGTTGCCGCCGAACCGCTCCGGCACCAGTGAGCTGTGGGCCTCTCCCGCCGCGGGCGCCACCCCGATGGTCCCGAGCATCGGCTCTGCGGGCAGTTCGATGACGTGCTCGCTGCGGCTGGCAACGAACGTCACGGTCGACTTGGCTCGGTCCAGCTCGTAGATCCAGGTTCTCTCCGGCAGCGGGGGCTGCAGCGTTACTACCCGGTCGGTGCTGGTCATGCCTCCAAAGAACGGGATCAGTGACGAGGCCCCCCAGTCGCGCGCCGGTTCCAGCGATACCAGGTGCAGGGCTAACGTGTCGCCCGGCTCGGCGCCCTCCACGAAGAAGGGTCCGGTCTGCGGATTGACGTACGGCATGGTCAACCGTTCCGAGGGCAGGTCCTGGACGCTGCGCAGCGCTCCGCAGAACGCGTCGTCCGACCACACACGCAGAACGTCGCCGGGTCGGACGCGTTGCACCGGGGCCACTCCGCCGAAGGTGAAGGCGTACTGCTCGGGTGTGGGCACGAACTCGGTGACCTCCATGCCGTCTGAGCCTAGCCGAGCAGAGCGGCACACCGCCTACGAGCGTTCGCGATCGAGGCCATGCGCGCGGCCCCAGGCGGTCAGAGCTCCACGCAGCACGCACCACGCCAGCACAACCGCCAGGTGCAGCGTCGGCAGCCGTCCGAGCCTCGCCGAAGGGCGCTCAATCGATGTGCACGAGATAGCGCCAACCGTTCGACGGGCCCTTCGTCCCACAGGCGGCGGTGTGACGCACCTGAGGGTTCTCAATGGAGCGGCGCCAAGCGGACCGCGCGGCCACGAGGAAGCTGTAGCGTCGTCTTCTCGTGCACCGACTCGACTCGGTGGTCAGGCAGTAGTTGACTCAGGTGTTCGTCATTAGGCTGCCGGTGAGCGACTACGAGCGTGCGCTGAGCTTCTACCAACGGTTGCTGGGCTCTGAGCCCGCGTTCATCCCCAACGCCACTGAAGCGGTATGGGAGCTTGCGGAACACCGACACCTCTACATCGAGCATCTGCCCGAACGAGCGGGTCATGCCCTGCACACTGCCTTCGTCGACGACCTCGATGAGCGCGTCTCAGGCATCAGCGACCGGGGATCCAGCCTGCTTCTCAGGAGACATACGAGAGCGGCGTGCGCAAGGTGATCTACCGCGATTCCGACGGCAACGAGGTTGGCTTCGGCGGCGGCCCCGTCGCATGAGTGCCGACTTCGCTGTCGCCGTCGGCTACCCCAGGAGTAACCGGAACGGTCTCATCGGCACGCACGTCTTTGTGGGCGCTATGACGTGCCACCTGGCGCGCTGCTAGGCCCGAGTAGCCTACTTGGGCGCGGCCGAGACTCCTTGACGCGGCGCTCACTTGCACTCTCCCTTTCGCACGTTGGCGGGCGATTCGTAAACCGCACGCTCCGAGCGTGAAAGTGCACGCTGCCAGTGTTGGGGCTGGGGCCGCGTTCTCTCCGGGGAGGCATCGGGAGACGGGGAGTGGTGCCGCCGCCCAGACGTGGCGCTGTGTCCAATCCGAGGTGAGCTCTTGACAGCACAGCCGGCAAGACGCACCTCTCTGGTGAAGATCTAGGCGTCGCCGACGATTCCTTCACCGGGGACTACGACACCGCACTCGTAGGGGAGCACCGCTAGTTGAACGCGATCGCGTCGATCGAGCTTTGTGAGCCGTCGGGACACATAGGTCTTGATGGTGGCCTCGCTCAGGAACAGCTCGGTTGCGATCTCGGCGTTGGAACGTCCTTGTCCGACCAGACGCAGGACGTCGGTTTCGCGGTCGGTGACCGCCGCGAGTTGATCGCGCTTGGTTGCGGGGAAAGGCTGGAAGGCATAACGATCGAGCAGACGCCGCGTGGGTGCCGGCGCGAGCAGTGCGTCGCCCCGCGCTATGAGGTCGACCGCGTGCACGAGGTCGGTCGGCGAGATGTCCTTGAGCAGGAAGCCGCTTGCTCCGGCACGTACTGCTTCGTAGACGTATTCGTCGAGGTTGAATGTGGTCAGCACCACGATCCGGATCTCGGGCCGGCTCGCAATGAGCTGGCGGACCGCCTCGATGCCGTCCGCCGCCTCGCCGACCACCTCGAGTCCGCCGCGCTCGAGGATCATCTCGAAGCCGGCGCGGACCAGTTCCTGGTCGTCGACGACGAGCAAACACCGGCACCCGCCACCGCGCGCCTGCCTTAGCCCAACGTCCATGGCCACGTGGACATCCGGTTCCCCACGGGCGTTGGAGCTCGCCAAACTCCAGACCGGGTGGCCTCAGTCGGGGCTGGTACGAATACGCAGGAGGCGGACATGCCGCCCCAGATACATCCGTGTTGGTGCGGCGCGTGCCGTATTGAGGCGTGCTGACGAAGACTCTCGGCTGCCGCGGCCACCTATCCGTCAAGTGACTGCGTTGAAGCCGGGGCCTGGGGCGACGTGCGGCGCCGAGCCTGGGGCCATCGCCGTGCTGACCCGCCGCCGCTGCGTTATCGCGGCGCTTATCTCTTCTTGCCTGCGTCCTTCACGTGCTCGGTGGCCTTCTTCAGATGCGCAGTCCTCTGCTCGCGTTTGCCAGCGTTCTTCTGCGGCCTATCTCCGCGCAGCCGGCCGGTCGCTTCCTTGGCCTTTCCCCACAGGCTTTGCCTGGCGTTGCCAGCCTTGTCTCCAGTGCCCATATCGTTCACCTTCTCCGGGGTCGACACGCCCCGCGGAAAATTGGCTCTCCTGACGCTTCCGTGGGTGGTTGAGCGCGCCTGAGAGGGGGCACGCCGTTCCCTGTCTATGTTCTGGGCTTGTTGAAGGTCCCGAACAACAGAACAGGAAACGGCGTGCAAGCAGCGACTCTATGGCGACGGCT
>DASSKK010000087.1:0-6376 GCA_035690495.1 Nocardioidaceae bacterium | reverse complement strand
GACCGCGATGGCGCGGTTGAGCGCGACGATCGGCGAGGGGTCGAGCCGGACGAGCTGGTCGTAGAGGGCGACGACCTGTGACCAGTCGGTGTCGGCCGCCGTGGGCGCGTCGGTGTGGACAGCGTTGATCGCGGCGAGGATCTGGTAGCGGCCGGGACGGTTGACGGCGAGACATCCGCGGACGAGATCGTGGCCTTCGGCGATCAGGGCACGGTCCCAGCCGGCGCGGTCCTGTTCGCCGAGCGGGACCAGCTGCCCGTTCCGTACCCGCGTCTGACGCCGGGACTCGGTGAGAACCTGCAGCGCGAGCAGCCCGGCTACCTCCGGTTCGTCGGGCAGGAGCTCGCGGATTGTTCGGGTCAGGCGGATGGCCTCGCCGGTGAGGTCGGCGCGGACGGGGTCGCCGTCGCCGGTGGCGAGGTAGCCCTCGTTGAAGACGAGGAAGAGCACCGTGAGCACGCCGCCGAGCCGCTCGGGGAGGTCAGCGGCCGCGGGCACCCGGTACGGCACCTTCGCCGCCGCGATCTTCTTCTTCGCCCGGGTGATTCGCTGTCCCATCGTCGTCTCGGGGACCAGGAACGCCTGTGCGATCTCGGCCACGGTCAGCCCGCCGAGGAGACGGAGCGTCAGCGCGATCCGCGCCTCGGGTGCGAGCGCCGGGTGGCAGCAGGTGAAGATCAGCCGCAGCCGGTAGTCCTCGACCGGTCCGGTGGGCTCGGGGGGCGTGGGGTCGTCATACATCAAGGCCGCCGCCTGGTGCTTGGCGTCGCGCTGCTTCTCGCGGCGGATCCGGTCGATCGCGCGGTTGCCCGCGGTGGTGGTGAGCCAGCCGCCGGGGTTGGGGGGTGCCCCGGACTCTGGCCACTTCTCCAGCGCGGCCACGAGCGCCTCGCCCGCCGCCTCCTCTGCGATGTCGATGTCACCGAAGCGGCGAACGAGTGAGGCGATCAGGCGGCCGTACTCCTCGCGGAAGACCCGCTCGACGGCCGCCGTTTCGCTCTGCATCGATCAGCTGTAGGTCGGGCGGGCTCAGGCGAGGCCCTCGAACGGGCGGACCTCGACCTTGCCCCTGCACGCCTTGGATCCCTCGGCGGCGAGCTCGAGCGCTACGTCGAGGTCGGGTGCGTCGATGACCCAGAAACCCCCGATGACCTCCTTGGTCTCGAGGTAGGGGCCGTCGGTCACCACCGGCGTCTGACCCTGGCCATCGACTACGGTCGCCGAGGACGCCGGCTGAAGCCCACCGGCGAAGACCCAGTAGCCCTCGGCGTGCAGCTTGTCGTTGAAGGCGCCGGTCGCGGCGAACGCCTCCTCCATCTCCTTCTCGGAGCCGTAGTTGCCGAACTCGTCCATCTCGACGGGGCCGTGCACGGCCAGCAGGTAGTGCGTCATCGTAGTGCTCCTCAGTTCCGGGCGGCCCTGATGACCGCCTTCCAACACCACCACGAACAGCATCCGCCAATACGACAACCTGCCACATCATCTGGACGGGTCGATCGACGGCTACACCATGTCCCGCGGGATGGTCCGATTCCAGCTCAGTGAGCACACCCGGTGCTCACCCTCGTACGCATCCAGCTGCGCGTTGAGCACGAACTCGGTCGCCGTGGACTCCAGAGTCGTGCGGGTCTCGGTGCGTACCACCCAGTCGCCCCGGCGGAACGCCATCGTCCAGTTCGTGACTCCGCGGACCGACCCGAAGTCGTCGGCCACCCATCTGTAGGTCTCGAACGCCCGTCGGGTCACCTCGAGGTCGATGCCCTCGAACCGGACGACGCCCAGGTCCTTGACGACTTCGAGTCGGCCGGAGTAGTCGACCAGGTCCCGCGACACCCGCCAGGCATGCTCGGCGGGGAGCACCTGGGTCACCTCCAGCGGCGGTGATCCCTCCGGCTCGTCGAAGGAGTGCACGCTCACCTCGTCGCGCTCCCCCGTCGGCCGCACGGGCAACGTCAGCCCGCTCGTGCCGGTGTCGACCTGCAGGCGCACCGGCTCGGGCGGCGGCCAAGCCAGCGGCCAGTAGGACGTCGAGACCGAGAGCCGGGCCCGGTGACCGGCCGCGAAGGCGTGCGCGACGCCGTTCATCGCCACCTGGACGTGGTAGCGACGGCCGGGCTCCAGCGGCTCCGGCGCCTCGTGGCCGTCACGGTGGGTGAGGTTGAGCAGCCCGTAGCTGACCCTGGTGGCCGCGCCGTCGGGTGCGATGTCCGAGAGGCGTACGGCGACCATCGCGGCGGGGCGGCTCGAGCACAGCTCGAGGTCCACCACTGGGGAGCCGAGGATCTCCAGCGGCTCGGCGAGCTCGTCGCTGTCGAAGACGAGGGAGCCGCCGTCCTCCTCCCGCTGGTCGTAGGGCAGGTCCGGTGGTGCGTTGTAGGAGCACCACTTGCCGGCGAACTGACCCACCGACAGCGGGGACTCGACGGAGAGCACCTCCGCGGCGACGTCCTCGTCGACGCCGGCGATGCGGTGCGGTCCCAGTGGCCGGCGCTGCGGATGGACGTGCGGCGAGGGCCAGCTCGGCTCGCCCACCCACCGACCGGGGCGCTCCTCGTAGGAGGTGTGCGGCGGCACGCTGTCCTGCATCCAAGCCCGCAGACGCGGCGCCTCGGGGACGCCGGGCTCACGGCCCTTGAGCCAGCGGTCCCACCAGCGCACGACCTCCTGCAGGAAGCCGACCGCGGGGCCGGGCTGGCCGAGGTGCGGGTACTTGTGCGACCACGGTCCGATCAGCCCCATCCGCGGCCCCTGCAGGTGCTCGAGCATCCGGAACACCGCATTGGAGTAGCCGTCAGCCCAGCCGCTCACGGCCAGCACAGGGCATTGGACGTCCGCGTATTCCTCGCAGATCGAGCCGTGCTGCCAGTAGGCGTCGCGGTGCTGGTGGCGCAGCCAGGTGTCCAGCCACAGCCCGCTTCCACGCAGTCGGTCCAGCCACATGTCGCGCCAGTGCTCGCCGACCACGGCGGGGTCGGGCGGACAGGAGTTGTAGGCGAACATCGTCGACGCCCACGAGAGGTTGTCGCTGAGCAGGCAGCCGCCCATGTAGTGCACGTCGTCGCTGTAGCGGTCGTCGGTCGAGCACACGGTGACGATCGCACCCAGACCGCGGGGTCTCCTGGCGGCCACCTGGAGGGCGTTGAACCCGCCCCAGGAGATGCCCATCATCCCGGTGCTGCCGTCGCACCACGGCTGGTCGGCCAGCCAGGCCAACACCGCCTCGGCGTCGTCGAGCTCCTGGGGCAGGTACTCGTCGGTGAGCACGCCCTCGGAGTTGCCGCTCCCCCGCAGATCCACACGGACACAGGCGTAGCCGTGACCCGCCATATAGGGATGGTGGATCGAGTCGCGCTGGGCGGTGAGGTCGCGCTGCCGGTAGGGGATGAGCTCGAGGATCGCCGGCACCGGCTCGGTGTCGGAGCTCACCGGCCGCCAGATCCGCGCAGCAAGTCGGACACCGTCGGGCGTGGTAACCCAGACATGCTCGTCCTGGCGGACGTCGTGCGGCAGGGAGGCGACGGTGAGCATCGTCGTACGATCCTCTCTTGTCCTGCGGGTCAACCCGTCAGCGGGTCGCCGTCGATCTCGTAGCCCAGCATCTGCACGCACCGGAGGTACTTCTCCTCGAGCTCCTCGCGATCCGCCGCAGCGACGTGGGTCTGGGCGACCTCGAAGCTGTAGCTGTCCTGCTGCCGCTGCGCGGAGAGCCTGCTGCCCTCGGTGGCGACCGGATGCACCTGCACACCGTCGACCTCGCGCTCGACACGCTCCAGGAGCTCCGGGGGCGGCGCGGTCGTGACCACGCCGTCGTCGAACCGGCGCAGGAAGTACTTCGCCGCGACGCCGTACGCGCCCTCACGGCGCGGCAGACCTGGTGGCTGCCCCAGCGCCAGCCGCACCATCACCTGATGGTTGGCCACGCCGTCGACCTGCTCGAACAGCCACGCGTGCGACTGGGAGAGCCTGGGGTTGACCTCGAGCAGTGCAAGCCGGTCGGTCTCTGCGTCCCAGAAGTACTCGATGTTGAAGGCGGACGGACTCAGCCCGATCTGCCTGATCACCCGCGTGCTGTTGTCGACCAGCCGGTCTTGCACCGGCTGCGGGAGGCTCGAGGGGTAGTGGTAGCTGCGGAAGCTCGGGCTGTCCGGATACGTCAGCGAGTCGATGATGCCGTGCACCCGCACCTCACCGTCGTGGGCGTAGCCCTCGACAGTCAGCTGGGCCCCGCTGACCGACTCCTCGACCAACGCCGCCGTTCCGCCGACGGAGGCGATCTCGTCGGGCAGCTCGACCTGGTCGAGGACAAACTCGAACGGCTCGCCCATCTTGCCGGCGCCGGCGCGGATCTCGGCCATCGCCGTGGCGAGCTCGTCCTGGTTCTGGACGTGGAAGGCCAGCTCGGACGACGCTGACTTCACCGGCTTCACCCACACCGGGAAGGCCACCCCATCCGGCAGCTCGTCGGGCTGGTCGAGGTCGATGACCCCGAATGCCGGGTGCTCTGAGATCACCTTCTGCTGCTCCAGCCGACTCCAGTACTTGTGCTCGCACTTGACCACTGACTCCAGCGGCGGCGAGGGCAACCCCCGACGCCGGCACAGCATGGGCACGAGCGAACTGACCGGGAAGTCCCAGTAGCCCACGATCGCGTCGACGTGACCGACCGGGGATGTCCTCGAGCCGGCGCTTGGCCTCATCGAGCAGCGCGGGCATGTCCAGGCTCTCCGTGCCGATGATGCGTTCAGCCGGGAGCAACCCGTGGAAGTCGTATTCCCGGTCTGGCAGGCCTCGCAGAAGCTGGAGGTTCTCCTCGTCACAGCCGATCACGGCAATTTTCGGCATCAGCGATGGTCCTTCCCGTTGGTTGCCGCTCCCGCCGTACCCGCCCGGGACGAATGTCATGTTTTGGTCTCGATGAGATTACATTTTGATAACGCGGGTACGTGGGTCATTCCCAAGACCGGGGGAGCGGATTCCGACGTGTTGGTCCCCCAGCACGCGACCACCGCTGACGGACAAGGAGCACACCCCCTTTGCGGACCGTGGAAATGGGCCAGAGCCACGGAGCCCCCCGAGCCCGCAAGGCGCGAGGCGACACCACGCAAGGGCTTCGGACCACAGTCCGCTTGCTCGGCGTGTTCGCCGCGGTCCTGGCCTTCGGACTGCTCGGGCTGCTGGTGGGGATCTGGTACCTCGCACGAGGACGGCAACGTGCCGAGCTGGCTTGCCGCTGCTGTCGACGGCGAAGGGACCTCGCAATTGCCGGCACGTTCGCGCTGGCGGGACTGGTCCTGCTGGGTTCGGGGATGGCCGTGAACCAACACAACAGCACCCCCGGCCTACCTCGCTGCGCCACCGAGCTGCCCAGACTCGCCACCGGCAACCCGGGCCACTCACTCGGGGCGTTGTGGCTCCGAACCCGGCAGGTCCTGACCGCACCGGTCTCCGGCCTGGCCAGCCGCTACGTGGACAACCGCGGCGGCGGGCTCTGCCAGGGCGGATCGATGACGTTGGCATTCCTGCCCTCGGCGGCCTCGCACTCCGCGGTTACCGTCGGAGGCGTCGTCTTGACCGGCACCACGACCTCGACCAGCGGGCCCAAGTGGGAGGCGATGGCACGCCACGAGTCACGCCACATCACCCAGTGGGCGATGCTCACCCTGGCAGGAGGGCCGTTGGCGATGCCAGTGCTGTACGTCGCAGACGACGCATTCTTCCCCCAGTCCCGCAACCACTTCGAACGCGCCGCCGGCCTCGCGGACGGCGGCTACCCCCGCCCCGACGGCTTCGGGCCACGGCCCCAGTGGCCAAAAGTCGCCGTCATCGGGCTGCTCCTCCTCACCGCCGGCCGACGCCGACTCCGGTGGGCCTCCCGATTCCTCACCTGCGGTGCCACAGCCGCGGAAGCGCGTCAGCGCGGCCGCTGTCCTCTCCACAGTCCAGGCTGGTTCCGGCTGCCATCCACCCCGTGAGCACGACCCGTCTAGAAACGGCCCTCCTGACTGATCTGTGGTCATTTCCGGCATGCCGGAATGATGTGTCTCTCGAATCCCGGGCTGAGGCCGAGCTCCGCCGGAGCGATCGGGCATGACATCTACCCGATTGCTGATCTACAGAGGCGTTATTCACCGCGGCCAAGTCCGCCGGGGGTCAGGCTACGCGGCCCCGCTTGGCGGTCCAGCGGCCACTTTGCCCAACCGGCGCATGGTTGACTCTCCCGAGGGCACCAATTTTCCGGCTCTCCTGACTGATCCGTGGGTCATGACCGGCCGGGGAGTACGGGTCGGTGGCCGCCGAGGTTGAGCATGGCCAGGGCGATGAGGGCCTCGGGTGAGCGGAAGCCGAACGCGATCCGGGTGATGAGGCGGATCTTGGT
>DASSKK010000086.1:0-34272 GCA_035690495.1 Nocardioidaceae bacterium | reverse complement strand
GGGTCGCGTCGGCACGCTGCTCGGGGCCGGTCACCGCGCCGGAGACGCGGGAGATCGACTCGAGCACGTCGATGCTGGGGAAGTGTCCGGCCGTCGCGAGACGGCGCGACAGCACGACGTGGCCGTCGAGGATCGAGCGGGCGGTGTCGCCGATCGGGTCCTGCAGGTCGTCGCCCTCCACCAGCACGGTGTAGAGCCCGGTGATGCTGCCGGTCGCGCCCGGCCCGGCGCGCTCGAGCAGTCGCGGCAGGATCCCGAAGACGCTCGGCGGGTAGCCGCGGGTGGCCGGCGGCTCCCCGGCGGCCAGACCGATCTCGCGCTGCGCCATGGCGACGCGGGTGAGGCTGTCCATCATGAGTACGACGTCCTCGCCGGCGTCGCGGAACCACTCCGCGATCCGGGTGGCGACGAACGCGGCGCGCACCCGCTCCACCGGGGAGGCGTCGGAGGTCGCGATCACCACGACCGAGCGGGCCAGGCCCTCGGGGCCGAGGTCGTTCTCGAGGAACTCGCGCACCTCGCGGCCACGCTCGCCGACCAGCGCGATCACCGACAGCCGGGCCTCGGTGCCCCGGGCGACCATCGACAGCAGCGTGGACTTGCCGACGCCGGAGCCGGCCATGATGCCGAGGCGCTGACCGCGCCCGGCCGAGACGAGCGCGTCGAGGGCGCGCACTCCGAGGCCGACCTGGGTGTCCACCCGGGCACGGTGCAGCGGATTCGGGGTGGCGTTCTCGACCGGCTCGGTTGCCAGCGCGGCGAGCGGCGCTCCACCGTCGAGGGGCTGGCCGAGACCGTCCAGGACCCGCCCGCGCAGCTGCTCGCCGACCGGGATCCGTAGCGGCCCGCCGGTCGCCTGCACCGGGGCGCCGGCCCGCAGGCCGTGCGTCGAGCCGAGCGGCAGGCACACCGCGCCGTGCGGGCTGCTGGCGACGACCTCCGCCGCTACCGGCGTGCCGTCCGTCTGGATGCGGACCAGGTCACCGACGGCGGCATCGACTCCTCGCACCAGCAGGTGCAGTCCCTTGAGCTCCACCAGACGGCCAAGCCGCAGCGGGGCCGCGTGCGCGAGCGCCCGGGCCAGGGTCGTCTCCTCTACGAGTCCGGTGGTCATGCAAGCACCTGCCTGACCCGTTCCAGTGCCGCGGCGATGGTGGCGTCGACGACCTGGGTGTCCGTCTCGACGACCGCGTCGCCGCGCTGCAGGCTCGGGTCGTCGACGAAGGCGGCCGGGCGCGCCTCGAGCGCGGCTGGGTCCAGCAGCGCCCGGTCGTCTGGGTGCATCCGCACGGTCACGGGGACGTCCGGCCCGATCTCGGCGAGGGCGCGTCTCAAGGCGTCTGCGCCGGGGTCGGTCGCGATCGCGAGCTCTCTGCCGAGCACCGCCTCGGCGACCCGCAGGCCGAGGTCGACAGCCCCTCCGGTGATGTCGTCGTACGCCGCCCGCGCCGCCTCCCCGCAGCCGTCGACTGCGTGCGTCAGGGCGGACAGGGCCGAACCCTGCTCCTCGGCGGCACGCACCCGCTCCTGCTCCGTGGCCGCGGCACGCTCGTCCTCCGCGGCCGTGATCGTGGCCTGGGCGCGACGGGTGCCCTCCGCCCAGCCTGCGGCATAACCCTGGGCGCGTGCGGCCGAACGGACCCGGTCGGCGAGGCCGGCCACCGCGGCCTCGGTGACCGTGTCACCGAGCACCCGCGGGTCGCCGTACCTGGTCCAGCGCCCGCTCCGCAGGTCGGTGCCCGTGAGCGTGACGGCGGCAGGTTCGAGGGGCAGGTCGCGCAGCACGACCCGGCCCGCTCGTTCGCCCGCTCGCTCAGACGACGTATTCGTCATCGGAGCCCCTCCGAATCGTCAGCTCGCCCGAGTCCTCGAGCCGGCGGATCACCATGATCACCTTCTGCTGGGCCTCCTCGACCTGACGCAGCAGCACCGGCCCGAGCAGGTCGACGTCCTCGGCGAGAGTCTGGGCGGCGCGTTCGGACATGTTCGAGGTGATCTTGGAGCGCACCTCGTCGGAGACGCCCTTGATGGCGACCGCGAGATCGCTGCCCTCGACCTGGCGCAGCACCTTCTGCATGTCGCGGTCCTCGAGAAGCAGGATGTCCTCGAACATGAACATCCGGCTCTTGACCTCTTCGGCGAGCTCGGGGTCGCGTTCCTGCAGGCCCTCGACGATCAGCCGCTCGGTCGCCCGGTCGGAGCGGTTGATGATCTGGATCAACGGGTCCAGGCCGCCGACCGTGGCCATCTCCGTCGGCTGCAGGACCGAGGACATCTTGCGTTCCAGCTGTGCCTCGAGGCTGCGCAGGATGTCGGGGTTGGTGCGGTCCATCACTGCGATCCGGTGGGCCACGTCGGCCTGCGTCGACGGCTCGAGACCGGACAGCACCAGGGTCGCCTTGTCGCTGGGCAGGTGTGCGAGTACCACCGCAATCACCTGGGGGTGCTCGGAGGAGATGAACGACAGCAGCTGGCGGGGGTCGGCGCGGTGCAGGAACTGGAACGGCAGGTGCATCGCCGAGGCCGCGAGCCGGTTCATGATCGACTCGGCCCGCTCCGGGCCCAGCGACTCCTCCAGGATCGCCCGGGCGAACGCCGGCCCGCCGCGCATGATGTTGATCTGCGTGGCCGCCAGCGTCCTGAACTCGCCGAGCACCGCCTCGGTCTCCGCGGCGGTCAGCGACTCCAGCGCCGAGATCTCCGCCGAGATCGCCTCGACCTCGCTCTCCCGCAGATGGGCCAGCACCTTGGCGGCGTTCTCCTGCCCCAGCTGCACGAGCAGGATCGCCGCACGGCGTACGCCGTCGATCTCGGTGACGGTCACTTGCTCGCCCCCGACTCGACGAGCCAGCCGCGCAGCAGTTGGGCGACTTCCTCAGGCTGACGCTCGACCAGGGCGGCGATCTCGTCGCGTGCGGCCATCCGCAGCTCGGGTACGTCGGGGGCCGGCAGCTCGGCGGTCGGCGGGGCGGCGGCGACCGGCTCGGGCTCCTTGGTGCGGCGCAGCTGCTCCACGACGTACGTGGTGGCCTGCTGACGGGCCTTCTCCTTCTTGCGCGCGCTGCGCCAGGCCAGCAGCAGGACCAGGCCGAGCAGCACGACGAGGCCCGCGGTCTTGCCCATCGACAGCATATGCGCCTTCTGGTCGGCGGCGTCGGCCTTCGCCAACGCCGCCTTCGCTGCCTTCTCGGCGGTCCGGTCGAACGGCATCGCGGTCACCGAGACGGTGTCGCCTCGCTTCGGGTCGATGCCGAGCGCGGAGCTGATCAGCGACTGGATCTGCGACGGCTTGCGGCCGGCCAGCGACTGCGTGTCGAGCACCACGCCGACGTGCAGGCTCTTGACGTTGCCGGGGGCCGCGGTGAGGTCCTGCACGCTCTGCCCGACGGCGTTGTCGGAGGTCTTCTGCTTCTTGGAGTACTTCGTCGTGCCCGGCGGTGCCGTGCCGCCCTGCACGAGTGCGCCGTCCGGGCCTACCACCCCGCCGGTCTGTCCGGAGCCCTGCGGGGCCTTGTAGGTCTCGGTCGTCGTCGATGCGGACAGCGGTGTCGAGTTGGGCACCGAGAAGTACCGCGTGGTGTGCGTGACGGTCTGGTCGAAGTTCAGGTCTGCGGTGACGTCGACCGCGGAGTTCCCGGTGCCGAGCACTCGGTCCAGCATCGAGGAGACCGACTGCTTCATCCGGTCCTCGAAGGACTGCACCTGCTGGGCGCGGGTGTCGGCGACGATCGACGCGCTGTCGCCCGCGGCGGCGAGCACGTTGCCGGCCGAGTCCGTGACGGTGACCTGGTTGGGGTCGAGCCCGCTGACGCTGGAGGCCACGAGGTGCACGATCGCCTGCACCTGGCTGGTGCCCAGGGTCGTGCCCGGGTGGACGGCCACCAGCACCGAGGCGGTCACCGGCTTCTGGTCGGTCTCGAACAGCTTCTCCTGCGGCATCGCCACGTGGACCACGGCCGTGTCGACCGCGTCGAGGGCCTCGATGGTCTTCTCCAGTTCGCCCTCGATGGCGCGCTTGTAGCTGGTCTGCTCCTGGAACTGCGAGGTGGACAGGCTCTGCTTGTCCAGCAGCGAGTAGCCGGCCGTGGACGTGTTGGCCGGCAGCCCCTCGCCGCTGAGCTTGATGCGCTCGTCGTACACCTGGCTCTTGGGGACCATGATCGTGTTGCCGCCGCCGGTGAGCTTGTACGGCGTCCCGTCGGCGTCGAGCTTCTGGATCACCGCCGACGCGTCGGACGGTGCGAGGTTGGAGTAGAGCGGCGCGTAGCTCGGCGAGGCCGCCCAGCGGAACACCAGCACGCCGGCGAACAGCAGGGCGAGCGCGCCGATGACCGCGGTGGTCTTCTGGCCGGCGCTGAAGGACGCGAACGTGCGCTGCAGGCTGGCGAGCCTGCCGGTGAGCTGTTCGCGCATCAGACGGACATCCGCATGATCTCTTGGAAGGCCTCGAGGGCCTTGTTACGCACGGCGGTGGTCAGCTGCGTGGCCACCTGCGCCTCGGTGGCGGTGATCGTGTAGTCGTGCAGCGCGTCCAGGTCGCCGGTGGCTGCCTGCACGGCGAGCTGGTCGGTCTTGTCCTGCAGGCCCTCCAGGTGCGAGATGCCCTGGCTGAGCATGCTGGCGAAGTCGGCGCTGCCGGCGCTGCTCGCCGCACCGGTGGCTCCGACACCGGCTGCCGCGTCGGTGGCCTGCGTGGTAGCGGGCAGCACCTGCGGGGTCAGCGGAGTGAAGCCTGTCATGGGCGGGGTGGCGGGGGATGAAATCGCAGGGATGGCGGGGATGCTCATCGGGTCTCGTCTCGTGGGGTAATTGCCCGGGGGCGGGATGGCGGGAACGACAGAGGGCGGGATGGCGGGAACGACAGGGGGCGGGATGGCGGGAACGACAGAGCGCTCATGCGTTCCGGCCGATCGAGAGCGCGCTGGCGTAGACGTCCTGGGCGTTCTTGACCACGGCGGTCTGCGCCTCGAAGCCGCGCTGGGCCATGATCAGCTGGCTCATCTGCGCGCCGAGGTCGATGTCGGGCATCCGCACGTAGCCGTTGGCGTCGGCCATCGGGTCGTCGGGCTTGTAGACCACCCGGCCGTTCGGGTCGCCGAGCGCGATGCCCGAGACCCGCACGCCCTGACCGGGCACGGCCTGCGCCATCGCGTACTGCGCCTGGAACGCGGACTGGCTGGTCGGCCGGGCGGTGTTGATGTTGGCGATGTTGTAGGACAGGCAGTCCAGCCACGTCTGGTGCATGCCCAGCCCGGACCCGGCGATGGCGAGCATCGAGAAGGCCCCCATTACATGCCCCCGATCGCGGCGGTGATCCTGGCGTACCTGTCGCCGACGGCGCGGGCGAGCAGCTGGTAGCGGAACGTCGCCTGCATCGCGGTCATCTGCTCGGTGGCGAGGTCGACGTTGTTGCCGTTCGCGCCGACCGGGGCGGTGGAGCGCTCCACGACCGGTGCTGCGCCCTGCGAGGTGAGCGTGCCGTCGGCGAGTGCGGAGCTGAGCGAGCCCTCGAAGTCGACCTTGCTCGCGATGAAGCCGGGGGTGTCGATGTTGGCGATGTTGTCGGCGGTCACCCGCTGGGTCGTCACCAGCCCGTCCAGGGCGGTGCGCAGGGCAGCCGCGACGGGGTCCGGCGCAGAGATGGGCGGGGTGGCGGGGGACGAGACAACCATGATCGCGTTCTCCGTGCGTTGCAACGTGGAGCCGATCCGTCGGCCGAGGGGAGAGCGATCCTTGCTCGTCCCCTGCTTCGGCACCCGGCGCCCGGACCTGAGGACTTGGCCAGGCAAGTTTTCGAACGGGACGGTCAGGCTTCGGTCGCCCCGGCGTCCTGCCATCCGTGGTGCAGGGTGTCCACGGCCTGGTGCGGGAGCGCGCCATGGTCGGCCGGCACCGAGGCGGGTATCTGCCCGAGCGCCTCGAGGCGTGCCACGCCGTAGACGGTTCCCCAGATCACCGCGCATCGACGGAGCACGTCGGCTTCGCTGGTGCGCGGGGGCTGGCAAGCCGCGACGGTGTCGTGCAGCAGGTCCCAGTGGTCGGCGGCGGCCCGTTGCAGAGCCGGGTGGTCGGACTTGGCGACCAGCGGCCCGAACGCGAGGTCGTGCACGAACGGCCGCTCGCGGATGAACTCGAGGTAGGCGTCGAGGAGTGCGTGGAGACGGAGCAACGGATCGGCGGCGGCCGCCTCGACCACGGATCTCGCCCGGTCGGCGGCCTGCTGCAGGCCCGCGCCCCCCACCGCGGCGAGGAACCGGCGCTTGCTTCCGAAGTGGACGTACGGCGCCTGGTGGCTGACCCCGAGCGACTGCGCCACCCGGCGGAGGCTGACCCGCTCGGCCGGTTGATCCTCGAGCAGCTCCAGCGCGCGGCGTACCAGCCGCGCGTCGAGCGCCTCGGTCACGTCGCTCCTCCACTCGCTGTCGCTCACCGGTTGACACTGTCAATCAACGGCGCGATCCTAGCGGGGTTGACAGTGTCAAGTGCCGGGAGTGCCGATGGAAGAAAAGCTGCAGATCGAGACCACACTGGGACGGCTGGCCGTGCGGATGTGCGGCGATGGGCCGACGGCCCTGCTGTGGCACAGCCTGTTGGTCGATGAGACCTCGTGGGACCGAGTGATCCCAGAGCTCAGTGGACAGCGGCGTCTGGTCCTGATCACCGGCCCCGGACACGGCGAGAGCGCGGATCCCGATCGGCGCTACACGCTCCAGGAGTGCGCCGAGGCGGCCGTCACGATCCTCGACGCGCTCGGCGTGTACGAGCCCGTGGACTGGGTGGGCAACGCCTGGGGCGGCCACGTGGGGGTGCTGTTCGCGGCCGGCTGGCCGGAGCGCTGCCGGACGCTGACCATGGTGGGCAGCCCGATCCAAGCGCTGAGCCGCCCGGAGCGGATGCGGATGTTCGCGCTGCTGGCCACCCACCGCCTCTTCGGCCCGGTCGGGTTCATCCAGGAAGGGGCGACCGCGGCGCTCCTGTCGCCGGCGACGCGAGCCCAGGACCCGGACGCGGTCGCGCTCGTCAAACGCTGCCTGTCCAAGGCGGATCCGGCCGCGCTGCGCAACGCGGTGGTGTCGATCTCCATCCGTCGGCCGGACCTGAGCGAGGAGCTGCCGCACGTCTCGGCTCCCACCTTGCTGGTCACCGGCACGGACCACGAGGGGTGGACACCCGCGCAGGCGCGCACCGCGTGCGCCCTGCTTCCCGACGCGCGCACCGCGGTCGTCCCGGACGCGGCGTACCTCATGCCGCTGGAGGCCCCGGCGGAGACGGCCCGCCTGACGATGCAGTTCTGGGCAGCGTCGGGTCAGGCGACGGTGTCCACGTAGAGCGAGCGCTCCGGGCGGCGTGCCGGGATGTCCGGCGGCGTCCAGGCAGGCATCCGGACGAAGAGCGGGGACGAGTTGCTCTCCGACCTCATCGCGTCTGACTTGGGGAACAACTCCGACCGAGCCCTGGCGCGCCGGGTCGCCGAGGTTCGGGTGCGTCAACAGCTCGTGGAGAGCTCTCACGCGCTGGACTCCGATGATGCCGCGGTGGACACTGGAAAGGACGAGGAGGAAACCTGATGACAGCCACCACGGCACCGCTGCCAAGTCCCAAAGTGCCGGCATCAACCGTCAGGCTGGCGCGCGCCCTAGTCCTCGACGCCAGACGACGTGGCCGGCGCGAAGAAGAGAGTATCGAGTCGGTGGCTCGCACGCCGTTGCCGGATGACCATCACTGACACGCGGCCGAGCTCTGGGCCACTGCGTGATCACTCGAACGGCGACTTGGCTCAGGCGACGGTGTCCACGTAGAGCGGACGGTCGGTACGCCGTGTGCCGATCTCGCTCAGCCTGTCGAGCAGCTGCAGGTTGCGGCGTACGCCGACAGCGGCCGCGGCGGTGCGTCCGATGACGTCCTGCTGACGGGCGAACAGCTCGCGGGCGCGACCGGCCAGCTCGACCGGCAGCGGTGCCGGGATGTCCGGCGGCGTCCAGGTGGGCATCTGGGCGAGCGTGTCGACCGCATCGGCCTCACCGGTGAGCAGTCGCTCGGCGGTCTCGACCGTGAGCTCCAGCTCGTCGAGCGCTTCACGCCAGCGCACTGCCCAGTTCTCGGCCATCGGCTCAGCCTGCGACGGGAGCGAGCGCGGCCTCGCGCCACGCCTCGGCGAGCGGCTCGACGATGCGCAGGCAGGCTCCGGTGACCTCGGGGTCGCGTTTGATGTTGGCGCGGACCAGCTCGGAGTGGAGGTACGCGTAGAGGCTGGCGAGCCGCTCGGACCCGTCCCAGACGTCGTGCCGCAGCGAGGCGCTCAGCTCGAGGACGATGTCCTGGGCGTGCACCAACCGCTGCGAGGCCGTCTCGAAGTCGCCGTCGAACTGGGCGACCTCCGCCTGCCGGATGTCGACGACCAGACGGTCGAAGAGCATCACCAGCAGCTTGGCGGGACTTGCCGTCTCCACCATCTGGCTCTGGTACGCCGCGCGGGCCGTGCCTTTCATCTCCGCACCTCCCTCAGGATCCCGTGCCGAAGCCGGGCAGCGAGCTGATCTGGCCGGACAGCCAGGACGCCTGGTTCTGCATGGTGCCCAGCGCGACCTCCATCGCAGTGAACTGCTTCTTCAGCGAGTCCTGCTTGGCGGCCAGCCGGACGTCCCAGTCCGCGATCTTGTCGTTCATCCGGTCGATCGAGGAGTTCTGACCGGTGATCTCCGCGGAGATGCTGCCGATCGTCGGGTCGCTCGCGTGCTGGGTGAGTGCCTCCAGTGACGCCGCGAACCCCTGCCGGTAGGTGAGCGTGCCGACCGCACCCGCACTTGCGGCGATCGAGAGGCCCTCGACGTCGGTCCCCTTGGCGCCCAGAAGGATGTTGCCGTTGACGGTGGCGGGGGCCCCGCCGAGCGTGCCCGCCGTCGCGTCCACGGCGTACGCCCCGGGCCTGGTGCGCCAGCTCTCGCCGTTCAGGGTGACCGTGCCGGTGCCCGAGAAGGAGGCCGTGCCGGCGAACTTCGCGGCGGTACCGGCCGGGTCGGCCCGGTAGGCCTCGGTGAACTTCGCCGAGTCGAACGTCACCTGGCCGTCCTTGTCGACCTCGATGCCGACCGACGCCAGCGACGTGCCGCCGACACCGGCGGTGACCGTCGACAGCAGCTGGTTGCGCAGCGACCGCAGCGTCGAGTCGCCGGTGAGGATGCCGCCTGTCTCGGTGGACGGGTCGTAGGCGGTGAGGCTGTCGATGTCCTT
This sequence comes from Nocardioidaceae bacterium, assembly GCA_035690495.1. GTDB lineage: Bacteria > Actinomycetota > Actinomycetes > Propionibacteriales > Nocardioidaceae > DASSKK01. The sequence goes on along the minus strand of DASSKK010000086.1, from coordinate 25,041 downwards.
CAGCGCGGCGTTCACCGCGTCGACGAGCGTGGAGACCTTGTCAGCCAGCGATCCGGCGTCGCGGGTGATGCTCACGGTTGCCGTGTCGCCGTTCTTGGCAGCGCCGCCGATCGTGACGTCGACGCCGGGCATCAGGTCGGTGAACGTGTTGGAGGACGACGTCAAAGGGCTGGTCTGGCCGTCGACGGTGATCGACGCGTCGGTGCCTGCCGTTCCCTGCGCCGCGCCCCCGAGGAACGGGACCGGGTTGGCCGGGTCGGCGGGGGTCGTCTCGGTGATGGAGAACCCGGAGTCGGCCCCGGTGGCCGCCGAAGTCACCTCGAGGCTGTAGGTCGGGTCGCCGGTGCCGGCATCCGTGCCGACTCGGACCAGCGTGGCGTGCACGCCCGTCCCGGACGCGTTGAGGGCGTCCGCGATCGCGCCCAGGCTGCCGTCGCCGGTGTTGAACGTGACGGTCGACGGGTCGTGGTCGGGATCGTTGAACGTGATCGTGTAGTCGACGTCCGCCGTGGTCACCGCGGCGCCGAGAGTGCCTTGCTGCCGGTACGTCGCGTGAGCCGCGGTGGCGAGCTGGTTGACCGTGAACGAGAGTGAGCCGACCGTGGCGCCGGCGTCGGCGCTGACCGTGACGTCGTCGTTGTCGCTGGTCGCGCTGCTCGGCTTCCAGTTCGACAGGTCGGCCAGCTCGCCGGCCTTGGTGGCGATGTTGGCGAACTTCGAGTTCACCGTCTGCAGCGAGTTGACCTTGTTCTGCGCCTGCGTGACCTGCGACTTGAGCAGGTTCTGCGGCTGGGCCTCGACCTGCATCAGCTGGCTGATGATCGAGGCGGTGTCCAGCCCGCTGACCAGGCCGCTGACGCTGGAGGTGGCTGCCATCACCGGTCTCCCTTCTCAGCCTGGCTCGGGTGCTCGATCGTGCTGGTGCCCGGCGGGGACAGGGGGTGTGGTCCCGTCCCCGCCGGGGGTGGTGCCGGCTCACCCTGGGAGGGATCTTGCCGTGGTGGGAGCCGCGGTGTACGCGACCCTCACCGGGTTCAGCCGCGCAGCAGCTGCAGGACGCCCTGCGGCGCCTGGTTGGCCTGCGCCAGCATCGCGGTGCCGGCCTGCTGCAGGATCTGCTGCTTGGTGTACTCGGTCATCTCCTGCGCCATGTCGGTGTCGCGGATCGAGCTCTCCGACGCGGACAGGTTCTCCACCGCGACGTTGATGTTGTTGATGGTGTGCTCGAACCGGTTCTGGTAGGCACCCAGGTTCGCCCGGGTCGTAGAGACGCTGCCGATCGCCGCATCGATGGCGGTGATCGCGGCACTCGCTCCAGCACCCGCCACCGACTCCGACGTGACCGCGGTCCCGAAGACCTTCGCCGCGCTGTCGACATTGCCACCCAGCGTGACCTTGCCGAAGTCGTCGACTGTCGCCGTGTAGTCAGTGTTCGCCAGAGCAGTGTTGAGGGCGTTCTGCACCAGGGCGTGGTTAGCCTTCGCTGCCGCCGGGTCAGTGCCTGTGTCCCAACCGGTCAGATCGGCGGTGTAGTCGGTCCCGTTGATGGTCACCGTTGCGGTGGTGGGTGCGGCGGCCCCGGCCAGGTCGACCGTTCCGTAGTACTGGGTCGCTGCCGCCGTGACATCCACGCCGTCAACACCCAGTCCGGCGGCAGTCATGTCGCCTACATTCTGGACCTGGATCGTCTCGCCTGCGTTGGCGCCGACCTGGAAGGTGCCGGAGTAGCTACCGTCCAGCAGGTTCTTGCCGTTGAACGTCGTGGTGTCCGCGATCCGGGTCAGCTCGGACTTGAGCTGGTCCATCTCGGTCTGGATGTTGGACTTGGCGTTGGCGTCCAGGCCACCGTCGTTGGCCGCCTGCACCGCCAGGTCGCGCATGCGCTGCAGGATCGCGGTGGACTCGTTAAGCGCGCCGTCGGCGGTCTGCACCACGTTGATGCCGTCCTGGGTGTTGCGGGCGGCGACCTTCAGGCCACCGATCTGCGACCGGAGACCCTCGCTGATCGCGAGGCCGGCTGCGTCGTCGGCGGCACGGTTGATGCGGTAGCCGCTGGAGAGCTTCTCCAGCGCCTTGGACATCGCGGAGTTCGTGACCGACAGGTTGCGGTACGCGTTCATCGCGTCGATGTTGGAGTTGATGCGAAGACCCATGATGGTTTCCTCCCTGAGTCGGGTCCATGGCCCGTTCCATCCATGGTCTGGGCCGCTACGACCCCACCATCGGCCATGAGCCCCTCGACCTGAGCGGTTCGAGGCGACGTCGGCCGCACCCCGCCGCCTCAAGGGATGTAGGAGGGTTGTCCGGACCAGGCGCCGGAAAGGCTCCTACGTCGCGCGGCTCCCCTGGGTCGGGACCAGGCAACCCGGCCCGCAGGACCGCAGGTCGCCGGTCCAGCCTCGTGCGTGCAGGAGCCGTGCCACCGTGATCGCCGCACGGCAGGCAGAGAGCACCTGCCGCCAGCCAAGCCGGAGTGTCAGGTCCCCTGCGAGCACGCTGTCGACGTCGCGGTCCACGTCGTCCCAGCCATCCTCGGTAAAGGTGTGGCCGAGGCTCCCGTCCAGCTCGACGACCGCACGGAAGCGGAGGTACTCGACATCGCGATACGCCGGGGCGCCGGCCGATCCGGACCCTACGCTGCCGCTCGGCCGTCGGCAGTCCGTGTGGCCGCTCCACCCGGACCAGAGAGGGCGGGGTGGCGGGGGACAGTGCTGTGTGCTCGAGCACGGAGTAGGAGCCCGTGGAGACGTCCTGGAGCACGCTCAGCAGGAAGCGGCGTCGGCGCAGCCGGCTGCGCAGGCGCAACAGCGTGGCGAGGCGAGCGGCGGTTGTGTGGCCGGTCTGGCAGGCATCCGCGAGCACCGCGATGGCGGCTGCGTCGTTGGGAGCAGCCGACGCCACGTCGAGCAGTGCGTGCTCGAGCCGCGCTCGTGCCGGCGACCGGTTCGGGTGCGTGACGTCGGCGAGGTTCTTGACGCGGTGGACGCGCACGCCGTCGGTCCGGTCCACCCGCCGCTTCTGGCCGCGACATGGATCACGGCCTTGTCGCCGGCCGGCTCCCCGGTGGTCCACGGACCGGACACGACCAGCGCGGACCCGGCGCACAGGGCCGCCGGATGGTAGAACAACGTGGCGGCCCACGCGCGCTGGAGCCAGGCCGGCTCTCCGGTGTGGTCGACGTACACCCCCTGTGCAACCGAACCCAGTCCTGGCGGCGCAGTCGTCGTTCGATGTAGGCATCGTCCGAGCCGAGCGCCAGCACTTGGCGACGAGCGACGACGCCCGACTGTTCGCGCAACAGCGCCTCGATACCGCTCACTGCGACACCATGACGCCGTCGGCAGAGCATTCGCGCTTCGATGCCCGGGCGGTGGACAACTGCCCCAGGCGAGTGGGCGTGGTCGATCCCTGGCCGGCGAGGGTCGGCCCCGTTTCGCCTGCAGACGCGCCGGGTCGGCGGGTTTTCGCCTGCAGACGCGCCGGGTCGGCGGTCAGGCGGTGTAGGTCTGGGTCGGGGTGGCCGGCGTGAGCCGGGCGGAGAAGGAGCGGTGCGCGGCCACGCTGGCGTAGTAGGCCTGCTTGCGGCGGGCGGCGCATCCTCCGGGCCGGTCGGACTCGGCCACCAGCTCGGGATCGAGGGCGGCGTTCAACGCACCCTTGAGCAGCACGATCGCCTCGGCCCGCAGCTGGGAGATCCGCGACTCCGAGACACCGAGCTCCTCGGCCAGCTCGGCCATCGGCCGGTCGGCGAAGAAGTAGCCCTCGACCACGGTGCGCAGCCGCTCGGGCAGGTTCTCGACCGCGTCGTGCAGGTAGCCGATCCGCTCCCGCTGCTCGAGTACGTCGACAGGCGTCAGACCGCGGGCGGGCAGGATGTCGTCGATCCCCTCCTCGCCGAAGCCCTGCAGCGACATCACCGCGGCACGGCTCATGTCCTCATGGTGGGCGTCGATCTCCGCGCGGCCGATCCCGAGGGCGGCAGCCACCTCGGCATCGGAGGCGGACCGTCCGAGAGTCGCGGTGAGCCGGTTGCGCGCCTCGTCGATCTCGCGGGCGCGGCGGCGTACCGACCGGCTCGCCCAGTCCAGGCCGCGCAGCTCGTCGACGACCGCGCCACGGATCCGGGTGGACGCGTAGCCGGAGAACGACACGCCTCGCGACGGGTCGAACGCCTGCGCGGCCTGCACCAGGGCGACCATGCCGGCCGACATCAGGTCGTCGCGGGACACGTGGCCCGGGACCCGGCTGAGCATCTCGCGGACGAGGTGTCCGACCAGGGGCAGCGACCTGCGGACCAGGTCGTCGACCTCGGCCGGGGAGGGCGCGGCGGGGGCGGGGGCAGGGTGCGCCGAGGGGGCGGCGGAGGACTGGGGCACGACGCGAAGCCAAGCGGAGACATGTCTGTTTTGCACTAGCTCGGGGGATTTTTAGTGCGTGAACGCAACTTGACCCTCACTTCGGGTCAAACTGCCCCGACCGGCAATTGATCCCATCGGGCTATCAAGTCCCCGGCCGTTCGGCGCGGACCCTGCTGGCGGTTTTCCTCAGGAGCGTCCGCGGCCCGCCGATAGCCGTGGTGTCAGAAGAAGCACATCCTTTTCACCACTCGAACCGAGGGGGGCCGATCACCATGACCATGGAGGATCTGTCGTCGGTGCTGTGGCGTGAGCGCGAGCTGCTCGACACCTTGCTGTACAAGCTCGAGGTCGAGCAGCTGGTCCTGGCCTCCGGCCGCGGCCACTGGCTGGCGACGGCCGCGCGCGAGATCGACGTCGTGCTGGAGCAGATCCGTGAGATCGAGCTGCTCCGCGCCGTCGAGGCCGACGCGGTCGCCGAGGAGCTCGGCCTGCCGCCCAGCCCCGGTCTGCGCGACATCGCCGAGCGCTGCGACGAACCGTGGAGCGACATCTGGCTGGACCACCGCGAGGCGTTCACCAGCGTCGCGACCGCGATCACGTCGATGTCGGAGAGCAACCGCGACCTGCTGACGGCTGGTTACAAGGCCGCGCAGGCGACGCTGCTGTCGCTGTCCGAGACGCCGGGGACCTACGGCGCCGACGGCGCGGTCGAGACCGACCGCCGGATGTCGCTGCTGGACAGGAGCATCTGACGATGTCGGGCACGATGTCGTCGTTCTCCACCGCGCTGTCCGCACTGCGCTACAACAAGATCGCGATGGACGTCGCGAGCGGCAACGTCGCGAATGCCGGCACTGCCGGGTATGCCCGCCGCCAGGTGATCGCCCAGGCGACCGGCGCGCCGGCCACACCGGCGATCTGGTCGCGATGGACCGGCGCCGGAGACGGCGTACAGGCCAGCCGGATCGAGCGGATGGTGGATCCGCTGCTGGACGCACGCTCCCGCACCGAGCACGCCGCCTCGTCGTACCTCGACACCCGCTCGGCGTCGCTGGTGCGCTTCGAGACCACCCTCGACGAGCCCGGAGACGGCGGGATCGCGGCGGCGCTGTCCGCGTTCCAGCAGGGCTGGCACGACGTCGCGAACAATCCCGGTGACGAGGCGGCTCGCAGCCAGCTGCTGGCGCGTGCCGAGTCGCTGCGTTCGGCGATCGCCACCCAAGGCCGGTCGGTCGCCACCGAGTGGTCGATGCAGCGCAGCAACCTCGACGCACTCGGAGAACAGGTCAACCAGGCCACCGCCGAGCTCGCCGAGCTCAACCAGGGGCTGAAGGCTGCGGACCTGGCGGGCACCGACGCCGGCACGCTGCTCGACCAGCGCGACCAGCTCACGCTGAAGCTCGCCGAGCTCACCGGCGCCGGCGTGACCGTCAACGACGACACCACGGTCACGGTCAGCATCGCCGGACAGACCGTGGTGGACGGCACGACCGCCACCACGCTGGACGTCTCCGGGGCGACCACGATGGCGGACGCGGCCACCGACCCCGTGACCGTCTCGATCGGCGGCGCCGCGGTGACGCTCGGCTCCGGCGAGGTCGGCGCCGCACAGCAGCTGCTCACCGGCGACCTGCCCGACTACCTGAGCAAGCTGAACGGCTTCGTGGCCACGCTGGTCGACCAGGCCAACACCCAGCACGCGGCGGGCGTCGACCTCGACGGCGCGACCGGCACCCCGCTGTTCACCGGCACCACCGCGGACACCTTGCAGGTCGCGATCAGCGACCCGCGGAAGATCGCCGCAGCGGACCCGTCCGTGGGCGGCCTGGACAACGGCAACGCCGAGGCGCTCGCGGGCCTCGACCTCGGCGCCGAGCAGTACCGCCAGCTGGTCACCTCGTTCGGGGTCACCGTGTCCTCGGCGCAGCAGGCGGCGAGCAACCAGGGGACCCTGACCGCCCAGGTCGACGCGTCACGCGAGTCGCTGTCCGGGATCAACGTGGACGAGGAGATGGTGCACCTGCTGGCCGCGCAGCGCGGCTACGAAGGGGCCGCGCGGGTGCTCACCGCGGTCGACTCGATGCTCGACACCTTGATCAACCACACCGGGCTGGTGGGCTGATGAGCATGCGGATCACCCAGCGGATGATGATGGAGCACTCGCTGTTCGCCCTCCAGGAGGGCCTCGGCCGACTCTCCGAGTCCCAGGAGCACCTGTCCACCGGCCGGCTGATCAACCGGCCGTCGGACTCCCCGACAGGCACCAACGAGGCGATGCGGCTGCGCTCCCAGATCTCGGCCGGGGAGCAGTACGTCCGCAACAGCCAGGACGGGCTGTCGTGGCTCGGCACCACCGACCAGACGCTCACCTCGATGCTCGACGTGGTACGCCGTGCGCGCGGCCTGATCGTCCAGGGCCTGTCCACCGGCAGCAACGGCCCCGATGCCCGCACCGCGCTCGGCGTCGAGCTAGGGCAGCTGCGCAGCTCGCTGCTCTCGCTGGCCAACACCCAGCACCTCGGCCGGCCGATCTTCGGCGGCACCACGGCCGGAGGCACGGCGTACGACGCCGGCGGCGCGTTCGTGGGCACCCAGGCCGCAGTCAACCGGACCATCGACGACGGCGAGTCCGTCGCTGTCAACGTCTCCGGCCCCGCCGCGTTCGCCTCCGGCGCCACGAACCTGTTCGCGGTCGTCGGCGACGCGGCGACCCAGGTGGTCGCCGACCCGACCGCGCTGAACGCGACGCTGCAGACCCTCGACGACATCACCGAGCAGATGACGTCCGCACTCGCCGACGTCGGCGCCAGGTACGCTCGCGTGGAGAACACGATCGACCGGCTCCAGGGCACCGCGATCGACCAGCACGCGGCGCTGTCCAACGTCGAGAACGTCGACATCGCCAAGGCCGTCGTCGACCTGAAGCTCCAGGAGGTCGCCTACCAGGGCTCCCTCGGGGCCACCGCCCGTGTGCTGCAGCCCTCGCTGCTGGACTTCCTGCGATGACCGTCACCACACTGCTATCCCACCGCCACCCACCCCCTAGGGGACGACGAATGACCCGAGAGCATGCGGCAGACCCGGACGTGCCGGTGCTGGAGATGGTCCGGCCGATGATCGGCTTCCCCGACCACCGCCGCTTCGCGCTGACACGCCTCGACGAGGCCGGGGCGCTCTGCGCCTTGCAGTCGCTGGACGAGCCCGGGCTCAGCTTCGTGGTGGTGCCGCCGGACGCGTTCTTCGAGGACTACCGGCCCGAGGTGGACGACGCCGTCGGAGCCGACCTCGGGATCGAGTCGACCGGCGACCTGCTCACGCTGGTGGTGCTCACGCTCGGCGAGAGCCTGGCCGAGACCACCGCGAACCTGCTGGCTCCGGTCCTGGTCAACCACCGGACCCGGCGCGGCGGCCAGGTGCTGCTCGACGACCCGGACCTGCCGATCCGCGCCCCGGTCGCCCCTTGAGCGTGCGCCGCGGGACCGGACAGGGAAGACTGGGCGCCGAGTACGTCGTCCGGTCGTCGACCACCGCGGGAGGCCTTCCATGCTGGTGCTGAGCCGCCGCATCGGCGAGAGCATCGTCATCGGGGACGACGTGGTCGTCACGGTCCTCGAGATCCGCGGCGACGTGGTGCGCGTCGGGGTCGACGCGCCTCGCGAGGTGCAGGTGCGCCGTCAGGAGCTGCTCACCGAGGTCGCCGAGGCCAACCGCGGAGCGGCCTCGCCCGCCCCGGACGCGGTCGCCGGGCTGTCCCGGCTGATCTCCGGCACGCGCAAGCGCCCCGACGGCGGGGACTGACGGTCAGCTGACCGAGCCGACGTGTCGACGCGCCCATGCCGTCAGGCGAGCAGGACCTCGCCGCCGGGCGTGGCCGGCAGGTCGCGGCCGAGGAGTACGTCGAGCGGGTTGGTCAGGCAGCGGATCGACCCGCCGCCGAGGTGGAACTGGCTCACGTCGACCAGCACGACCGAGAAGCCCCACGCCTCCAGCTGCGCGCGGACCCGGTCCGGGCAGGCGGGCATCAGGATCGTCGAGCCGATCACGACCGAGTTCGCGCAGAACGTCGACGCCTCGGCCTCGGAGAGCACCAGCGGCTCGGACACCAGGTCGAGCACGGCGCGCGCCGACGGCTCGTCCAGCGCGGCCGGGCAGACCATCGCCCGGGTCGCGTCGAGCGGGCAGAACGCCAGGTCGAGGTGGTACATCCCCGGGTGGGTGATCCGCAGCCCGCGCACGCGCACGCCGAGGTCGGTGGCCAGGTGCTTGAGCGCGAGCTCCTCGGTCCGTGGCCCGTAGCCAGCCACCAGCCCGTTGCCGAACGCGAACACGTCGCCCGCCTCGAGGTGGGCGCCCACGCCGTCGCGCCCGACGTACGTCTGCGAGAAGCCGTGCCCGGCGAACCACACTGCGGCGCTCGCGGTCTCCATCCGGCGCTGCGGGTAGCGCATGTGCGAGAGGACCACGTGCTCGTCGTCCGGGGAGCTGACGACCAGGCCCAGGTTCATCGCGTAGACCATGTCCGGGGCGTCGCGACGCTGCGCGAGCACCTCGACCTCACCGCCGGCGGAGCGGATCGCGTCGGCGAGGGTCTGCCACTGGCGGGCGGCGAGCGCGGGGTCCGGCTGACGGGCGGGGTCCATGTAGGGGTTGATCGCGTACTCGACACGGAAGTGGCGCGGCTCCACCATCAGGTAGCGGCGTCCCCACTGCAGCTCGGTCATCTCGCCTCCTCGGCTCTCTCGTCGGCATCGGCCCCGGCTGGCCGTCTGATTGTCAGACAATCTGACTATCATCAGTGTGGCGTGGGGGGTCGCGCCGGTCAAGTTCTTGTCGGACAATCACGACCGTGAGCCCCGAGACCCCGTTCACGTCGTTGAGCCTGGAGCACTCCAGCACCGTGGACCGGGTCGTCGAGGAGCTGCGGCGGGCGCTGTTCGACGGTGAGGTGGAGGCCGGTACGCCGCTGCGCGAGCACGCGCTGGGCGAGGCGATGGGGGTGTCGCGCTCCACGATCCGCGAGGCGCTCGGCGTGCTGGTCGCCGAGGGACTGGCCACCCGCGAGCCCAACCGGGGCGTGCACGTGACCGCGCTGGACCCCGACTCGGTGCACGACGTGTGCGCAGCGCGGGCCGTGCTCGAGGCCGCGGGGGTGCGCCGCTGGCCGGAGGCCTCGCAGGCCGCACGTGACGACGTACGCCGGGCCCTGGAGGACTTCACGGCGGCCGCCCACGACGGCGCCAGCCCGGCCGAGCTCACTGCCGCGCACCTCGGCGTGCACAAGGCCTTCGTAGGACTGAACGAGTCGTCCCGGCTCGCCGCGATGGCCGAGGCGGTCACCTCGGAGGTGCGGCTCGGGCTGGCGAAGGTGGACCGGATCCGCCGCAACGCCGCGGAGCAGGTCGTCTCGCACCGGGCACTGCTCACTCTGCTGGAGAGCGGCGACGTGGACGCCGCGGAGCGCGAGCTCGAGGACCACCTGCGGAACGCCGAGACCTCGATGCTCACCGCGCTGCACCTGCGCTGAGCGCGGACCGACGCCCGGATGGCAAGATCGTCCCCGTGAAGTTCGTCATCAGGGTCGTCGTCAACGCGGTCGCCCTCGGCATCGCCACCTTCCTGCTCGGCGGGATCCGGCTCACCGGTTCCGACAAGCTGCTGCACCTGGTGATCGTCGCGGTGATCCTCGGGCTGGTGAACGCGATCGTCCGACCGGTGGTGAAGGTGCTGACGTTCCCGCTGATCATCCTCACCCTGGGCCTGCTGATCCTGGTGATCAACGCATTCATGCTGCTGCTCACCTCCTGGATCTCCACCCAGATCGCGCTCGGCTTCCACGTCGACGGGTTCCTCACCGCCGTGTTCGGCGGCATCATCGTGATGGTGGCGACCTGGGTCCTCGAACTGGTGCTCCCGGATGGAAGATGACCCGGGAGATGAACAGGTGACCTCGCCGATGTCGCAGGACCTGCGGACCTTGCTGCCGCCCGCCCGGGAGCGCGCGACCGGTCAGCAGGCCCCGTACCTGGTCGCGACGGTCTGCCTGGGCAACATCTGCCGCTCCCCCATGGCGGCCGCCGTGCTCACCGACCGCATCGAGGGGGCAGGGTTGGCGGACCGGGTGCGGGTGGTGTCCGCCGGCACCGGCGACTGGCACGTCGGCGCGGCCATGGATCGCCGGGCGGCGGAGGTGCTGACCACGCAGGGGTACGTCGTGCGAGGCCACCGGGCCCGGCAGGTGGACGAGGTCTGGCTAGGCGAGTGCGACCTGGTGCTGGCCATGGACGCCGACAACTACCGCGCGCTCGACGAGATGGCCGGCGCCGCGCTCGGCGACAGGCTGCGGATGTTCCGCGACTTCGACCCCCTCCTGACCGCGTCGTCGGCCCACGGCACCGTCCGGGACGTGCCGGATCCGTACTACGGGCAGGACGAGGGCTTCACGACCGTGCTCACGATCGTCGAGCGGACCAGCGAGGCGCTCGTCGCCGCACTGGCCGCGACGCTGGACGGCTCGAACGGGCGGGAGGCGCGTTGAGGTGCCCCGGATGGACGCGATCGCGCACCGCGCCGAGGCCCTGCTCGGCGCCGCGGTGGTGGCCACCAGCCCCGTAGCGGGCGGCGACATCTGCACGGCGACCCGGCTGCGGCTGCCCGACGGCTCCTCGGCGGTGGTCAAGGCACGTCCGCAGGCGCCGGAGGGCTTCTTCCCCGCCGAGGCGCGCGGGCTGCGGTGGCTCGCGGAAGCCCGCGCCGCCGGAGGGGTCGACGTACCCGAGGTGCTCGCCGTGGAGGAGGACTGTCTGATCCTGGCCTGGGTGGAGAGCAGCCGCCCGTCGATCGAGGCGGCCGAGGGCTTCGGGCGGTCGCTGGCCCGCACTCACGCGGCCGGAGCCGAGGCATTCGGGGACCCCGGGGGCAACGCCGGCGGTGCCGGCCGCGACGGATTCATCGGGATGCTGCCGATGCCGAACCGTCCGGCACCGCACTGGACGGAGTTCTTCGCGACCCGGCGCGTACTGCCCTACCTGAAGCTGGCCCGGGACCGTGCCCGGATCGCCGACCAGGACGCGGCCGCCGTGGAGGCGGTGGTCGCCAAGATCACCGAGCTGGCCGGCCCGGACGAGCCGCCGGCCCGGCTGCACGGCGACCTGTGGTCGGGGAACCTGGTCTGGGGCACGCAGGGCCGCGTGTGGCTGATCGACCCCGCCGCGCACGGCGGTCACCGGGAGAGCGACCTGGCGATGCTGTCGCTGTTCGGCTGCCCGCAGCTGCCGCGGGTCCTCGACGCCTACGACGAGGCCGCCCCGCTCGCCGACGGCTGGCGCGACCGGGTGGCCCTCCACCAGCTGTTCCCGCTGCTGGTGCACGCGTGCATGTTCGGCGGCGGGTACGGCGCTCGCGCCGGCGAAGCCGCCCGCTCCTACCTCTGACCCGATTCGTCCGCGATCTTGCGTCCGCTTCTCGCGGAGCGATCGCGGACGAATCGGGTAGGTCTCAGGTTCGGCTCAGACATCGGTGGCAGGCTTGAGACATGGCCATGGGCACCGAGCAGCAGACGATGCGCGTACTGGTCGTCGACGACGACCGCGCCGTGCGGGAGTCGCTGCGACGTTCCCTGGAGTTCAACGGCTACGCGGTCAGCCTGGCCGCCGACGGCGCGGAGGCGCTGGCCAGCATCGCCGTGTCCGCCCCCGACGTGCTCGTCATCGACGTGATGATGCCGCGGCTCGACGGAATCGAGACCACGCGGGCACTGCGGACCGCCGGCAACGACCTGCCGATCCTGGTGCTCACCGCCCGCGACTCGGTCGGGGACCGGGTGGACGGGCTCGACGCGGGCGCCGACGACTACCTCACCAAGCCGTTCGCGCTCGACGAGCTGCTGGCCCGGCTCCGTGCCCTGCTGCGTCGGGCCGCTCCCGCCGACCCCGACGACCCAGCCAGCGAGCAGGTGTCGTTCTCCGACCTGTCCCTGAACGTCGCCACGCGCGAGGTCATGCGCGGCGAGCGCCAGATCGAGCTGACCCGCACCGAGTTCGCGCTGCTGGAGATGTTCCTGCACCGGCCCCGACGGGTCTTGGAGCGGTCGTTCATCCTCGAAGAGGTGTGGGGCTACGACTTCCCGACCACCGCGAACTCGCTCGAGGTGTACGTCGGCTACCTGCGGCGCAAGACCGAGGCGGACGACGAGCCCCGGCTGATCCACACCGTGCGTGGGGTCGGATACGTGCTGAAGGAAGCCTGATGCAGCTGCACTACAAGCGGTCGCTGGCCAGCCGGGTGGCAGTGCTGGCGACGATGGCGGTCGGCATCTCGGTGGCGATCGTCGCGCTGGCCGCTTTCTTCACCGTCCGTCACCAGCTGCGCGCCACCATGGACGATTCCCTGCTGAGCAGGGCCACTGCAGCCGCACAATACGACGCGCTCACCAACCCGGCGCTGCAGAACATCCCGCCGGCGATGCTCGGCGCCGCCGACGTCAAGGTCGGCTACGTGACCGCCAACGGCGTCGTGCACACCACCAGCCGCGGGCCCCGCGACGACCAGGTGAAGCTCGGAGCGCCGGAGTTCGCGGTGGCCCGCGGGCTGCAGCGCCAAAGCATCCGGACCATCTCCACCCCGGGCGCGGACTACCGGGTCGCCACCGTGCCTACCCGCCAGCCCGGCCTGGCACTGGTGATCGCCCAGTCGCTCGAGCCCAACGAGCACACCCTCGCGCAGCTGGCGCTGGTGCTGTTCGGCTTCGGTGCGCTGGGGGTGATCGCCGCGGGGTTCGCCGGCTGGGCGGTGGCACGCAACGGGCTCCGCCCAGTGCGGCGGCTGACCGCGGCAACCGAGGAGATCGCGCGCACCGAGCAGCTGGACCCGATCGCGGTGGAGGGCAGCGACGAGATCGCCCGACTGGCCACTGCCTTCAACGCGATGCTGGCCGCCCTGTCCGCATCCCGGATCCGCCAGCGGCAGCTGGTCTCCGACGCCGGCCACGAGCTGCGCACGCCGCTCACGTCGCTGCGCACCAACCTGGACCTGCTCAGCCAGGCCGAGACCAAGGGAGGCCTGTCCCCTGCGTCGCGCGGCGAACTGATGGACGACGTGCGCTTCCAGATCGACGAGCTCACCACCCTGATCGGCGACCTCACCGAGCTGGCCCGCGAGGACGCGGCGCCGGCCGAGCCGGAGCTGGTCGACCTCGCCGAGGTCACCGACAGAGCCGTCCAGCGGGTGCGCCGGCGCGCCGGCGGCCTCGATTTCGACGTACGCACCGACACCTGGTGGGTCTCCGGAGACCCGGCGGCCCTGGAGCGGGCGATCACCAACCTGCTCGACAACGCCGCGAAGTGGAGTCCGCCTCTCGGGGTGGTCACCGTGCGGCTCGCCGAGGGCAGTCTGCTGGTCGCCGACGAGGGGCACGGGATCGCCGAGGCCGATCTGCCGCACGTCTTCGAGCGGTTCTACCGCTCCGCAGACTCGCGGACCATGCCCGGGTCCGGGCTCGGGCTGTCGATCGTCCGCAAGGTGGCAGAGCGGCACGGCGGCACCGTGCGCGCGGACCGGTCCGAGCGCGGGGGCGCCGCGCTCTGGCTGGAGCTCCCCGGACGCCCCGGACGGGCGGCCGAGACTCTTGGCAGCCTGCCATCGCCGTCTCAGTCCTGATTAAGGTTCCTCCGGCATCGTGGGTGCCATGACCGAGAACGACCCGCGGCCCGAGGAACACCGCGACGCCGGCGACGCTGGTGCGGCCGGTGAGCCCGGCCACACCCAGGAGAGTGCCGACACCGAGTGGCTGGCGCCCGAGAGCCACCACCGGTACGCCTCCCCGGCCCCCTCCTCCGGTTGGGGCGAGCGTCCGGCGGCGCCGGACTCAGGCCACGGGTTCTACGGTCCGCCCGAGCCGGCCAAGAGTCGCACCTCCCGGCCGGGCACCGGGGTGATCGCCGCGATCATCGTGGCGGCCCTCGTAGTCGGTGGTCTCGCTGGCGTGGCTGGCGCCGCGGGATTCACCGTGTTCGACGGCCTCGTCGGGGGCGGCGGCAGCGCATCGCCGTCGTCCTCGGCTGGGGTCGTCACCGCCAACGTCACCCAGGACAAGGCTCCGGCGGCCGCGAAGGGCTCCGTGCAGCAGGTCGCCGACTCGGTACTGCCGTCGGTGGTCAAGATCAACGTCACCGGCCCCCGTGAGGCGGGCTCCGGGTCCGGCATCATCCTCAGCTCGAACGGGCGGATCCTCACCAACAACCACGTCGTCGCGATCGCGGCAGGCGGTGGCAGCATCTCGGTGAACTTCAACGACGGTACGGCGAAGACGGCGCACGTCATCGGCACCGACCCGGTGACCGACCTCGCCGTGATCAAGGCCGAGGGTGTCTCCGGCCTCCGCCCGGCCACCATCGACACGTCCCAGGATCTCGCTGTCGGGCAGAAGGTCGTGGCCATCGGGTCTCCGTTCGGCCTCGAGGCGACCGTGACCAGCGGCATCATCAGCGCCCTGCATCGTCCGGTGTCGGTGCAGGAGAGCCAGGGTGGATCCGGCCAGTTCGCCCAGCTGCAAGGAACCGCCACGACGTACCCGGCGATCCAGACCGACGCGGCGATCAACCCCGGAAACTCCGGCGGACCGCTGGTCAACATGGCCGGCGAGGTGATCGGGATCAACTCCTCCATCCGTACCTCGTCGTCCGGCGGCCCGTTCGGCAGCAGCGAGGGTGGCTCGATCGGTCTCGGCTTCGCGATCCCGGTCAGCAACGTGTGGCCGGTCGTGCAGCAGCTGGTGCACGGCGTCACCCCGACCCACGCGCGGCTGGGCGTCACGGTCACCGACGCGTCCAGCAAGAACGGCCTGCTCACCGGCGCCGGCATCCGCTCGGTGAACGCCGGGTCCGCGGCGCAGAAGGCCGGGCTGAGGCGAGGCGACGTGATCACCAAGGTCGACAACCAGCTGATCACCGGAGCCGAGTCGCTGGTCGCTACGATCCGCGGCCATCGCCCCGGCGACACGGTGAAGCTGACCGTCTACAGCAAGGCCTCGCAGTCCCACACGGTGACGGTGACCTTGGACAGCGACCAGGGGGCGACGTCCTCCTGAACCGACTCGTCGGCATCCGGGCCTACCCACGCCCCTGAGCCCGGGTGCCGGCGCCCTTCCCGGCCCGTCGACGTCCCCCTTTCGTCGGCGGGCCGGCTACTTCTCCCGCTGGTCAGTCTTCGAGCAGCTCGACGAGCAGGTCGCGGAGCAGGTCATAGCCGTGCTCGGTGAGGATCGACTCGGCGTGGAACTGGATGCCCCGGTAGTGCGGCCCGCGGACCAGGTGCACGTCGCCCGACTCCGGGTCGCAGGTCACCTCGACCCCGGCAGGGAGCGGGCCCGTGACGTTGGTCGAGCCTGTCGAGACCCGGGCGACGAACGTGTTGTAGAACCCGACACTCTCGGCGCTGGGCCGTGCAGCCCCCGCCGGCAACGGAAGTTCGATGCGCGACTGGGTGCCCTGGAAGACGATGTCCTTGTAGTCGAGAAGCAGCCCCAGCCGGTCGCACAGCACCTGATGGCCGAGGCAGACCGCGAGGAAGGGGGCCCCCGAGACGAGCAGCGCATCGGTCAGGGCGCCGAGTGCGGCGATCTTGGGGTGGGCGCGGTCGCGTGGGTCGCCGGGGCCGGGCCCTACCACGACCAGGTCGGCGTCCAGGTCGTGCGTCGTCCAGGCGTCGTGGGCCACCACCCGTGCGTCCACACCGAGCACCGCGAGCAGGTGGCGCAGCATGTTCACGAAGTCGTCCTCGCCGTCGACGATCACGGCGCTCTTGCCCGCGAGCTCGGGCACCGGCCGCTGCCCGCTCTGGTCGGTCAGCCAGAACCTCGACAACCGCTGGTTGCGCGAGCCCAGCGCGATCCGGACGTCCTCGTCGTCGATCAGCTCGGTGACCGGTGGGGAGCCGTCCGGCGCCTTGGTCTGTGCGAGGCCGAAGGCGCCGAGGATGCCTGCCGCCTTCGCGTGCGTCTCGGCGACCTCGGAGGCCGGCTTCGAGTCGCGCACCAAGGTGGCGCCCGCGGTGACGGTGAGTACGCCGTCCGGCGACACGTCCGCGGTGCGGATCACGATCGGCGCGTCCGCGGTGGGCTGACCGTCCCGCTCCCGGCCGAGCAGCGCCAGGGCCGCGCCGTAGTAGCCCCGGCCGCCGTGCTCGTACTTCGCGATGAGACGGCACGCATTGCGCACCGGCGACCCGGTGACCGTGGCGGCGTACATCGTGTCGCGCAGCACGTCGCGGACGTCCCGGTCGGTGCGGCCGGCGAGGAGGTACTCGGTGTGCACCAGGTGCGTCATCGGCTTCAGGAACGGGCCGAGCACCTGGCCGCCCTCGTGGCAGATGTCGCACATCATCTTGAGCTCTTCGTCGACGACCATGAACAGCTCGAAGATCTCCTTCTCGTCCGCAAGGAAGTCCAGGAGACCTTCCTTCAGCCCGCGGGCCGAGCTTGCTTCTCCGCCGGTGGAGCTCGTCGAGCTCCGCGGCAGCCGGAACGTCCCGCTGATCGGGTTCATCCGCACGTCTCCACCACGCACGCTGACGTGCCGCTCGGGGCTCGCGCCGACCAGGTAGCGGTCACCGGTGAACACCAGGAAGGTCCAGTAGGCGCCGTGCTCGCGCTCCAGCAGCCGGCGCAGCACGGAGAGCGCCGCGCCCGCTCCCCAGTCCCGAGCGCGGGCGCGGTAGTTGCGTGCGACGACCAGGTTCGCCGCCTCCCCGTTGCCGATCTCGTCGCGGATGATGGCCCCCACGACCTTGGCGTACTCCTCGTCGGAGGTCTCGAAGCCGCCGGGGTCGACGAACCCGACCTTCTCGTCGGGGATCATCCCGAGCAGCTCGTCGACAGGGATCTCCGTCTCGACGTCGATGTCGATGACGGTCAGTGGAGTGGCGTCGTCGTGGACGTGGAAGCCCCGCTCCGAGACCTGCCGGAACGGGATCGCCAGCAACCGGTCGAACCTGCGGCCAGGCGGAGGAGGACCCTTCTCCAGCGGGACGTCCGCGAGCCGCTCCACAGTCTTCGGCCGACCCCCGACCAGCGTGACCGAGGCCGCCTCCTCCCTGCGGATCAGTGCCCACGCCTCGTGCCGCCGCAGCGCCTCCACCGGGGTCTCGGTCACGCTGCGTGAGGCTACCCCCACCCGTTGAGTGGGCGCTCCTGCCCCGTTCAGCGGGAGACGAGGGTGAGGCGCTGGGTGGCCCGGGTGAGTACGACGTACAGCGTGGCCCGCCCGGTGCTGGACTCCGCTTCGATCTCCGCCGGCTCGACCACGACGATGCCGTCGAACTCGAGACCCTTGGTCTCCACCCCGGTCAGCACCGCGATGCGGGCGGCCGGTCCGCCGGAGACGTCCTCGGCCAGCTCCGGCCACGAGGCGAGCCACGCGCGCACCTCGGGCAGTCGGGGGCCGGCGGCCACCACGGCCAGCGTGCCCGCCACGCCACCGCGAAGCTCTCCGACGGCATCGCGGACCCCGTCCGCGAGACTGTCGACCCTCACCTCGGTGGGCTCGACGCCGGTCGCGCGCACGGCGTCCGGAAGGTCCGCGTCGAGGCCGGCCCGCCGGGCGTACTCGGCAGCGAAGCCGTAGATCTCCCTGCTGTTCCGGTAGTTCTTCGACAGATGGAACTCGTGACGCGGTTTGTCGTGCAAGGCGTGCTCACGGGCCTTGGCTGCCTCACGCGGGTCCGGCCAGGACGATTGTGCTGGATCTCCCACCACCGTCCACGTCGCCGCCCGGCCGCGCCGGCCGACCATCCGCCACTGCATCGGCGTCAGGTCCTGCGCCTCGTCGACGAGCACGTGGGCGTACGCGTCGTCGTCGGTGCGCGGAGTCGAGGCCCGGCTGGGCTCCCGGTCGAAGCCCGTGCTCAGCTCCTGGAAGTTCTCGTCGACCAGATGGGCGAGCGGATCCTCGTCGGGATCGGGCGCACGCTCGGGCACGTCGCCGAGGGCGTAGCGGAGCTCGTCGACCAGCGGGATGTCCTCCACCGAGAGGCCCTCGTCCGACGCCCAGGACTTGGCGAGCAGGGACATGTCGTCCTCGTCGAGCACGCCCTGTCCGACCCGCGCCAGGAAGTCGGCGTCGCGCAGCCAGCCCAGCACGTCGGTGGCCTCCAGCACCGGCCACCAGGAGAGGGCGAACTCGACGAACGCCTGGCTTCCCAGCATCGTGTCGACGAAGTGGTCCTTGCCGCGGTCCAAGCCTCGTTCTCCGCGGACCTGCCCCCACATGGCGTCGAGCAGCGTCGACGCGACCCGATGGATCTGACGGTTGCGACGTCCTTGGCCGAGCAGCTGACGGCGCAGCTGGTTCAGGTCGCCTCGGCTCAGCACGATGCGGTCGTCACGGTAGAACAGCCGAAGCTCCTCGGGCGCACCCGGCACTGCCTGGCGCGCCGTACGCCTCATCAGCTCGGCCATCCGCGCGGAGCCCTTGACGTCCGCGACTGCGGGGTCGTCGTGGCGGGACGCCTTCAGCCCGTCCACCACCTCGCCGAGCGAGCGCAACGCGACCGCCGTCTCGCCGAGGGAGGGCAGCACGCGTTCGATGTAGCGCATGAACACCCCGGAGGGCCCGACCACGAGTACGCCGCCGCGCTCGTAGCGCCGACGGTCGGTGTAGAGCAGGTACGCCGCCCGGTGCAGCGCCACCACCGTCTTGCCGGTTCCCGGGCCGCCGCTGATCGACACCACGCCGGTGTTCGGGGCCCGGATCGCCTTGTCCTGCTCGGCTTGGATGGTTGCCACGATCGAGTGCATGGTGCGGTCGCGGGCCCTGGTCAGCTGGGCCATCAGCGCGCCCTCGCCCACGACGGGCAACACTGCCGCGGCCGGATCGTCACTGTCGAGCAGGTCGTCCTCCACTGCGACGACCCTGATCCCGGAGCAGCGCAGCACCCGACGGCGTACGACGCCGAGCGGGTCCGCCGCGGTCGCCTGGTAGAAAACCGCCGCCGCAGGGGCACGCCAGTCGATCAGCATGCTGTCGCGGTTGTCGTCGCGGAGCCCGATCCGGCCCACGTAGCGCGGCTCGGAGTCGAGGTCGTCGCGCAGGTCCAGCCGACCGAACACCAGCCCCTCATGGGCGGCGTCGAGGGCGGCGATCCGGCGGGCCGCCTGGTAGACCATCGCGTCCCGCTCCACGAGGCCACCCTCATGGCCGAGACGCCCGCGGTCGTGACCCTCCCGGGCCAGCGCCTGCGCGGCCAGTGCGGATCTCTCCAGCTGTCGGTAGATCCGATCCACGACTCGCTGCTCGGCAGCGATCTCGCGCTCAACGATGTCGGCGGACAAGCGGTTCCCGTCTGCTCGTGTGCCCCCCGGTGGGACAAGCCAAGTCCACTACTCTACCGGTTCTTGCGCTCCAGGAAGGCGCGCATGGCGGCCTTCGCCTCGTCGGACCCGAACAGCCGCGCCGACAGCGCCGCGAGATCCGCGCCGTCCCTGTCGATCCGTTCGACGAGATGGCGTCCGACCAGCTTCTTGGTCTCGTGGAGTCCCTGCGGGTTCCCCTTGGCCAGCGCGGAGCAGACCCTCTCCACCTCGGCGTCAAGGGCCTCCTCCGGCACGGCGGTGGTGACCAGCCCCATCGCCTCGGCAGCGGCGCCGTCGAATGTCTCGCCGGTGAGGAAGGTGAGCGCGGCCGCCCGGTCGGTGAGCCGGGGAAGCACGGTCAGGGAGATCGCGGCCGGCGTGAGCCCGAGGCGCACCTCGGTGAAGGCGTACGTCGCGTCCTCGGCGCTGATCGCGATGTCGGAGGCGGCGACGATGCCGATGCCGCCGGCGCGGACGTTGCCGTGCACCCGGGTCACCACCGGTTTGGCGAGGGTGACGATCCGGCGCTGCAGGTCGACGAGCACGCCGGCAGCCCCCCGCCGCCCCGCCCTTGCCTTCTCCGTGCCCTCCCCACTCGCCTCGGACAGGTCGGCACCCGAGCAGAACGTGGTGCCGGTCGCCCGGATCAGCACCGCGGTGACGGCGTCATCCTGCTCGGCGCGGCCCAGGCCGTCGAACAGCTGCGCGACCAGCCGGCGCGACAGCGCGTTCCGGTTGCGCGGGGAGTCCAGCGTCAGGCTCGCCGTCGACCCCTCCACGCGGTAGTGGATCAGCTCGTCTGTCTGCTCCTCCACGTGCTCACTCTCCGTTCTCAGTAGGACTTGGGCAGACCGAGCGAGTGCATCCCCACGTAGTTGAGGATCATCTCCCGGCTCACCGGAGCGATCCGGCCGGCCCGGGCGGCGACCAGCAGGCCGGCCACGCCGTACTCCTGGGTGATGCCGTTGCCCCCGTGGGCCTGGACCGCGCGGTCGGCAGCGTCGCAGGCAGCCTCGGCGGCGGCGTACTTGGCCATGTTCGCGGCCTCCGCCACCTCAGCTTCGGCCTCGTCCTGACCCGCGGCTGCGCTGTCATAGAGCGCCGCCGCCTTCTGGGTCATCAGCCGGGCCAGCTCGATCTCGACCTTCGACTGGGCGAGCGGGTGGGCGAGCCCCTGGTGGGTGCCGATCGCGACGCCCCAGACCTCGCGCTGGCTGACGTAGCCGACCGCCTTGTCCAGCGCGAACCGGGCCAGCCCGGTCGAGAAGGACGCCGCCATGATCCGCTCGGGGTTGAGCCCGGCGAAGAGTTGACGAAGCCCCGCCGCCGCATCGTCGGGGTCGCCCACGAGCGCATCCTCCGGCAGCAGTACGTCGTCGAGGAAGACCGAGAACTGCTGCTCGGGACTGACGATCTCCATCGGGATCGGCGTGTACTCGAACCCCGCGGCATCGGTCGGCACCACGAACAGGCACGGCCGCAGCCGGCCGGTCGCCTGCCCTGAGCCTGCGCCGTCCTGAGCCTGTCGAAGGGTCGAAGGCTCCTCGGTGCGCGCCACCACCAGGACATGCGCGGCTTCGTCGACCCCGGAGATGAAGACCTTGCGTCCGGAGAGCCGCCAGCCTCCCGCCGGGTCGCGCCGGGCCGTGGTGGTGATGTGGTGCGAGTTGGTGCCGGCGTCGGGCTCGGTGATCGCGAAGGCCATGGTGGCGGTGCCGTCGGCGATCCCGGGCAGCCAGCGGCGTCTCTGCTCCTCGGTGCCGAACCGGGCGATCACGGTGCCGCAGATCGCCGGTGAGACGATCATCATCAGCAGCGGGCAGCCCTGTGCGGCGAGCTCCTCGCAGACAGCGGCCACGTCGCCGATGCCGCCCCCGCCGCCGCCGTACTCGACGGGAAGGTTCACCCCGAGGTAGCCGGCCTTGCCGATCGCCAGCCACAGCTCGGTGGTCTTCTCGCCGTTGCGCGCCTGTCGGGTGAAGTAGTCGCGGCCGTACGTCGAGGCGAGCCGGCTCACCTCGCGACGCAGGGCCTGACGCTCCTCGCTCTCGGTGAACGCGATCTCACTCATCGTCGCCTCCATGTTCTCCAGATTGCACGGCGTCCTCTGAGACCACGGCCAGCACGGCCCCCGCCGCGACCTGCTGGCCTGCCCTGGCCGGAAGCTCGGTGATGGTTCCGGCATGCGGCGCCGCCACAGTGTGCTGCATCTTCATCGCCTCCAGGACCAGCACGGGCTGACCGGCCTCGACCTCACCGCCCTGCTCGACCACGACAGAGACCACCGTGCCAGGCATCGGCGCCAGCAGCGAACCGCTGGCGTGCTCATCGGCCGGATCGACGAAGCGCGGCATCCTGGTCAGCGGCAGGTGCCCGCCGGCGGACTCGACGTCCACCCGGTCGTCGTCGAGGTACACCTCGAACGGGTGGCGTACGCCGTCCTGCTCGACGACGATCTCCCAACAATCAGGTCCGGCCTGTCGCACGGAGGTCGCCCGCGCTCGGCGCACCTCGTCGTTCAGATCCGACAACCGGTAGCCGTCACGGCCGGCGTACCACCCGACCTCGATCTTCGTGCCCTGATGGCCGAACGTCGTGAGCTGCGGCGCGGAGACGACGTTGCGCCACGCGACCGGAGTCCGCTGCTGGACCGGCCGACGCGCCGCGGCTGCCTCGGTCACGGCGACGGCGGCCGCGAGGAATGCCCGGGCCCGCTCCTGCATGGTGCCGGGGGTCCCGCGGCTCTCCAGGCTGGTCAGCGCATGGTCGGCGAGGAAGGCGGTGCTCACCTGGCCGGCTGCGAAGGCCGGATGCCGCAGCACCTCGACGAGCAGGTCCCGGGTGCTGCGAAGCCCGTGGATCCGGGCCCGGGCCAGCACGGCGGCGAGCCGGCGGACCGCCTGCGCACGCGTCGGCGCCCAGGCGATCACCTTCGCGAGCATCGGGTCGTAGTGGGTGCCGACGACATTGCCGGCCTCGAACCCTGCGTCGAGCCGCACGCCGGACGACGCCGCGCCGCTCCGCACGGCGAAGGTCACGTCCACGTCAGGGATGTCGAAGCGGGCCAGCGTTCCGCTCTGCGGCTGCCAGTCGTGTGCGGGGTCCTCGGCGTAGAGGCGCGCCTCGACCGCGTGACCGCGGGGCCTGGTCTCGACGGGCTCGACCGACGGGCCGGCCAGTGACTCGCCCTCCGCGACGGCGATCTGCAGCGCGACCAGGTCGAGGCCGGTGACGCACTCGGTGACCGGATGCTCCACCTGGAGGCGGGTGTTCATCTCCAGGAAGTAGAACCGCTGCTCGTTCTCGGTGTCGTCGAGCAGGAACTCGAGGGTGCCGGCGCCGACGTAGCCGATCGCGGCCGCCGCAGTCCGGGCGGTCTCGTGCAGCGCGCTTCGTGTCCGTTCGCGAAGACCTGGAGCCGGCGTCTCCTCCACGACCTTCTGGTGGCGGCGCTGCACCGAGCAGTCCCGCTCCCCGAGCACCAGCACGTTCCCGTGGGTGTCGCCGACCACCTGCACCTCGACGTGCCGGCCGCGCTCGACGTACGGCTCGCAGAACACCGTCGAGTCGCCGAACGACGACTTCGCCTCCGCCGACGCCTCCTCGAGGATCCGCTCCAGGTCGCCGAGGACGCGCACCACACGCATCCCGCGCCCACCTCCGCCGGCCGACGCCTTGACCAGCAATGGCAGGTCCGCCCCGGTGATCCGGTCCGGGGGCGGCGCGGTCAGCACCGGCACGCCGGCCGCCGCCATCAGCCGCTTGGCCTCCACCTTGGACGCCATCTGCTCCATCGACTCCGGCTTCGGCCCGATCCACGTGAGCCCCGCCGCGAGGACACGGCGGGCAAAGTCGGCGTTCTCCGAGAGGAACCCGTAGCCGGGATGTACGGCGTCCGCCCCGGCCCGCAGCGCTGCGGCGACGACGAGGTCCCCGCGCAGGTACGTGTCCGCGGGAGCCGTACCCGGCAGCCGGACCGCAGCATCCGCCTCGCGCACGAAGGGCAGATCCTCATCCGCGTCGGAGAAGACAGCCACCGTCCCGATCCCCAGGTCGCGACACGTCCGGAACACCCGCCGCGCGATCTCCCCGCGGTTCGCCATCAGCACTTTGCGCAGGACAGTCATATGCAGCCCGCCCTGTCACGTGACCAACCTTCAGTTGCGCACCGGTGAGCGAATCGGGGCGGACGGGACCCGCGGGGAGCGTCAAGGGGCTTGGCCGCGGCGCCCGCAGCGGTGAAGGACCCGGCAGTCAGACCTCCGGGCGACGCGCCGCCCAAGCGACCGCGGGTCTCGACCGCGCCGAGGCGCGGCCGAAGCTGAAGCGGGAGGACGATCACAGCACCCTCACATCCGGAAGACGCCGAAGCGGTCGGTGCCGGCGATCGGGGCGTTCTCGATCACCGACAGGCAGATGCCGAGGACGGTCCGGGTGTCGCGCGGGTCGATCACCCCGTCGTCGTACAACATCCCGGACAGCGCGAACGGCAGCGAGGCCTCCTCCACCTGTTGCTCGACCATCCCCCGCATCGCGGCGTCGCCCTCCTCGTCGTACGGCCGTCCCTTCGCCTCGGCGGCCTGCCTGGCCACGATCGACAGCACGCCGGCCAGCTGCTGCGGCCCCATCACCGCCGACTTGGCCGACGGCCACGTGAACAGGAAGCGCGGATCGTAGGCACGTCCGCACATGCCGTAGTTGCCGGCGCCGTACGACGCGCCCATCATCACCGACAGGTGCGGCACGGTGGAGTTGGAGACCGCGTTGATCATCATCGCGCCGTGCTTGATGATCCCGCCCTGCTCGTACTCCGCCCCGACCATGTAGCCGGTGGTGTTGTGCAGGAACAGCAGCGGGCAGTCGACCTGGTTCGCGAGCTGGATGAACTGCGCCGCCTTCTGCGCCTCCTCGGAGAACAGCACCCCCTGCGCGTTGGCGAGGATGCCGATCGGGCGGCCGTGCAGCCGCGCCCAGCCGGTCACCAGCGAGGCGCCGTAGAGCGGCTTGAACTCGTCGAAGGCCACCTCGTTGGACCGGCCCCGGCCGTCGCAGATCCGCAGGATCACCTCGCGGGGGTCGAACGGCTCCTTCAGGTCGCTGGGGATGAGGTCGAGGAGCTCCTCGGGGTCGGCGTCTGGCTCGGCGTACGCCGGGACGTCATCCGAATCGTTGCCCCCGACCCCCGATGCGTATGACGTCCCGGGCTTGTGCCGGTTGAGCCGCGCGACGATCCGCCGCCCGATCCGGATCGCGTCCCGCTCGTCGACGGCGAGGTAGTCGGCCAGGCCGGAGACCCGCGCGTGCATCTCCGCCCCGCCCAGCGACTCGTCGTCGGACTCC
>DASSKK010000085.1:0-27397 GCA_035690495.1 Nocardioidaceae bacterium | reverse complement strand
CGTCCGGCCGCTGGCGCAGGCCCTTCTCGTGGTCGGCGCCCCAGAGGATCGCCTCGCCGTCGCGCAGCGGGATCCGGTTCACGCCTTCCTTGTCGTCGCGCACGAACGTGAACGCGTCGTCGTTGAAGATCGGGCAGTTCTGGAAGATCTCGACGAACGCGCTGCCGCGATGCCGGCCCGCGGCGCGCAGCACGTCGCTCATCCCCGCCTTGTCCGTGTCGATCGCCCGCGCGACGAACGTCGCCTCCGCGCCGATCGCGAGCGACAGCGGATTGAACGGCCAGTCGAGCGAGCCCATCGGCGTCGACTTCGTCACCTTGCCGAGCTCGATGGTCGGCGAGTACTGCCCCTTCGTCAGCCCGTAGATCCGGTTGTTGAACAGCAGGATCTTCAGGTTCACGTTGCGGCGCAGCGCGTGGATCAGGTGGTTCCCGCCGATCGACAGGGAGTCGCCGTCACCGGTGACCACCCACACCGACAGATCCTTGCGGGAGGTTGCCAGCCCCGTTGCGATCGCCGGCGCCCGGCCGTGGATCGAGTGCATGCCGTAGGTGTTGAGGTAGTACGGGAACCGTGCCGCGCAGCCGATGCCGGAGATCATCACCATGTTCTCGCGGCGGATGCCGAGCTCGGGAAGGAAGCCCTGGAAGGCCGCGAGGATGGCGTAGTCGCCGCACCCGGGGCACCAGCGGACCTCCTGGTCGGAGGCGAAGTCCTTGCGGGTCGAGGGCGTCTCGGCCGTCGGTACGTCGCGGAGCCCGGGGAAACCGAGGTCGGTGGTCATCGGGCACTCTCCTTCTGGGTCTCGACGGGCTCGACCTGAGAAGCCGGCTGGACCCGTGTCGCCTGGGTCGACGGGGTCGTCTCGACCAGGTCGGTGATCGCGTCGGCGAGCTCGGCGGCACGCAACGGCAGGCCGCGCACCCGGTTGTAGCCGACCACGTCGACGAGGTACTTCGCACGCAGCAGCATGCTCAGCTGGCCGAGGTTCATCTCGGGAACGAGCACCGCGTCGTAGCTGCGGAGCACGTCCCCGAGGTCCTTGGGGAGCGGGTTGAGGTGGCGCAGGTGCGCCTGGGCCACTTTCAGTCCGGCACGGCGTACCTGACGGACCGCCGCGCCGATCGGGCCGTACGACGAACCCCAGCCGAGCACGAGCACCCGGGCGCCGTGCCCCTCGTCGGCCCCTGGGTCGTCGACCTGCATCGGCGGCAGCGAGTCGGCGACCCGGTCCACCTTGGCCTGGCGGGTGCGGACCATGAAGTCGTGGTTGTCGGGGTCGTAGGAGATGTTGCCGGTGCCGTCGGACTTCTCCAGCCCGCCGACCCGATGCTCCAACCCCTCGGTGCCGGGCAGCGCCCACGCGCGAGCGAGGGTCTCCTGGTCGCGGAGGTAGGGCCAGAACGTGTCCGGCGTGCCGTCGGCGGAGTCGCTGCTGGCGTGGTTGGGCGAGTCGGCGAACCCGGGCTCGATGGTCGGCAGGCCGGCGACGTCGGGGATCCGCCATGGCTCGGAGCCGTTGGCCAGGTAGCCGTCGGAGAGCAGCACCACCGGCGTGCGGTAGGTGATCGCGATCCTCGCGGCCTCCAGGGCGGCGTCGAAGCAGTCCGCCGGCGAGGATGCCGCAACGACGGGGACCGGCGCCTCGCCGTTGCGCCCGAACAAGACCTGGAGCAGGTCGGCCTGCTCGGTCTTCGTGGGCAGGCCGGTGGACGGACCGCCCCGCTGGATGTCGACGATCAGCAACGGCAGCTCGAGCATCACACCGAGGCCGATCGTCTCCGACTTCAGCGCGATGCCGGGTCCGGACGTGGTGGTGACGCCCAGCGAGCCGCCGAACGCCGCGCCGAGGGCGGCACCGATGCCGGCGATCTCGTCCTCGGCCTGGAACGTGGTGACGCCGAAGCGCTTGTGCTTGGACAGCTCATGCAGCACGTCGGAGGCCGGGGTGATCGGGTAAGACCCCAGGAACAGCGGGAGCCCGGACCTGATCGAGCTGGCGACAAGACCGTAGGCCAGCGCCAGGTTGCCGGTGATGTTGCGGTAGGTGCCCGACGGCATCGGTGCGGGCTTGACCTCGTAGCGGACGGCGAACGCCTCGGTGGTCTCCCCGTAGTTCCAGCCGACCTTGAAGGCTGTGACGTTCGCGTCGCGGATGTCGGGCGCCTTGGCGAAGCGCCGTTCGAGGAACGTGATCGTTGCCTCGGTCGGCCGACCGTACATCCACGACAGCAGGCCGAGCGCGAACATGTTCTTCGCCCGGCCGGCGTCCTTGCGGGACAGGCCGAACTCCTTGACCGCCTCGACGGTGAGGCTCGTCAGGTCCACCGCCTGTACGTCGTAGTCGGCGAGCGCGTCGGTCTCGAGAGGGTTGTCGTCGTAGCCCGCCTTGGCCAGGTTGCGACCGGTGAAGTCGTGGGTGTCCAGGATGATCGTCGCGCCCTTCTTGAGGTCCGCGAGATTGGCCTTCAGGGCCGCTGGGTTCATTGCCACCAGCACGTCCGGGGCGTCCCCGGCCGTCAGGATGTCGTGGTCGGCGAAGTGAAGCTGGAAGGAGGAGACGCCGGGCAGCGTGCCCTGGGGGGCGCGGATCTCCGCCGGGAAGTTGGGAAACGTCGACAGGTCGTTGCCGAACGTCGCAGTCTCCTGGGTGAACCGGTCCCCGGTCAGCTGCATCCCGTCACCGGAGTCGCCGGCGAACCGGATGATCACCCGGTCCAGCTGCTTGACCTGCGTGGTCACGCTGTCGTTATCCTTCCCCGCGGGCATGCGCCGATAGAGGTCTGCTGTGCACGTTTCATGGTACGACCGTGCCCAGGCGCGTTCACCCGATGTCCGCCGCACAGCGGAATTGATGTTGTGCGGTCTCTCACACCCTCAGCGGTAGTTGGTGAACTGCACCGCGAAGTCGTAGTCCTGCTGCTTGACGAGCGCAATCACCGCCTGCAGGTCGTCGCGCTTCTTGCTGCTCACCCGCAGCTCGTCGCCCTGCACCTGGACCTTGACGCCTTTCGGGGCCTCATCACGGATCAGCTTGCCGACCTTCTTGGCCTGCTCCTGGCTGATCCCCTCCTTGAGCGACACCGACAACTTCGTCTCCTTCCCGGACTGCCGAGGCTCTCCGGGGTCGAGGATCTTCAGCGACTGGTGGCGCTTGACCAGCTTGTCGCGGAACACGTCGAGCACCGCGCGGGCCCGGTCCTCGGCGTTCGCGGTGATCTCGACTCCGTGGTCGCCCGACCACTCGATCTTGGCGCCGGTGTTCTTGAAGTCGAACCGCTGGGCCAGCTCGCGCTGCGCCTGGTTCAGGGCGTTGTCGACCTCCTGGTGGTCGATCTTGCTGACGATGTCGAACGACGAGTCGGCCATTGGCGGTACGCCTCCAGGTGGATTCGAGGATGCGGATGGTGCTCCTGTATTGTTTCGTGTCGCCTCGCCGGAGCGGATCCGGGGTCGGCATGGCAGGTTGTCCGAGTGGCCAATGGAAGCGGACTGTAAATCCGTCGGCGTATGCCTACGCAGGTTCGAATCCTGCACCTGCCACCCACCTGAAAAGGGCTCTGACCTCGGTGTTTGCCGAGTCTGCGGCCCTTCGTCGTTGTCCGGCCCTGTCCGGCCAAAACCGGCCTTCTACGGGGATCCGTGGGGAATATGTGGGGAAGTCCTCGCTCCTGCCCGCCGGCTCGCGCCTGCACCATGAGTGATCAAGAAGCAGTGCGTGCGCCAGCGGGGACCTCGGGCACCCGTACGTGTGCGCGTCTTAGCGCCCACTATGACGCGGATAGCCGGTCAACCGTGCCGAGGTGGCGGCTGCTCGGCGCAATGATTTTGAACGGAGGATCAGCCGGATGCGTGGCCGGCCGGCAAGGGCAGGGCCGAGCCCCAGAGCCACGATCGTTCTGCGCCCGAGTACCCACCGGACACCCCACCGGACTCGTGGGGCTCGTCGTTCAGGAGCTGTCAGGAAGCCAGCTTGGGTAACAGGTTGTCCTCGAGGTATCGCTCGCCCTTGGGTGATATCACTGCCGCGTCTCCGGGGTTCTTGTACTCGATGAACCGGTCGGTGTGGAGAGGTCGCAGCACGCGGGTGCGCAGGTTGTCGAGGCGCTTCTCCATGAAGGCGGCCAACTGGCGGTCGGGCAGCCCCTTCGGCTCGCTGTAGAGGAGCAGCAGCACGGAGTCGCGGTCGGACAGGCCGGTGTCCAGCAGACGGCGCAGGTCACCCACCCGCCACACCACCGGCAGAGTCCGGTCCACCAGGGTGTCGACGATCGCCGTCGCGGTCTTCACGTCGGTGTCGTGGAACATGCGGACCATCTCGGCCATTACCCACTGGCACGCGTGCAGGACGTAGGTGGCGTCCATGTGGTTGGCATCGACCACGCCGCCGACGTGGGCGACACCGCGCTGGCTTCGCACTTGGTAGAGGCCGATCAAGATCCGCGGAATGGTGAACCGAGCCGAGTCGGGACCTGACTCCTTCGGCGTGGTCTTCAACTTCTCGCACGCGCTGATCAGGTCGCCAGGCTTCGACGCGCGAGCGGGGTAGTGCCCGCCGTCGAGGTACGCGGCCAGGATCGTGTAGACGATCTCGCAGAACCAGCCTGCGTCGAGCTCCGTGGTCTTCCAGCGGCCCTCGCGGTAGCTCTTGACGATCTCGCCGTACTCGGTGACCAGTTCGTCGCGCAGGCCCTGGGGCAAATGCCCCAGGGCCCGCTGAGCGTCCATCGTCACGCCGACTTCTTGTCCTTCTTGATCGGCATGTCGTACTGGATGGTGTTCCGGCCGCCGTGCGTGGTCCGGACCGCCTTCATGTCCGACGTGTCGAGCCAGCGCTTCTGGCTGGCCGTCACCATGAGGGAGTTGTCCGGGATCGCCGGTGACTTCTTGCCGACCTCGTCGTAGCCGGCTAGGACGTGGCCGACCTCGATCGCCGCGACCTCCAGGAACTCCTCAAGGTAGTACACGATCACGAGGTTCTTCTCGTGGTTATTGCTCGGCTCCTTCTGCGCCCAGAAGTCACGCAGCGAGGCCTTGCCCTCGGGGCGGAAGTTGATGTCCTTCACGCGGGGGTAGGTCTTCTTGACGACGGGCTTCCGGACACGCTTCGGCTTGGCGGCCCCGGCGTCGGGCTCGTCCGCCGCCACCTGCGGGGCCCCGTCCGGCTCCTCCTCAGTAGAGGCATCCGACGAGAGCAGTGGCGGCACCATCGTCAGAGGCGCGGGCGTCTCCGGGGCAGCAGGCGGGCCAGCAGGCACGCCAGCGGCGGCCAGTAGGACTTGGAGAGCAACGCGCTGGTTGTCCTGCAGCGTGAAAGCGTTGACCGCCTCGGCGATCTTGGGCATGGCCTCGGTGAGGCGGTCGAAGAAGTCCCCGGGAGGGGTCGTCTCGGTACTCATAGAGCGTCTCCTTAGACGTCACTAGGTGGGACCCCGCAGGGCCCCGGTCGCGACAGAAGACTCCGAGTCCAAAACGCCCGTTGGTGCTTGTGCACCGACTCACGTCCAGTAGAGTTTCTAAGCGTCACTACCAAATGACACTTCAGAGACCCCGGTCTGGGCCTTCCGCTCGGACCGGGGTCTCTGCGGTTAGGCAGCATCCTACAGGAACCGAAGGACACGGCTGTAAGTACAGCGTCGTCATTTGGGGTAGCCCTGTCTCTCCGTCGCCTCGCTAGCCCCACAAGTGCTCACCAGTCACAACAGCGGACCAGCCTCATGCCGCAATCTGTGGACGACACGCGGTTTCAATGTGCTTGACGGGGCGCTGGGGGCGGTAGGGACGGGGCCTCCGAGGCGAACCCGGGGCCCATCAGGAGGTCGGTTGCGGCGTCCAGGCCGGCGTGGTCGAGTTGCACGGCCGGGGTTCTCACAGCAGCCGCACGGCATCGCGACCCGGCGTCGATCTGGCGGTCCGGAGCATCCCGTATCACCCCCTGAATTTTCGGTGGAGAATGGCCACCTGCCATCGCGTGGTTCGCGTGCCGGGGCCTGGGCGACGATCGTGATGGCGCACTGTGCGTCAATCCGCGAATGAAGCCCGGATGACACGATGCTGGTGTGCACGACCTTGGCGTGGCCAACCCTGCGGGTCAAGATTCCATGTGGAGCGCCGAGTCAATGCGCTTCTTGGCGATTTCGTCTTGGCCGTCGAGGCACTTGGCATAGACGCGCAGCAGCACGTTGACGCTGTGGCCCGCCCACTCGGCGACTTGAGTGGCAGGCACACCGGCGTTCAGCCAGGTCGAGAGACAGGCGTGCCGCAGGTCGTACGGTCGCCGAGCCAGCATGGACTTGAACTGCTGGGCGCTCAATGCCTGCTCGCGCGCCTTGTGCCAGACGCGGTATGCCATGCCCATCGAGATGGGGTTCTGGTACGGCGGTGACAAGGGAACGCCGCGCTTTCCCGTGCGGACGACGAACAGATGGCCATCGACACCGAGCTCGAACTTGGCCACGTGCCGGTGCAGCGTCTCCACGAGCTCGGGGTGTGCCGGCACGCGGCGGATCTCCTTGGCTGATCTGTGCTTGAGGGACCGCTCCTCGCCCGACCTACCGCTGTCGGTCCAGGCCCGCCCGGACACCTGATGGGACCCGGTGAGCAGGAGTTCGCCCCATCCCGTCTCGGGCAGCGTGCAGTCCGAGAGCCTCAGGTTCCGTGCCTCGGCAGGACGGAGGCCGGCGTAGTACAGGCCGGCGAAGAACCCCTCGACCTCTGGAGCGATGAGCAGCACCGCGCGCAGCAGCGCCCGGCCTTGCTCGGGGTTTACGACCACCCTGCGGTCGACGAGATCCGTGGAGGCAGGCGGCTTCCAGGAGAGCCGGTCCAGCGGGTTGACGTCGAGATGCTCCAGTTCGACGGCGTACTCAAGTGCGCTGAAGAGCGCTGACCGCTTTCGAGCGAGTGTCGAGGCTGACGCCGGCGTGCCGTCCAGCTTCACCGAGATGGCGTCAAGGGCGGTTCGCAACGTTCGTGGCTCGCGCAGTCGTAGGAGCGGGACCGAGTGGGACTCGATCCACTGAATCGCGAGGAAGTCCTCATCGGAGAGTTCGGACCTTCGAGCCTGCGTGTTGAATGCCCACCGGAAGAGTGCTCGACGCAGTACGGCCGGTTCGGGTGCGCTGCTCGCGTCTGTGACGAGCGCGGCCGTCACGATGGTGAGTGCCTCCGCGATGCCCTTGCGGTGCCGAGCCGAAGCGTGCGGCCATTTGTGATCGACGAACTCGCAGGCGTGCTGGTACCAGGTCTTGCTGGTCGTCGTCCCCATCGACCTCGGAAGCCCTGACTCTGTCGAGAACGCCTCGCCAGAGTTTGCCGCGATCTGAAGTTCCGACCGGAAGGAGTCGGCGAGCTTTCTGGTGCCGTAGGTCTTCTGGAAGTCGCGTCCGTGGACCCGCCACCGCGCCGTGTAGGTCGTGCCGCGGGCGCCGGCGTACTTGCGTAACGACCAGATGCGCACGTCGAACGCGGCGTCGTCAGAGCTCACGCTGGGACGTCCTCAAGACTCTTCAGCCAGCGCTCGAAGTCGACGCGGCGGATGCGAATGTCGCCGTTGGGCAGCTTGATGCAGCGCGGGGCCTTCCGGGCGGCGCGCCAGTCGTAGAACGTGGAGCGGGCGACGCCAAGCTCGGCGCACACGTCGGCGATGGTCAGGTGGCGGGTCGACGCTGTCATCGACTTGCCCTTCCAGAACCCCGCGGGGCGCCGCCGTATTGGTTCATCGTCACCCAGGCGTCCTCGTCGCGATGCTGGTCGCACACAGGCTCCGGCACGCCATCGGCGGCATGGAGGACCTCGACTGCCCACCGCGCGCACATCGTCCGAGCACACCTCGGGGTCG
Source organism: Nocardioidaceae bacterium (assembly GCA_035690495.1). Lineage (GTDB taxonomy): Bacteria > Actinomycetota > Actinomycetes > Propionibacteriales > Nocardioidaceae > DASSKK01. The sequence continues at coordinate 19,557 of DASSKK010000085.1, read as the reverse complement.
GCAGTGAGCCGACGATCTCGACGATGCTCGACCTGTAGCAGTCGAGCCCTAGCCAGTGAGGTCGGCAGACGGTCACGTCTCGCCCATGCAGATTGCGCAGGAGGATCACGGCGGGCCGGAAGCAGCCGTCCATGGAACAGCACTGACAACGGCGTACCTTCGGCGAACCATGGTCGCGTCTGAGTGTCATGGCCTGCTCCCGTCGATCGTGCCCGCCGCAACTCGCGGCGAGTTATCCACAGGTTCAGAGCACCACGGTTGCGGCGACCACTGAAGAGGGCTCGGATTGTCGTGGGTTGTCGCAACCGGAGTTTCAGCGCGATACGGCCTCGGTGCAGGAACGAAGGGAACGAGACGATGTCCAACCGGATCAGAGACGCACGCCGGGACCGTGGATGGTCGCAGACCCGGATGATCGCCGAGCTGCAGCGGATCGCTGCCAGACGCAACATCGAACTCCCGGGCCTGGAGACGATGAAGTCGCGCGTCTCGCGGTGGGAGAACAACCACTCCAGGCCAGACGACTTCTATCGCGAGCTGCTGCGCGAAGCGCTGGGCATGGACGACCATGAGCTCGGCTTCGCCCCAGGGCGCGACGAGCAATCGTTCTCGGCCGCCGACGAGTTACGCGCGCGGCTCACGACCCGCTCGTTGCCTGACAAGGAGCTCATCCAGTCGCTGGCCGCCCAGACAGAGGCGATCCGTCGTCAGGATCGCGAGTACGGCGCCGGCTCGCTCCTGGAGCAGATGCGCGCGCATGTGCTCAACATCGAGGGGCACCTGCTGCACGCGGTGTTTGACTCGGTACGGCAGCCCCTGGCGGTCGTCCTGGCCGACGCCGCATCGCTCGCGGGATGGCAGGCGTTCGATCTAGGGTCGCTCGACCAGGCCTGGCGCTTCTTCGAGACGGCCGCCCGCGCCGCGCAACAAGCCGGCGATCATGAGCTGTACGCGTTCTCCCGCATGGAGCAGGTCCAGGCTCTCGGGCAGCTCGCCGATCCCGCAACGGCTGCCCGGGTCGCTGAGTCCCTGTGGCGTTCGGACGCTGCCGACGTCTCCCCGGCTGTCAGATGCTGGATGGCAGCGGCCACCGCCGAGATGCTCGCCGACTCCGGGGATGCCAAAGCCGCACTGCGCATGGTTGGCGAGGCCGAGAGCCTGGCGAACTCGCTCGAGTCGCAGCGGCCGCCGTACCTCGTCTTCAATGACGTTCACCTGGACCGGTGGATCGGGCACACCCTCACAGTCGTCAATGACCCTGCAGCCGAGGCACGGCTCAGGCGAGCCGACGAGCAGATGGACAGCACGTTCACCCGCGCCGCGACGTCCCTCTCGATCGACCTGGCGGCCGCACTGTTCAACCGCGGTGAGAGGGATGAGGCGAAGGAGTTCCTGGCCAAGGCGGAACAGCTGGCCAAGCGCATCGGGTCGCGCCGTCAGATGGCCCGGATCGACAAGCTACGTGGCGCGTGAGGCGAGCAGATGAAGCACCGCGACCAAGGTGGCACCGTCGCGTATCAAGTCGTCGCCCACCATCGCCGGCAGACGGGCGACGGGCACCCAGGCGACCTCCTCCGCCTCGGTGACATCGGTGGGTGCCCCCACCTGATCCGCGCCGGTGCCGGCGTATACGTCGTGAGGGGTGTCCGCGATGCCGATCGCGGGTTGGTACGTGAGAACCCGTGTGAGCTCTCGCGGGCGCCAGCCGGTCTCCTCCTCGACCTCGCGTGCCGCGGTAGTTGCGGAGCTCTCGTCACGTTCGACGATGCCTACAGGGACCTCCCATCCCCACGACTCGTCGATGAACCGGTGCCGCCGGATCATCAGCAACTGTTCGCCGTCGTCGTCGAGCACTGCGGCCACCGCGACCCGTTGCATTCGTACGACGTGGTGCTCGAAGCGTTCCCCGTTCGGAGCCTCTACGTCGGCCAAGTGCAAGCGCACCCACCTGCTCTCGTAGAGGGACCGCTCACCGTGAACCAGCCACTCGGTGCGGGGCGTTTCGTCGGGATCCTGCTTCGCCATGTTCTGACGGTATCGCCGCCGAGGACGTACTGCGGTTGCCGCAGGTTGCCCGGATCGGTCACAACCCAGAGCGGCTGGCGCGGGCCATTCAGGTTGCGGAACGCTGCCGACATGATCCATTCGAACAGGAGGCTGCGGTGATGCGGGAGTCGACGACGTACGACGAGGTCTACCACTTGCTGGTGAGCCTGTGTGAGCGACAAGAGGAACTGTCCACGGCCGCGCACCTGCGCGTCATGGAGGCGTTCAACACGTTCATGGAGGCGACCTACGCGACGCCCATGGTCGGACCGACCGTGCCAGGTCCACTGGCCGAGCTGCTGCAGCAGTCCCGCGTGGGACTGCGCGAACTGAGCGATCGTGCGCCGGACCTTCCCAGGGCAGTCATGTACACCCACGCCGAGGAGCAGCTGAGAGCGGCAGTCGGCGAGCTGGGATGACCTACGGCGACTACCAGGAGAGAGCGAGCTGGCATCTGCTGCAGTTGCTCTCGCTGGACGCGCATCGGTACGTCGAGGACGCGAACCACGTGCTGGCGTGCCGGCGTCAGGTCCTGCTGTCCCTCACCGAACGCCTCGACCACCTGGCCGGCGAAGTTCCGTCGCTGGACGAGGAGGCGAGGTGCACGATCCGCGGTGTCATCAGCGACCCGCTCCTGCAGCTGACGGGCCTGGTTCACCGGCTCGCACGGGATCGTGGGCCAGACGCCTCGCTCAGCGAGGTTCTGCAGCGGCGCCTGGGAGGGAAAGGCGAGATCGACAACGGCTCGGATCACTGGCGGCTTGCAGCGCGAGAGCTGTTCCTCGCGACCAGTGAACTGACCCGAGCAGACGAGCAGCCTTGGCTGTACCGCCGGGATGCGAGCCGACACGTCTTGGCCGACTTGGCAGACACCGCGCAGGCGGTGGTTGCACTCGACGCTCGCCTCGCGTCGGCAGGGATGCTGCCGGAGGTCCCTCCACGACGGACTGCGGAGCGACTTCTCGTTGCGATGGACGTGGGCCGGGTGGCGCGGCTGCTCGGGAGCGACCCTTCCGCCGACCAGGCATCAGCCAGCTGGACGGTTGCCACGGGCGGGCGTGACACGGACATCGTGATGGTGCGTCACCCCGAGGACTACATCGCTGCTCAGCGGCGCCTCGCCCGGTTGGTGCAGCCGGTTCGCACAGACGCCGCCGCGTTTCGGCGGTACCGTCCACCCGGGCTCAAGTCTGCTCGCGGGATGGCCCTCGGCCAAGTGCGGTTGGCGGTCATGTTCGCTGAATGGGCCGAACGCACTCCAGGTGCCGATCTGCTCGCCAACCAGTTCCGCGACAGAATCCCGGCGTACCGTGCACTGCACGCCTCGACGGCGAAGCTGATCGACGCGGAGCCTCGACGATCTCCCATCCACCTGCTTCAACAGTCCGAGATGATCACTCAGGCGCGCGCGATGGCAGGACAGTCGTTGTCCGAGCCAGCATTGGCCGCCCTCAACGAGGCCACCCACGAACTGACGGTCAGCGTAGGCAAGGCGTTGAGACGCCAAGGGATGCAGCTCAGGAGCATCCAACGGCAGGAGTCCGACGAAGTCGGACTCCCGATAGCCACGCCGATCACCAACACTCGACACGCCTTCAACATCGCCTGCAAGGCGCTCGCCGACGACCCTGCACCGCCGGCCCGGAACGAAGATCCCGAGCCACCCGTTCACCGGCTGCGCCTTCGTCTGGCTCTGGATGATTTCGTCCAGCCTGTTCGGCAGCGGCGCGCTCTCCCGCAGCGACGGCGTACCCCCGCATCGGCCCGAACGCTCTGACTGGCCGTAGCCCGCTCGACTGCCAGGATCCCCGGCACGAGGACGGGTAGAGGCGACAAGGTACGCCGTCAACTTCGCCAATCCAGGCGCTTCCCCTTCACGGAGCGAGAACTTTGGCACAATGCCGACGTGCCCACGACCATCCACTCGGTGCTGGACCGCCTGCGCGAAGCGGCGCTCGACGAGCGGGACAAGGGAGACCGGTTCGAGCGCTTCATGGCCACCTACTTCCGGGTCGAGCCGGCGTGGAGCGAGCAGTTCAGCGACGTGTGGTTGTGGAAGGACTGGCCGGGCCGCGACGGCCACTCAGACACCGGCATCGACCTGGTCGCCCGGCAACGCGACACCGGCGACCTGACCGCGATCCAGTGCAAGTTCTACGCCGAGTCCACGACGATCGCGAAGGGCGACATCGACTCGTTCCTGTCCGCATCTGGCAAGCAGGGCTTCTCCGACCGGATCATCGTCACCACCACAGACCGCTGGGGCAAGAACGCCGAGGAGGCGATCAAGGACCAACAGCTGCCCGTACGTCGTGTGGACATCTCCGAGCTCAACGACTCCAAGATCGTCCTGACCGACTTCTCCTGGCAGACCCCGGAGGTCATCTCCACCGCGGGTCCGAAGCAGCTTCGTCCGCACCAGGAGGCGGCACTGGCCGACGTACGGCGTGGGTTCGAGACCTCCGACCGAGGCAGACTCGTGATGGCCTGCGGCACGGGAAAGACCTTCACGAGTCTCAAGATCGCCGAAGACATGGTGGGAGCCGGCGGCAGTGTGCTGTTCCTGGTGCCCTCGATATCGCTGCTGAGCCAGTCGCTGCGGGAGTGGGTGCAGGAGTGCACGGTGCCCATCCGCCCGTTCGCCGTGTGCTCCGACGTCAAGGTGGGCCGCCGGGAACGCGAGGACATGAGTGTCGTCGATCTGACCCAGCCCGCGACCACCAGCGGCGCGAAGCTCATGGAGCGGATGGCTCGCGTCGATGCCGAAGGCCGCATGACGGTCCTCTTCTCGACGTATCAATCCATCGAGGCCGTGCACGACGCCCAAGGGCTCGGGCTGGCGGACTTCGACCTGGTGATCTGCGACGAGGCGCACCGCACCACCGGCGTGACTCTGGCTGGTGAGGACGAGTCCGCATTCGTGAGGGTGCACGACAAGGATTTCCTCAAGGCACAGCGGCGGCTGTACATGACTGCGACACCGAGGCTGTACGACGAGGCGAGCAAGAAGAAGGCCGCGGACGCGGTTGCGGTGGTCGCGTCCATGGACGATGAATCGACCTATGGCCCGCTGTTCCACCGGCTCGGCTTCGGCGACTCTGTTGAGCAGGGGCTGTTGAGCGACTACAAGGTCCTCGTGCTCGCCGTTGACGAGCGAGCGGTCTCGGCGCAGTTCCAGCGGCAGTTCGCCGACGAAGGGTCCGAGCTCAGGCTCGACGATGTCGCCAAGCTGGTCGGCTGTTGGAATGGGCTGTCCAAGCGACGGCTTGACCGAGAACGACTGCACGCGGATCGCGCGCCGATGCGGCGGGCGGTCGCGTTCGCGGGGACCATCAACGCGTCGAAGAAGGTCGCCGCCGAGTTCGACCAGGTGGCCGGCAAGTGCGTGGCTGACGCCCGCGAGTCCGGCGAACCAAATCCCTTGGATGTCGACGCCGAGCATGTGGACGGCACGTTCAACGTCTTGGAGCGCAACCGACTGCTCGACTGGCTGAAGGCTGGTCCGGCAGATGGCGACAACACCTGCCGAGTGTTGTCGAACGCTCGCTGCCTCTCCGAGGGCGTGGACGTGCCGGCCCTCGACGCGGTCTTGTTCCTGTCGCCGCGGAAGTCTGTCGTCGATGTCGTCCAGTCGGTCGGCCGAGTAATGCGGAAAGCGCCCGGCAAGGAATACGGCTACGTGATTCTGCCCATCGGGATTCCCGCCGACATGCCGCCCGAGCAGGCGCTGAGCGACAACAAGAAGTACCAAGTGGTCTGGCAGGTCCTCAACGCGCTGCGTGCGCACGACGACCGGTTCGAGGCCATGGTCAACAAGATCGATCTCAACCGCGCCGCCGACGACAAGCTGCAGATCATCGGCGTCCCGGCCCCAGAGGGCGGTGATCAGCCGCGTGATCAGCAGTTGGGACTCCCGCTGGTGTGGAACGAGGATTGGCGCAACGCCATCTACGCCAAGATCGTGGCCAAGGTCGGCGACCGCAACTACTGGGAAGACTGGGCCAAGGACATCGCCGACATAGCCCGCCGGCACGAGACCCGCATCCGCAGTCTTCTCGACGATCCGGACCTCGACATCGACCTGCTGTTCGCCAAGTTCCTGGCCGGCCTGAAGGCGAACCTCAACGACGGCATCACCCGCGACAACGCGATCGAGATGCTCGCCCAGCACATCATCACCAAGCCGGTCTTCGACGCGCTGTTCGAGGGCTACGAGTTCACCGAGCACAACCCAGTCTCGATCGTCATGCAGGACATGCTCGACGCGCTCGACGAGCAGGGCATCGACCGCGAGTCGGACACGCTGGACAAGTTCTACGCCTCGGTCGCCGCCCGCGCGAAGGGCATCGACAACGCCGAAGGCAAGCAGTCGATCATCACCCAGCTGTACGAGAAGTTCTTCAAGAACGCCTTCCCGAAGACCGCCGAATCGCTGGGCATCGTCTACACGCCGGTCCAGATCGTCGACTTCATCCTGCGCTCGGTTGAGCACCTGCTGAACACGGAGTTCGGCGCCTCGCTCACCGACGAGGGCGTGCACGTCCTCGACCCGTTCACCGGCACCGGCACTTTCATCGTCCGGCTGCTGCAGTCTGGTCTGATCTCGGCGGGGGATCTGCTGCGGAAGTACACCAACGAGTTGCACGCCAACGAGATCAGCCTGCTTGCCTACTACGTCGCTGCGGTAAACATCGAGGCCACCTTCCATGGTTTGGCAGGCGGCGAATACCTGCCCTTCGGTGGGATGGTGCTCACCGACACCTTCCAGATGCACGAAGAGAACGACACACTCGACTCGGGCATCTTCCCCACGAACAACGAACGGGTGCTCGCCCAGCTGGCCACCGAGATTACCGTCATCGTGGCCAACCCGCCCTACTCCGCGGGGCAGACCAGCGCGAACGACGACAACGCAAACGTGAAGTACCCGACCCTTGACAGCCGGATCGAGCAGACGTATGCCGCGCAGTCAGCTAACCGCACATATCGAGGTTTGGCCGATTCCTACATCCGCGCGATCCGCTGGGCGAGCGACCGGATCGGAGAGCGGGGGATTGTCGCGTACGTCTCCAACGGCGGTTACATCGACTCCAACACCGCGGACGGACTACGACAGTGTCTCGTCGAGGAGTTCGACGCGGTCTACGTCTATAACCTGCGAGGCAATGCTCGAACGGCTGGTGAACAGAGGGCAAAGGAGAAGGGCAACGCCTTCGGCGCCGGATCCCGAGCCACCATCGCAATCCTCTTTCTGGTCCGCAACCCCGCGGTGGTTGAGGATCGGGAGAGAGAGACGCAGAAACATCTCGGTGCCACTGCGGCATCGTCGTCCCAAAGAGGTGTTCTGCACTACCGCGACATCGGCGACTACCTCAGCCGGGAGCAGAAACTTGAGATCGTCGACGGCGACCACCTCGAAGACATCGACTGGCGGGTCATTGAGCCCAATCAGCACGGCGACTGGATCAACCAGCGGCGAGTGGACTTCATCAGGTTCCGAGCTATCGGTAAGGAGGAGGCTGGGGTATTCGCTTCCACGTCGCTCGGGCTCATGACAAACCGCGATGCATGGGTGTACAACGCGTCCCTTCACCGCCTGCACGAGTCGACACGACTGCTGGTCAAGACCGTCAATGAAGCAATCGCCGATGGGTCGGTGGTGGCCGGGACGCAGATCATGGATGAAACGAGGGTGAAGTGGTCGGCCAGTTTACTGAGCCGCGCCTCTAGGGGGCAGACGCTCGAGCTGGGCAACTCCGATTTCCGCCTCGCCATGTATCGCCCGTTCGTTCAAGAACACGTGTGCGTGGCCGAGGGGTTGATTCATCAACCAGGACGGGGCCTTAGCTACTTCCCAAGCGCCCAGCACACCAACGTTGGGTATTACGTGGTGGGCCCAGGTTCAGATAAGCCATTCGCGGCCTTTGCGACCAATCTTCTGCCCGACCTCGCAATGTGGGGATCCAGCGGTGGCCAGTTCTTTCCGCGGTGGACGTACCAGGCGGTCGACCAAGCGACGCTCGAATTTGACTCGGGCGGCAGCAATGCGTCTGAAGTGGTACAAGGATACCGCCGGATCGACAACATCACCGACGCGGCGCTGGCGGAGTTCCGCGCGACGTACGGGATCTCGACGAGCTCGACCCGCACGACCGACTCGACCAGCGAGATCACCAAAGACGACATCTTCTACTACGTTTACGGGCTGCTGCACTCGCCGGCGTACCGCAGCGAGTTCGCAGCCGACCTGAAGAAGATGCTGCCACGCATCCCGAAGGTCCGCGACTTCCGCGGAATTGTCGAAGCGGGCCGCGCATTGGCCGAGCTGCACGTCGACTACGAGTCGATCACCCCTTACCCCCTGGAGGAGCAGGTGTCCGGCACCCTGGACGACGATTACGAGCACTACGGGGTGGAGAAGATGGCGTTCGGGAAGGGCGGCGGCAGGGACAAGGACCGCTCGGTGATCGTCTACAACCCGCGGATCACCCTGACCGGCATTCCGGAGGAGGTCTACCGCTACCAGCTCGGCTCGCGCTCGGCGGTGGAGTGGATCATGGATCGCTACCGGGTCCGCACCGACAAGGCTTCCGGCATCGTCAACGATCCCAATGACTGGTCGCGCGAGCACGAACAGCCGCGCTACATCATCGATCTGCTTAAGCGCATCGTCACTGTCAGCATCGAGACCATGCGAGTCGTCGACAACCTTCCGCCATTCGAGATACTCACGACGGAGACCTGAGTCCGTCGCGGGCACCGATCGCCACAGGCTGCGCAGGTTGTCGCATTTCCTGTCATTTCGCACCCGCTTGTGTCAGCCTTGACATGATCCCCCAACCAATCGCAAGGACCGGGTGGCGACGCTGTGATGATGCGCGGCGCGAACCGTAGCGGGCTTGGCCTGCAGTACATCTTCGTCGGGTTGACACGCCTGGGCGCCACCGTCGCCATGGGTTCAGTCCTGGTGGGCCTGGGTGTCGCTTGGCTGGCGTCATACATCGCGGGCGGCTCACACACCGCCCTTCCTCACCTGTTCTATGTGCCGATCGTGCTCGCAGCCGTCCGGTTCTCATGGGCCGGTGCAGTCGGCTCGGCTGTCGGAGCCGGAGTGTTGGCGGGGCCGCTGCTGCCAGCGGACGTTGCGGCGGGGTCGGATCAGCCGCTTGGGGGCTGGCTGCTGCGCCTTGTCATCTTCGTGGGGATCGGTCTCTTCGTGGCGTGGCTGGCGCGAGATAGCTCGGAGTCGATCCCGAGGGCGTTCCAGGACGCCGTCCTGTCCGGTCGGCTACTCCAAGGCATCGAGCGCGGCGAGGTTCATGTCGTCTACCAGCCCATCGTCGACATGAAAACCGGCCGCATCACGGCAGTCGAGGCTCTCGCGCGTTGGACGCAGCCACGCCATGGCGAGGTCAGCCCCGGCGAGTTCATCCCAGTTGCCGAGCGAACCGGCGCAGTTGCTGCGCTCGATCGATTCGTGTTGAAGGAGGCGGTTAATCAGGTGCAGTGCTGGTCTACACCGTCGGCTCCCCTCAAAGTCTCGGTCAACGTCTCGGCAACACGCTTCGCGCAAGACGATCTGGTCGAGAACGTCGAGGCGGCGCTGACGCGGTCTGGCTTGCCCGGAGGCCAGCTCCAGCTCGAGATCACCGAGTCGGCTCTGATTCACGACGTCTCGTCTGCAGCGGCGCAGATCGCGCGGGTCCGTGCGCTCGGCGTACGGGTCGCGGTCGACGACTTCGGCGCCGGCCATGCGTCATTGAGCTATCTCGACAGCTTCGCGATCGACACTGTGAAGATCGACCGGAGTCTCACGTCCCGGGTGGTCGCCGAGCCGCGTACAGCTCGCCTCGTCTCGGGAATCATCCACCTGTTCGCCTCGATCGACCTGGAAGTCGTGGGTGAGGGTATCGAGACAGCAGAGGACTACGTGCACATGCAGTCCCTCGGCTGTCTGCTCGGCCAGGGTTTCTACATCGGCCGCCCCGTGCCAGCAGAGGAGATGGCGGACAAGGTGCTGCAGTCCGCCGAGCGGGCATCATCGACCCGATCACAGGTTGAGACGTGCAGCGGCCACACTGCGCCGACGCGGAGCTCGTGACTGCGAGCTGTAGGAGATTTCGATTCCGGGCCCTGACCAGTTCACCGCGCGGAGCCAGCTGGCTCGAAGGGTGAGCGGCCGGTTGGGGACCAACCGTGACACCTTCTGTCGATGCAGCTCGAGCGTGTCTTGGCGCACGACGACGTGCCCGGGGCCGGCTGGTTCATCTGCTCGCAAGATGAAGAGGTCACGCGCGGGACTCTCGTGCGGACGAATGAGCTGCGGGGTCACCCACGCCAACGGTGACTGGTGCCCAACTCCGATCGCGGTGAGGTCGAAGCCGGACCGGTTGGTCAGCCATGCAGTGATCGCTTGGGCGAGGTGACGCCCGCCCAGCCCGGCGACGTCGGCGGGTTCGGCGGGGTGAATCAGATTGCCGGCAGCGAACACTCCGGGCCTGCTGGTTCTGCCGGCGCCATCGACGATGGGTCCATGCGTCTGCGAGTCCATCCGGAGCCCCGCAGCTCGACACAGCTCATGATCGGGGATCCAGTCCCCGGTGAAGACGACGGTGTCGCAGACGACTCGCCGCGCTATGTCCGTCGCTAGATCGGTGAGAATCACCCCTTCAACGCGCTCGCGTCCTTCGATGCCGCTCAGCCGGGTAGAGGTGAGCACGGGCACGCGATGCACGCCCGCGGTGCCGATCCGGAGTGCCTGATACGTCTCTAGGAGGGGAGACTCGGTGATGACGGCGGCGACCTCGGTGCCGCTGGAGGTGAGGGTGTGTAGCGCGGAGAAGGCGATGTGCTCTGTTCCCACGATGACGGCTCGGCGACCCACATGCCCATGCCCGGAGCAGGCGAACTGCTGCAGGGCCCCCGTGGTGAACACTCCCGCCGGTCTGGTGCCCGGAACCAGTCGGGCAGGTCGGGGCCGCTCCCGGCAGCCGGTGGCGAGCACGACGGCACCCGCGTCGATGCGGGTTCTCCCGGTACGGCTGGTGGCGACCACACTGGTGTCGCCCGCCCATTCGGTCACGGTCCATCCGGTCCGGATCTCGGCTCCGGCCGCAGTCGTGAGTTCGGTGCTTCGCCGTGCGTAGGCGGGCCCAGAGTACAGGCGGTGCAGGTCGCGGACTCCGAAGCCCGTGTGATGACAGTGGCGCGGGATCCCGCCAGGATCCTGTTCGCGGTCTAGGACGACGACCCGTGCCCCGCTCTGTTGGACCGTGCGCGCGGCGGCCAAGCCGGCGGGGCCTGCGCCGACCACCAGAAGGTCAACGCTCTCGGCGCGCATTGCCACCCTCCTCGGTGCGTAAGGGCGACGCGGGGGACTGTCCGCTCGCGGAAGCGAAGATGCTCGTCACGTTGGCGGAGCAGTAGAAGCCCTGGCATCGGCCCAACATCGCTCGGGTTCGACGGCGTACGCCGTCCATGGTTCGCGCGGGCACCGCTGACGCGGCCGCGGCGATCAGCTCCGCGCGGGTCACTCTCTCGCAGTGGCAGACGATCTCGCCGTACGCCGGATTGCTCGCGATCGCTTCCTCGTCCTGGTAGGGCCGCATGAAGGCCTCGCCCAGCATGGGCATGCGTACGGGGGTGACGGTCTGCTTCTCCCTCAACTTGAGCCCCGCATCGGTGAGCAGGTCGAGCACATGGGCGGCAACTCCGAGCGACGCCGAGAGCCCGGTCGACCGGATCCCTCCGGCGCATACGTAGTTCTGGTCGGGGTGGCAGGTGATCTGGTAGTCGCTGTGCTCGGTGGCGGCACGCAGCCCGGAGTAGGTCGCGGTGACCTCCTCGGAGAGCAACTCGGGGAGGATCGGTCGGCCCTTGTCCAGGAGTGAGGCGAGCCCGTCGCCGGTCGTCTCGGTGGCCGTCTTGTCGCCGAGGTCCTCAGCGGTCGGGCCGAGCAGGACGTTGCCGAAGACTGTCGGCGCGACAAGGACACCCTTGGTCCGGGAGGTGGGGACCGGAAGCAGCACGTGGGTGAGCAGGCTGCGCGCGAGCTTGTCGAACACGATCAGCTGTCCGCGTCGCGGGGTAACAGTGAAGCTCTCGTGCCCGAACTTGCGGTCGATCTCGTCCGAATACAGGCCAGCGGCGTTGACGACCCAGTCGGCGGTGACCGTCCCGCTCGCGGTCATCAGAGTGTGAGGCTCTCCAAGGTGAATGTCGGTGACCGCCGAGTCGAGCCTCAGCTCGACGCCGTTGACCACCGCGTCGGTCGCGAGTGCGAGTGGCGTCGTGAACGGGCACATGATCCCCTCATCGGGGATCAGCAGCGCGCCGTGCGCGCCAGGGCCCAAGTGCGGTTCAGACTGGTAGAGCTCGCTGACGCGGACAGGTCGGATGGCGGTGTAGCCGTTGGCGCGCGCGTTGGCGGCGATCCCGTCGAGCGCCGCGAGCTGGTCCTCGTCCCAGGCGACCAGGAGTGCACCCGTGGTCTCGATCGGGACGCCGGTCTGGGCTGCGAAGTCGGTCATCAGCGGGTAGCCGCGAGCGAGCAACGAAGACTCGAGGCTGCCCGGCTTGGCGTCGAAGCCGGTGTGGCGGACGGCCGTGTTGGCCTTGCTGGTGCCGGTGCCGACGTCGTCGCCGGACTCGAGAAGCACGCAGCGTACGTCGTGGCGGGACAGTTCGCGCGCCACCGCCGCACCGACCACGCCGGCGCCGATCACGGCGACGTGGTAGTCGGGCTCGGTCATGGCGATGCCAACTCAAGCACAGCATCGGCCGCTCGCGTCCACCGACCGATCCGCTCGGCTGCTTCGTCCGGCCCGCAGCCGGGCTCGAAGATCGTGGTGGGTCCGGCGCCGTCGAACGCGACCGCTGTCTCAGGCGAATCCGCCCAACCGAGCCCGAGACGCGCCATGCCCGCGACGCCGAGCGCGGTGGCGTGCGGTGTCGCAAAGACTTCCACCGGTCGCTGCAACAGATCTGCCTGCGCTTGCATCAAGGCTCGGGACCTCGTCAGTCCGCCGTCGGCCTTGAGCACGGACAGCGGCTCGCCGAGGTCGTCGCCCACGGCTTGGGCCAGGGACACGATGTTGGCAGCGAGCCCTTCGACGACCGCGGAGACGAGGGCTCGTCTATCGCTCGAGAGACTCAACCCGACGAATGCGCCTCGGGCATGGGGCGCCCAGTAGGGGGCGGCCAGGCCGGCGAGTGCGGGCACGAACGCCTCCGCGCCGGCGACTCTCTCGGCGTACCGATCGATGTCTGCTGGGCGGTCTATCACGCCGAGGCCTTGCAGCCAGTCGACGACCGAGCCGACCGTGTAAACCTGACCGTCAAGGCAGTAGGTCGTCTCGGTGCCGAGCCGCCAGGCGACGCAGCTGACGACACCGGAACTCGAACGTTGTGGAGTCTTGCCGGTGTTGGCGAGCAGGAACGCGCCGGTGCCGTAGGTGCACTTCGCCTGGCCGCGTCGGTGACAGCCCTCGGCGAACAGAGCCGCCTGCTGGTCCACCGCCGTACCGAGAACCGGAATCTCGCCTCCGAACTCGGTCGTGGTCCCCACGACGTCGCTGTTGCCCACCACCTCCGGAAGCCCCTCGGGCTCGATGCCGAAGAGCTCCGCGAGTTCGGGGGACCAGGAGGCCGTGTCGAGGTCGAGAAGCCCTGTGCGGCTCGCCGTGGCCGCGTCGGTCGCGAACGCGCCGGTGAGCCGGGACAGCAGCCACGCGTCCGAAGTCGTCACCACACCCTCGCGGCAACCCTGGTCGCGAAGCCAGGTCATCTTCGGGGCGGCGAAGTAGCTGTCCAGACGTAGCCCGCTGATGTGCTGCACGCGCTCCGCGTGCGGGGCGAGCCGGTCGCAGACGCTCTCGGCCCGTCGGTCCTGCCACACAATCGCTGCCGACCTGGGATCCCCGGTCGACCTGTCCCAGGCGAGCACGGTCTCGCCCTGGTTGGCCAAGGCCACCGCGGCTACAGCCCCGCCGGCCTCACTGACGGCTCGCCGTCCGGCAACACAGACCGAGTCCCACAGCTCGCCTGGGTCGGCCTCCACGCCTCCGTGGTCGAGGTACCTGGTCTTGACCGGTACCTCGGCGGAGCCGGCGATCGAGCCGTCCTCGCGGACCACGAGCGCTTTGGTCGCGCTGGTTCCCTGGTCGATCGCGAGGATGGACCGTGCGTTCACGTGGTCTCCGGAGAGCCCGAGCGGGGTCCCGTGACCTCCTGAATGGCGTGATCAAAGTCCGTGTCCGCCTTCGGCATCTCCAAGGAGCGTCCACGGGCCAGCATCCACACGAGGTACACCAGCCCGATCGCGATCATCACGACGACGTACAGCCAGGGCTTGTGGAACGACGCGTCACGGAAGATCGACAGTTCGAAGAGCAGCCACACCAAGGCCACGGTGATGACGGCAGGTTCCCATCGGCCGAGCGAGAATCCGCGCGACTCGGGCAGCCGCGAGCGCGTCACGACGTACAAGATCACCGTCACCAGGTAGAGCAGGCATGGCATCAACGTGGCCGCGCTGAAGAGCTGGAAGAGGGCGTCGGTGCTGCGTGCGAACACCGCCAGAACGACCTCGATCACCACGCCGGTCGTGAGCGTGGCGGCCAGAGGTGTGTTCAACCGTGGGTGCACCTTGCGGAGCTCGGTGTATCCCGGGAAGCGGTTGTCCCGGCTCATTGCCCACACCAGCCGGGTCGCGGAGACGAAGATGATCATGCCGCAGGCGAAGATCGAGTAGGCGACGATCACCAGGAAGATCTTCCCGACCACACCGCCGAGCACTGCGACGACGACGTCGGCGACCGGGGTGCCTGAGGCTGCCAGCTTCCCGAAGTTGTCCGCCGCGACCGTGATCGCGATCAGGAAGCCCATTCCGATCACCCCCGAGATCACCACCGAGGTCCACATCGCCCGCGGTACGACCTTGTGCGCATCCTGGGTCTCCTCGGAGAGATTGCTTGCGGCGTCGAACCCGACGATCGTGAAGGCGCCGAGCAGGAAGGCCAGCACCCACGGACCGGCGTGAGTCGCCGAGCCGAACCCGAAGTACCCCGCGTGGTGAGCCAGAGCAGCCTTGTCGAAAAGGTTGGGCCCCGACAGCATTCCGCGGATCGCGCCGACCACCAGCAGCAGCACCGTCAGCCCGACGATGCCCACGATCTCGGTGCCGACGGCGATGCTGTTCACCCGCTCGGTCAGCACGGTGGACGCGCCGATGACGCATGCTTGCGCGAGCGCCACCAGGCCCGTGACCAGCCAGGTGTTGCCCGTGGTCGCGGCGTACCCGAACAGGGAGGGGAACACCGTGGACGCCACGGCATAGTCGACCGCCACCACGTCCACCACCAGGAACGCGAACATGAACCAGCCGAGAATCCAGCCGACGGTCGGATTCGCCAGTCGCGACATCCATTGGTAGGCGTACCCCGCCAACGGGATTCTGCTGGCGAGCAGCCCGAACACCAACGCCACCGCCGTCACCCCGACGGCCACCAGCGGCCAGGTCCAGATGCCGAGCGGGCCGGAGCTGTTGAGCACTGCCCCGTACGTCGTGAAGATGCCGGTCGTGATCGAGATGAACGAGAACCCGATCGCGAACGACGCGAACTTGCGAAGTGTCCGGGAGAGCTCCTGCTGATAGCCGTACTCGCTGATGGACGGGTCATGCTGTTGAGTGGTCACGGTTTCCTCCTGTGGGAAGGGCAGCCGGTTCGGGATGCACCGGAACTGCTGAGTCAAGCTGGGCTACGAGGACTGTCACCCCGGCGTCCTCGATGGCGGCGACTGTCGCCGCGTCCGCGTTAGAGTCGGTGATGACCGCGGTCAGAGTGTTCAATGGGCAGACCTGGCCCACGGCGATGTGCCCGATCTTGGTCGAGTCGGCGAGGACGTAACGCTCGCGCGCACGCTCCAAGATGATTTTCCGGACTGCGATCTCGTCGAGGTGGTAGTCGGTCAGGCCCGCGTTCGCGTCCACGCCGCCCGAGCCGAGGAACGCCCGATCGGCGAAGAAGCCGGAGAAGAAGGCCTCGGCGGTGGGCCCCGAGCATGCAAGGTCTCCACCTCGCACCCGGCCGCCGCTGACGACGACCTCCATCCCGTGCCTGCCGGCCAGCTCGTGGGAGACCAGCAATGAACACGTCAAGACGCGGGCTTCGAGTCCGACCGGCACCGCTTTCGCCAGCTCGGCTACCGACGTACCGACGTCGAGCACGAGCGTGTCGCCTGGCTCGATCAGGGTGGCCGCCAATCTCGCCATCGCCTGCTTGCGAGTCAGGTTCGCAACGCGCCGTTCCTCGTACGGCGGTTCAAACGCGCGCGAGATAGGCAGTACCGCGCCACCATGGACCCGCCGCGCCAGGCCCTGCTCCTCGAGAACGAGCAAGTCACGCCGGATCGTCTCCACCGAAACACCGAATCGTCTGGCCAGGTCAAGTGCCCGAACTCCGTCGGTCGCTTCCAGATCGGCCACAATCCTGAGGCGCCTCCGCTCCGGGAGACGACCTTCGCTCTGTGGAGTTTCGAGCGATTGCATGTGGGGATCATAGGGATTCCGAGGACTTCTGTGAAGAGGTCTGGTCAGCGAAATCGGACAGGCTTACTCGACTGGCAGGCGCGCACCATCGACCAGGTGGCCGACACTGAGGGCTGACCAACTGCGCAGCCCGGGAGACAGCCCGAGTCGGGACGGTGGCCGACACCCTCGCTGCCGAGGGAGTCGACCCGCCGATTTCGCCGACACCTTCCGGCCGGCGCGTCGGTTGTACGCACGCGTGATAGTCGCATTTGCCGGCCTGCGCTAGGCCCGAGCAGACCCGGATTACCACGACACGGAATTCGCCGTCGACGACGCGCTGGCAGCTCTCTGACTGACTGGGTCGACATTCGCCGACCGCCGCTTCTTGCGCGCGGCCTGGGGTCGATCGCATCATCTCTTGGTAGGGGCTCGCTCAGTCGAGGCCGTGCGGCAGTAACCGCCTAGATGATTAATTCCAAGGGCTTCAGTGGTCGTAGGCGATCAGTGAGCGCTTGATGGGTTGGTCGGTGTGGTCGTTGTGCCAGATGGTCGCGGTGAGCGCGAACAGACGTTGCAGAACGCGGACTGCGACACCGGCGGGGGTGCGGCCGCGATGTCTTTCGAGGTCGAGTTGGTCTTTGCAGGTGTCGAAGATCGACTCCACGACCTGCCGCAGCGGTTTGAACAGGTGAGCACCGGTACGAGCGGCTTCGCCCTTGCGTTGTGGGCGGAGCAGCCGTAGGTCGCCTGCGGCCAAGGTGGTCTCGAAGTCGGCTCCGAAGTAGTTCTTGTCCCCGATCACGGTCTGCCCGTGCCGGTCGGCGAGCAGGGTCGGGTCGGCGTGGAGGATGTCGAGCAGGACTTGGCGTTCGTCTGCCTTGGCGCCGGTGAGTGCGAACCCGACCGGGAGTCCGTGCAAGGTGGCGACCAGGTGCAGGCGTAGTCCCCAAAAGTACCGGGAGTGGCTGGCGCAGTAGCCGTACTCGGCCCAGCCGGCCAGGTCCGAGCGGTGCACGGTCTCCCGGGAGCGGGCGCACTCGATCGGGGTGGAGTCGACCACCCACACGTCGTCGGTCCAGATGCTGGTGTCTCGGCCCAGTTCACCGATCAGCCAGCCGAGGGTGGCGGTGAGCTTGCGAAGCCGCTTGTTGTACCCGGACTGCTTGGGCAGGTAGGGAAACAGGTGCCGCAGGTGTGTGTGCGCGAACCGCAGCCACCGAGTCTCGCTGGTGTGTCCCAACAACGCCTGCATCACCGCCAAGGTGACGAGCTCGGCGTCGGTGATCTTCGGGACGATCCCGATCTTCGGGCGTCGCGGCGCGCGGTGCGGCGAGGCCTTCAACAGATCGTCGGTCTTGACATAGAGTGCGGTCGCGAGGGTGTCCAGATCAGCGTCCACGAGGGCCTCCAGGCTCGAAGTTGGGTTAGCAACGCCGATCCTGGACACCCTCGATCCGGATTAACAGCCGCCACGCAGCGCGGACCCCTTGGAATTACTCATCTAGGGGAGTGGGCTTGCTATGGCTAGCGGAGCGACAACAGGCGCCCTGACCATCGTGGCGCTGGTGCTGATGGCGTCGATCGTGGGCGGCGGTTACGAGCTACATCAACAGAGCGAGCAGCTGCACGGTCTGCGGGCGCAGCTAAGGTCTCAGGCGTCAACGGCGGCTGAGCAGCAGAAGGCGGCCAGCAAGCAAGCGATAGCTCTGCGCAGCAGGCTCAAGGCACTGCAGGGGCAGCTTGCCAGGCTCGACGGGACCGTCACCGCCACGCAGAACCGTCTGATCGGTGACGAGAAGCAACTTCGGGTCACTCAACAGCAGTTGCCGCCCGATCTCGTTCACCTCGCGCCCAAGGTAACGCCGTCGGTGGTGACGATCACCTGTGGCAGTAGCCTTGGTACAGGGTTCGCTCTCAGGTTGCCGCCGGCTCAGGGCTTCACCTCGGTAGTGGTGACTGCCGCGCACGTCGTCCGAGATTGCGCCACGCCACAGGGCAAGACCGCCACCGCTCCCATCACCATGGTCACCCACGAGGGTCAAACATTGACGGCCACACTGCAGGCCATGGACGCTGACCCGCGCCATGACGTCGCGACATTGGGCACCACCGCCAGCCTGCCGACGCTCCAGCCCGCCGATCAGGCTCCGCAGCCTGGCGAGTTCGTAATGGTCGTGGGCAGTCCCCTCGGTCTGAGCGAGAGCATCACGTCGGGCAATGTCTCGAAGGTCGGGACTGAGTTGATTACTTACGATGCCGCCATCAGCAATGGGAACTCCGGCGGCCCGCCCATTGACGAGCAATGATCAGAACCTGGTGTGCCACGAACGTTGGAGGTGCGACGTGTAGGTAGTCGGTGCTGAAGACGGTGCTGTGCAGTTGATGAAGGATGGCCCTTCGGAGTCGCCCTGCGCGGGGGAGGCTTCAAACCACCTCATGCTGCTTCGTCCGTAAGGCCGGGGTGGTGAGCGATGAGGAGAAGGCACCTGCTGAGGTGTCAGGTGGGGACCAGGAAGGCGAACGTGAGTGAATCGCTGACGACGTGTCGAGATGATTATCAACACGACATCGAAACCGGGGTATCAGGTTGCCTCCGGGATGAGCCTGGCGGGAGCCCGCTGACTGGCCAGGTGGTGTCCGGCATGAAGGCGACGCGAGCCTGGTCTGCTGCGGCTGCACGGAACGTGGGAAGGCCCACCGCGATACGACCGCCCGAGCGGGTGGTGAGAGGGAGACCACCAAGCGGCAGAAACTGCGAGGTGTTGAGTACCGATGCGCGGTGGGTTGGCGGACTGGTTCGTAGTAGCGACGAAGCGCCCGTAATGGGCGTGGAGCGAAGGGGCCAGACCATCGTGATCTGTTCGTCGGGTCAACCACCTTGGTGGGAGGAGCCGCGGTGAGCACGTCGCTGCCGGAAGGCAAGTCGTTCGAGATCTCCAAGTGGGAGGTGTGGCAGGCCTATGAGCGGGTGAAGGCGAACA
>DASSKK010000084.1:0-2629 GCA_035690495.1 Nocardioidaceae bacterium | reverse complement strand
CCGCCAACCGCGCCGAACGCGAGGCCGTCGTAGCCCGCTGGCCCGGGACGCTCGCCGAGTTGGCGCGGCGCACCGGCTGGAAGGTCGAGCGCTACACGAGGAGGGACGTCGCATGACCTGCACCTGCCAGCACGCACCCCTCTGCCACCGCTACGAGCCCGCCGCCCGGGCCAACACCGGGGCCTGTCTGGCGCGGGAGTGCGGGTGCGCGGGATACGAGGAGGAGAGCGAGATTCCGGCTCAGAACAAGGCGTTTGGGCGTGTAATCAACGGCGAGGATTGGGACAATAGGGGCACATGTGAAGACGGCCCCGGCACTGTTGCGAGCGGTGTTGATCCGGGGCCTTGCCGACTAACGAGGCGCCACCCGCATCCCTGCACCCCCCAGAGGGGTGGTTTCTGATGCCGAAGGGACGCCACCTTAAGCCCGAGTTCTTCACCGACCGGCACATCGTGTCCGTGAGCCCGCTGGCCCGTCTGCTGTACCAAGGGTTGTGGTGCTACGCCGCTGACTGCGGGCACCTGGACGACGAGCCGTTCGAGCTCAAGATGCGCATTCTCCCGGCCGACAACTGCGACGTCGAGGAACTGCTCGGCGAGCTGTCCGACACCGGCCGCATCCAGCGGAAGGACGGCGCCATCTACCTGCCGAAGCTCAGCGACCACGCCCGCATCGACAAGCGGTACGAGACGGTCTGCGAGCGCTGCAAGGCACGCCGTGAACACGCCGAGAAGGCAGCACCCCAGCCCCCTGAACCCGCCGTGACCACGCAGGGGTCACGGCGTGAACCCGCCGTGACCACTTGTGCACAGCCCCCCCAACACGACGCTGATGGTGATGGTGATGGTGATGGTGATGTGATGGTGAAGAAAACCGGGGCGTCCGCTGCCGCTCCCGCCGCGCCACCGTCCACCGCACTCGCCGTCATCCCCGACGACGAGCCCACCGCGCAGAGCCTCGTCGCCGAGTGGATCGACCACTGCGCAGCCAAGCCACCGAGGAACGTTGTCGGCCAGGTAGCCAAGCACCTCAAGGCGATGCTCGACGAGGGCATCGACCCGGACCGCCTCCGCGCCGGACTCGCCGAGTGGAACCGCAAGGGCGTGCATCCCTCGGTGCTGCCGTCCGTCGTCCACGAGGTCGCCAACAAGCGCGCCGGGCCCACCAGCCGCAACGCGGAGTGGCGCGCCATGCAGGAACGCCAGATGGCCCGCGCGATTGAGCGCGAACGACAGATGGGGATTCAGCGATGAGCGAGACCAAGTGCCGATACATGGAAGCCGCCTACCCCGACCTTGACGCCGAGGACACCTGCATCGAGCACCGACACGACGAGCCGACGTTCGCACTCGCGCGAGCAATGGCCGTCGCGTTCCAGCAGCCGGAGCCGACCGACGAGCAGGTCGGCTGGTGCATGGATGACGCGGGCAGCGTCGTGGATGACTTCGACCCGGCTCCCGAGTCATGGACCGTCACTGAGCCGCAGTTGACCGATGAGGCGGGGCTGGAGTTCACGCTCACCGTCAATGGCCGCGAGTACGTCGTCCAGCCGTCCGAGTGGGAGCCGTCGCACCCCGTGAGCCGCGCTCAGTGGGAGGCGTGGCAAGACGAGGACTGCGACCACGAGTGGGAGATCCGACCCGAGAGCGATACGCGGGTCTGCGAGTGGTGTGGGGTCGAGCGATGAGGCCCACTGAGGTTGTGATGCTGACCGGCTACCTCCGCGCCCACTTCCCGTCCCAGCCCGTCGATGAGTACACCACCGAGGCGCTAGAGGAACTACTGGCGCCCTACCCGGCCGCCGACGCCAAGCAGGCGGTGCTCACCATCGCCCAGCGCGGCGAGAAGTGGTGCTCGCCGACCGATGTACAGGCCGAGATCCGGCGCATCCGCGCCCAGCGGGTCGCCGACTACGGGCCGATCGAACCGCCGGCCGACCTCGACCCCGACAACGTCGTCGGCTACCAGCGCTGGCTCGGCGCGATGCACAAGGGCATCGCCGACGGGACCATCGCCGCGCCGCCCGCGATCGACGTGGGGCAGCACCGCGACGTGATCGCCGAGCTGGGCCACATCGGGCAGGAGATACCCGATGCCTGAGCACGAGGACGTGATGCCCACCTGCAACCTGACCGGCCATGCCGTGGCGGTCTGCCCGCACTGCGCCTGCCGGGCAGCGCTCGCCGGAGCCAAGACCGAGACGGAGGACGCATGAGCGAGCCGAGCAGCGACCTGCGAGCCATCATCGACATGGCCCACCGGCTGGAGGCACGCGCCGTCGACCTCGCTGGCGCCGAGATTCCCGGCGGCGAGGCCATCGTCAATCTCGCCGACGTCGCGGACATGAACACCTGGGGCCGCCGCAACGAGCTCGCCGCCGACGACCTCGCGCAGTACGAGGACCCCGACGAGCTCTGGTCGAGCTTCCAGATGCTCCGGTTCTGGTCCGAGCAGTGGCGCACCGACCTCGACATGGACTACGACGACCCGCGCTGGCGCCCGTCGCTGGTCTCCGAGGCCGAGTTCCTCCGCAACTCCGACGTGCTCGCCTGGGCGTGGGACAACGAGCCGCACTACGACGACTTCGCCGCCGACGTGGCCCGGGCACGCACCAAGCTCGAGGACGTG
>DASSKK010000083.1:0-60945 GCA_035690495.1 Nocardioidaceae bacterium | reverse complement strand
TACGAGCCGTACGCGCCAACGGCGACTTCGACGCCTACTGGCGCTTCCACCTCAACCAGGAACGACAGCGAGTCCACCAGTCCCGCTACGCCACAGGCGACATCCCGCTCGTCGCGTAGTCCCTCCAGCAGAGCCGCACCCCACGGATTTGATGGCCTACCCCAGCGGATGTCAGTTCGGCCTGCAGATTGCTGGCCGACGGGGCGCCATGCCTGCCGAGCGGTGGCATGAGTTGCAGGACGTGCTCCTTGGTCACGACCGGTTCGATACCGACGCCAGCCCAACCCTGTCGGACCGCATACTTCGTTGCGGTGTGCAGTTCGCAGACGGCTCGAAAGCGACCAACGTGGAGCATCCTGGCTGGAACGGGCCGGAACCGTCGGCTCCCTCGCCCCCGGTCTTCACAGAGTCCGGCGGCGGTCTCGATGGCGGCAGCACCAATGAGGTACACATCGACAGGGGATTTTGGCTGTGGCCGCTGCCGCCAGCAGAACCGTTCACGTTGGTGGTTGAGTGGCCCGCGGCGGGGGTCTCGCTGACCAAGACCGAGGTCGACGGAGCAGCGATCGTCACCGCAAGCGAGGCGGCTGTGCCGTTCTGGTAAGGCGATGGGCACGCCCGGATGACCCCACGGCCGCAGAGATCCACGCAGTCCTGATGCAGCCCCTTGGCATGGTCAACACCGGAGCGCAGGGGCGCACTGACCGCCACCTTCGACGACTCCCTCACCTGACCTCGCTCGTCCCGCTGAGGGATCACTTGTTGGGGTGGGCGGGGCCCTTCCATGTAGTCGCTTCGGATCTCGGTTCGCCAACTCAAATTAGACCTGCGGTCGGGGCGGCAGGGCATGATGGCAGGTGATGGACCTTGACGACGTATCTGCTGGTAACCGGCCGTCCGGCGAGGACCGGCATGGCGGGGATACGGTACGGTTCGGCTCCGGGCGCCGGCTGCCCCGGCCGGTGTTGATCGCCATCGGCGTCGTACTCGCGGCGGTTGTCGCCGTACTCGTGATCCTGGACCGGGCGGGATCGTCGCCGGCCTCCAATGCGCCGTCGTCTCGGCCGCCTGCCTCAACGCTGGGACAGCCCGTCTCTGCCCATGGGGGTGCCGGAGCGGGGTCTCCTAACTCCGCCCGGTCGCCGCAGGTGTTGCACGCCGATCTGTCCTGGCTGCACGCCTCCTCGGGCTGGGAGTTGTTCGCTCGGGGCGAGGAGGTCGTGGTCCGGATTCAGGTGAAGCAGGGCCGAGTCACGCGTACGCCGGTTCCCTCGCTAGCCAGCAGCGGCCCGGTATCGTTCATAGTGGGCAAGCACAAGGCGGTTGTTCATCCGACCGACAATGTTCCCGACTACGTCGTCCCGGATGGCAGGCCCGGGGACTCGACCAGGGACTCTCCGACGGCGGACTCCTGATCTCTGGCCCCGAGCCGGGTGAGGTCTGGGTGGCGCAGAAGATCCGGCAATGGGATCTCGACGACTTGAACGGCAACTGGGCGGGTATCCAGGTGCAGCTCCCGCCGGGACGCTGGGGTTTCCGATCTCCGACGGTGCGGGACACGTCATCGTCCACGGGGCAGACGGCTACTACGACGTCCGGCCCGACGGACTGCATCGGATCACCACGGGGGACCTCCTGGCGGTGGGCCCGCGCACCTTGCTGCTGCTCGAATGCGGCGACGCGGGTCGGTGCAACCCCGTCGTGTTGGACCGGCGGAGCAGCGAGAAGCGCCGGCTGGATCCGCGGCTATTCGCCAACCGGGACGCGTACCGCGGACGGACCTCGTCCGACGGCAGGTGGGCGGCTGTGCCGATCACTGGCGTTGGGAGCGACGTCCTCGCACTCGTCGACCTACACGCGGGCGGGCAAGTTCGGCACTCTCGACCTCGGCGTGATGGATCCGTCGGCGATGGCGTGGTCCCCGGACAGCAACTGGCTGTTCGTCGTCACGCATCAGGGGTCCATCGCGGCGATCGATCCGGAATCGGGCCGTAGTCGACCGCTGGGCCTGGGGTCCCACTTCAGTCAACTCGCCGTCCGCCGCTGACCTTTCAGGGAACACGGATCGGTCAACGATGAGCACAACCCGGCCATCGGAGGGTGGGCACTAGTCCCCTGGGAGCCCTGGGAGTGAATATGCCGGTGGTCGGAGATTGGTTGTGAGCTGGTTATCATCGCCGAAGTCCGGCCCACTGGAAGTGGGCGGCCCGAGGGCCGTCCCGTAGCCGGATCGCCGAGGGGAACCTTCTCAACGGCGAATCGGTTGCAAACGCATTCGACCTTGACACGCCGATCCACAGGTCTTGACAATTCCTCTGCTGAGGTGCTTGATTCTGCCAAGTGCTGATGCTCAGAGCGCTCGGTCTGCAGCTTGCGCATCGCTGGCGGCGGGTCGTGGCGTTGGCCTTGGGCATCGTTGTGGCTGCGACAGGGTTCGCAATCTTGACCTCGGCGGTGTCCACGTCGCAATTGCGTGTGGTCGGCGCGGTTACTAGGAACTTCGCTGACGTCCCGTACCACATTCTGGTCCGCCCGAACGGGTCTCAGCTGGTCACCAGCGAGGGGCCGGATCTGGTTCCGGTCGACTACGGGACGGGGCTGTACGGCGGCATCAGCTTCGCGCAGTACCACGAGATCGAGCGGCTGCCGGGCGTGTCGCTGGCCGCTCCGGTCGCCACCCTGGGCTATGTCCTCATCGACATGCCGGTCACTGTGTCCTTGGACCGGGAACTGTCCGCGGCACCGGTGCAGCTGTTCCGGATCCAACAGACCGCGACCGCACAGGGTGGGCTTTCGATGTACCCCGAGCCGCCAACCTATGTCTACTTCACGCGACGGGACGGGTTCACCACCAAGAACCCGAACTCGGCCGGCGCGACGCTGATCGAGCACACTGTGCACGGCGACGCCGCGGTCTGTCAGGGCTACCGCGATAAGTTGGGACGCTTGGACAACGGGCCCTTCTCGGCGGGCCACCGTGGCGACATGCTGTGCTACTCCGCGAAGACTCCGAAAGTCAACAGCTCGGGATCCCAGCACGTCAACGTCGCGATGAACATCGCGTTCCCGGTGCTGCTGGCCGCCATCGACCCCGCCAAGGAGGCGAAGCTGGTCGGCCTGGACAAGGCGATGGTGGCGGGGCGGTACCTGCGTGACGACGAGCCCTGGCACAAGCAGCATCACGCCCAAGGTGTGAACTTCCGGGTCATGCCGATGGTCGCCGCGGACACCACGTTCAACCGGACACGCGACACGATCACCATCCAGTCGCTGCGCATCCCACCCGGCAGCGACGTGCCCACGACATTGGCGTCGAGACGTGCCTACAAGTTTCTCAACGGACTGCAGGGGGTCCGGGCTGGTGGCCGTGTCGTCACCGAGCAGCACGCCTACCGCAGGATCCTCGCCGAGAAGAGCAAACCGCCGAGCGGCTTCGACAACAGCATCATCGACTACTGGAGATCTGGACAGGCGAAGTACCAGACCCACGGTTCCCGTCGCGTGAGCGTCGCGACCAACACGGTCCCCAAGAGCGTGTGGCACTTCAGCTTCTCACCCGACGGGTGGGGCACCCCGCCCATGGCCAACGCCGACACCACGTTCAGGCCGGTGACGGGTGTGCACGGCACCAATGTCGAGGTGCACGGGTACTTCCCGGGCGCAATGATGCGGGTGGTCGGCCGGTTCGACCCGAACAAGCTCCGGCAGTTCAGCCGGCTCACCCGGCTGCCGTTGACGACGTATTTCCCGCCGGCAGCAACCGGCGCCGACGCCCGGTCGAAACGGCTGCTCGGCGGCAAGCCACTGCGGCCGGACTCCAACATCGCCGGCTACCTCGCCCAACCGCCGCTGTTCTTGACCTCGTTGCAGGCCGCGAAGCCGCTTTTGAACCACCTGCTCTATGACGATCCGCTGACCAAGAAGCCGATCAGCTACATCCGGGTCAAGATCGCCGGTGTGACCGGTCCCGACCAAGCCAGTCTCGCGCGTATCAAGGCGGCGGCTCAAAGCATCCATGCCCGTACGCACCTGGCCGTGGACATCGTCATCGGGTCCTCCCCGACGCCGGTCACCGTCGGACTGCCGAAGGGAAAGTTCGGACGCCCCGCATTGAGCCTGTCCGAGGGCTGGTCCCAAAAGGGCGTGTCCACCGTGTTCGTCAACGCGATCAACAAGAAGAGCCTGGTGCTGTTCGTGCTCGTACTGGTCGTCTGCCTGCTGTTCATGCTCAACGCCGCCACTTCCTCGGTACGCACCCGCCTGGGCGAGTTGGGCACACTGGCCGGTGTGGGCTGGTCACGACGGGCGCTGTTCGTCTGGCTGGAGGCCGAACTGTTGGTGATCGGCGCCGCCGCCGGCGTCGTCGGCGCGGCCATCGCCTATGCCATCGGTGCAGGGCTGCGGCTGGACCTGCCGTGGTGGCACGACGTGCTCGTCATCCCCCTGGCCGCGGTCTTGGCGGGGATTGCCGGCCTGCCGGCAGCCTGGCGCGCCGGCCGGGTCGCGCCGTTGCAGATGGTTCGGCCGACACGTGTGGCCGTGCACCGTGGCGTGCGGCCACACACGGTCGCCGGGCTGGCTCTGGCCAACCTCACACGACGACCCGGGCAACGACTCCTGTCGGCCATCGGGCTCGTGATCGGCGTGGGCGCACTGACCCTGGTGGCCGCACTCAACGTCGCCTTCCACGGTCTGCTGGTCGGCACCTTGCTGGGCAACGCCATCTACGGCCACGTCCGCTCCGTCGACCTTGCCGCCACCGTGCTCATCCTCGTGCTCGGAGCGGTCAGCGTGGCTGATGTCACCTACTTGTCGATCAACGAACGCACAGACGAGATCGCCGCCCTTCGTGCCACCGGATGGTCCGAACGAAACCTCACCACACTGCTGGGCACCGAAGCGCTGGCGACCGCGGTGGCCGGCAGCCTCGCCGGCGGTGTCATCGGCGTACTCGTCGGGATCTTCGTCCTAGACCTCACGCTCGTCCCCACGGTGGTCATCGCTGTGATCGCCTCCGCCATCGGGACCGCCGCCACCGCCCTCGCCAGCCTGGTGCCACTGGTCAGGCTCTCGGCCATGACTCCGCTCGCCTCGGCCGAACAGGAATAGCCCATGCCCGATGAAGTAGCCGAACGTGACGCCGGTGAAGTCGATGCGCTGCACGTCACCAGGGACTACCCGGTCGCCGGGGGTGAAGCAGTCAAAGCACTGGCCGACGTGACGCTGCACGTCTCGGCAGACGAGTCGGTCGCGATCACCGGACCCTCGGGATCGGGCAAGTCCACCCTGCTGCACATCCTCGGCGCCATGGACACCCCCGACTCCGGCACCGTGACCGTCGGCGGCGAAGAGGTCACCGCCATGACGAAGCGACAGCTCGTCAGGTATCGACGCACCATCGGGTTCGTCTTCCAACGATTCCTGCTGCTGCCAGCCTTGCCGGCTCTCGACAACGTCATCGCCCCCCTACTGCCCTACCGGGTCGACTTCGACAAACGCGCACGTGGACGTGAACTCCTGGAAAAGGTCGGCGTGGCCGACCGAGCCACCCACCTACCCGGACAACTCTCAGGCGGGGAACAGCAACGAGTCGCGATCGCGCGCGCGCTCATCAACAGCCCCCGCCTGCTCCTCGCCGACGAACCCACCGGCAACCTCGACTCGAACAACGGCAGCGCCGTCACCGAGCTCCTGTTGCAACTCGCCGACGACGGCATCACCGTCATCATCGCCACCCACGACCCGAACATCGCCGAACGCGCCACCACCCAATACAGCCTTCACGACGGATGCCTACTCCCCAGCGCTGCCCGTTAAGTTCCTGCTACTGGGAGCGGGCCACCCGGTGTGCGGCGGTGCGGTAGATCGCGTGTTCGTCTCGAACGCCGATAGCTATCACGTGTCTTGTGCGCTCGTCGACCTCTCGATAAACAACGCGGAACCGTTGCGGCCGTCGGCCGGGAACGTCGAACTTCACTCGCGCGAGTCCGGTGAGGTTACCGCTGACGTGGCGCTCGCCGAGGAGCTTGCCGCGCACACGTCCCTGCCCGAGGTCGTCCACGATGGCTTGTGCGGCGTCGAGCGCGGCCGAGTCGAGCTCGGCTATTGCGAGGAGGTCTGCAGGAACGTCGAGACCGAAGGTGAGCTCATACCTGGGACTGGCGCGGTTCACGCCGAGCGGCCGACGCGCAGTCGATCGAAGACGGCATCGATCTCGGCCCGGGTCAGCCGTTTGCCACCATCACTGGCCGTCCGATCCCGGGCAAGCTCGGCGTCGAGTTCGTCCTCAGCGTTCTCGAGCAGCTTCTCCCACACGTCCACCGGCACGATGACTGCCTGTGCCCGGCGATGCGAGCCGAAGTAGACCGGTTCACCCTCCCCAGCGTCGAATCGCTGAGCGATCTGATGCAGCGCGCTGCGGGCTTCACCGGTTGAAACAACATTCGCCATACACCGATGGTACGACAATCCGTACCGATTCCACGAAGGCTTGGTGGCCTGCTCCGCCATCATCTCCCGATCCTCAGCACCGACAGCGCGCCCAGCTGTCCTCAAATAGTCCTCAAGAAGTTCGAAAGCGACCATCAACGCTCAACCATCGAAACGCGTAAACGTGCAGGTCAGAGCGCATGTTTCACCAATAGCCAACCGACGCCAATCACGCGGGGCCAATGCCCGGCCTACAGGCCGGCTCATCCACCACACCCCTCCCTGTCGGCCTGCCCGAACAGGTCAGGAGGGGTGTTCTAGTCCGCTCGCACCATCCACCCGACGCCGTGCCCCCACGTGCGGCGGCGATTGCCTGGCGTGCCAGCGCCACTGATCCTCGACCATGGAGCGGTGGCCAACTCCGCGACCATCCGGACGGCGCGCTCGCGCAACTCCCCGCGGGTAAGACGATGGACGTGACATGGACTTCATCCTTCCAACAAATGAAGTCTCCAGGCATCCCAGGGCGGCTCGCCTTCCCGAAGCCCGTCGTACGCGACGCGAGCTGGTGTGTCTGCTCCGTGAGAGAGCATCGTCCCCGCGTCGGTGACGGCGTGTGTTCCCCGCCTCGCTCATCGTGACGCTCGCTGGGCTCGGCGCGTGGTCTGCTGGCGGACGGGTACAGGTCGCCCGATGGTGACCAACCCGCCTATCGCACGTGGAGGCACCGATGCCCAGCAAGTCGAGCAACGTCAAGAACGAGAAGCAGTACGAGAAGCTGAAGGACAAGGGGATGTCCAAGCAGCGTGCGGCCAAGATCGCCAACGCCGAGGACTCGTCCAAGCACGGCGGCCAGCAGAGCGGCAAGGGCGGGAACAGCTCGCAGGGCGGCACCACCGCCCAGAAGAAGAGGGCCGGCCGGAAGGGCGGCAAGGCATCCAGCGGGTCCTGACCCTAGGCTCACGATCCAAGAGAATGTCGGCGGCAACTGATGGGAAGCCACCGCCTCACCGAGGAGGCGCAGGCGGACATCTCAGCGATTCTCATCTGGCGATGGCGCGAGTCACCCCCGGTACGCCGAGCGCGGCCGGGGGTGACTGCTGTTCGCGTCGCTAGCGTCAGCGGCGGGTGGCCTTCTTGGCAGCCGCCTTGCGAGTCGTCTTCTTAGCAGTGCGCTTCGCGGCCGACACCCTCTTGGCGGGCGACTTCTTCGCGGTGGTCTTGCGCGCCGTCGTCTTCCTCGCCGGTGACTTCTTGGCAGTCGTCTTGCGTGCGGTGGTCTTCTTGGCGGGCGACTTCTTGGCAGTGCTCTTCTTCGCCGGTGACTTCTTGGCGGTGGTCTTCTTGGCTGCTGACTTCTTGGCCGGGCTCTTGCGCGCCGTCCGCTTCGCGGCCGACACCTTCTTGGCAGTGCTCTTCTTCGCCGCCGAGGTCTTCTTCGCCGGTGACTTCCTGGCAGTCGTCTTGCGTGCGGTGGTCTTCTTGGCGGGCGACTTCTTCGCGGCCGACTTCTTGGCCGGCGACTTCCTCGCCGCAGTCTTCTTTGCTGCAGGCACCTGTGCCTCCTGGGTCGCGATGGCCCGACGTTGTGCCGGACTCGATCGATGTCGGACAACCACTTCGGTCGCCTCCGCCTATGATCTTGGCAACATTGAGGCGCGAGGTAAACGAAATCCGCAAACTCGCACGCGTGTCGCAATCGGCGTCTCTCAGGTGTCAGCCGCCCCGAGATGATGATCAGGGCTCAGTTTCCCCTTGTTTTATTGGGATCCGGCGCGAGATTCTTCCCGCACGACGTGAGAGGTGTGAGAAGAAGACGTGAGGACAAACTTCGAGAGCTCCGGCTCATTCATCGGCATCGGTGGACTCGTCGTCGCGTTGTTCCTCTACGGCTATGCCGCGATCGCACTACCCAGTTTGCTGCACACGCTGGCGATGCCGTTGTTCTGGTTGGTGTTGTTCGTGCTCGGATGTCGACGGTTCGGCCGACACCCGTACCGGTCACTCGTGCTTGCCGTCGCCGCGTTCGCGGTGTGGTTCGCGCTGATGCTCGGACTCGGCCCGACCGCGTGAGAGTCAGAACGTGTGCTCGGTGCCGGGGAACTCTCCCTGGGTGACCTCGGCGGCGTAGCGCTGGGCGGCTTCGAGCAGTACGCCGTGCAGATCGGCGTACTGCTTGACGAACCTCGCCATCTTGCCGGTGCGCAACCCGAAGGCGTCCTGCCACACGAGCACCTGTGCGTCGCAGTTCGGCCCGGCGCCGATGCCGATAGTGGGAATCTCGAGCTCCTTGGTGATCTGGGCCGCGACGTCGCCGGGCACCATCTCCATCACGATCGAGAAGGCGCCGGCGGCTTCCATCGCCCGGGCGTCGTCGACGAGCTGAGCGGCGGCGTCGCCGCGGCCCTGCACCCGGTAGCCGCCCAGGTGGTGCTCGGACTGCGGCGTGAAGCCGATGTGCGCCATCACGGGGATGCCGGACCCGGTGAGCTTGCGCACCTGCGCCGACATCTCCTCTCCGCCCTCGAGCTTGACCGCGTGCGCGTTCGCCTCCTTCATGAAGCGCACCGCGGTGTGGAAGGCCTGCTCCGGCGAGGCCTGGTAGGACCCGAACGGCAGGTCGGCCACCACCAGAGCACGATGTGCGGCACGCGTGACCGCGCGCACCAACGGGATCAGCTCGTCGACGGTCACCGGCAACGACGTCTCGTTGCCGAACACGTTGTTGGACGCGGAGTCGCCCACCAGCAGCACGGGGATGCCGGCCTCGTCGAACACCTGCGCGGCGTACTGCTCGTAGGCGGTCAGCATCGCGAACTTCTCGCCGCGCTGCTTCATCTCGCGCAGGTGGTGGATGCGAACGCGTCTGACGGGTTTCGATGCCGCCGCCGGTCCGGTGCCGTACGGTGCATCCTCGCTCATGTGCTCCTCCTGCCAGGTCCCAGAAACCAGAACCTCAGGCTAGCCCCGAACCGGCAGGAGCGGCTGTGGCGCCGGTCACGCCCACCGGCGAAGACAAAGCCGTGCACGTGAACCCTTGTGACGTCGGGCAGGCTGATCTTGATGTCACAACGGTTCAGATGAACCGTTGTGACGTGCGCTCGGGCGGCTCACGCATCGTCGGCGGAGTCCGGAGCCTGCTCGCGCCAGGCGCTGGTGATGGGCAGCCGCCTGTCCCGGCCGAAGTTCCGCACCCCGATCTTCGGGCCGGGAGGGTACTGGCGCCGCTTGTACTCCGCGCGGTCCACCATCCGCAGCACCTTCTCCACCAGGTCGACGTCGAAGCCGTCCTTCACCAGACCGGCTGAACCGCGGTCGCGCTCGATGTAGTCGTCGAGCACGTC
Source organism: Nocardioidaceae bacterium (assembly GCA_035690495.1). GTDB lineage: Bacteria > Actinomycetota > Actinomycetes > Propionibacteriales > Nocardioidaceae > DASSKK01. Next base: position 51,172 of record DASSKK010000083.1, on the reverse strand, counting down.
GTCGAGCAGGTGGTAGTCGGGAAGTGTGTCCGAGTCGCGCTGGCCGGGGCTGAGCTCGGCGGACGGCTCCTTGGTGATGGTGCCAGGTGGGATCGGCGGCACCTCGCCCCGCGCCTCGGACTGCTCGTTGCGCCACCTGGCCAGCTGCCAGACCTGGGTCTTCCAGAGGTCCTTGATCGGCGCGAACCCGCCGACCGCGTCGCCGTAGATCGTCGAGTAGCCGACCGCGAGCTCGGACTTGTTGCCGCAGGCGAGCACGAGGTGTCCGTGCTGGTTGGACAGCCCCATCCAGATCACCGCGCGGATCCGGGCCTGCAGGTTCTCCAGCGCCAGACCGTCGAGCTTCAGCGCGTCCTGGTAGGCGTCCACGATCGGCGCGATCGGCACCGTGGTCAGGTTCAGTCCGGTACGCCGTGCCTGGTCGGCTGCGTCAGTCCGGGACCCCTCCGAGGAGAACTCGCTCGGGTTGGAGACGCCGTACACGTTCTCCGCGCCGATCGCGTCGCAGGCGATCGCCGCGGTCAGCGACGAGTCGATCCCGCCGGACATCCCGAGCAGCACCGAGGAGAAGCCGTTCTTGCGCACGTAGTCGCGCAGCCCGGTGACCACCGCGTGGTACATCTCGCCGAGGTCGTCCAGCCGCGGCTCGCAGCGGCCCGCCAGGACGTCGTACGACGGGAACGGCTCGGCGACCAGCGTGGTGTGGTGCACGTGCAACCCGGCGAACGACTCTTCGCGGCCGGGCTGTTGTGCTGCCGCGGCCGGCAGGTCCAGGTCGACGACCAGCAGCTCCTCGTGGAACTGGCCGGCCCGCGCCAGCGTCGCACCCTGCGCGTCCACCACCAGCGAGTCGCCGTCGAAGACCAGCTCGTCCTGCCCGCCGACCATGTTCACGTAGGCCAGTGCGCAGCCGGCCTCGACGGCACGCCGCGAGCAGAGGTCGAGACGGACGTCGTCCTTGGCAGCCTCGAACGGGGACCCGTTCACCACCAGCAGCAACCCTGCCTCGGCGGCCTTCGCGGCGGCCGACGGGCCGTCCTGCCAGAGGTCCTCGCAGATGCACACCGCGACGTCGACACCGCCGACCCTGACCACCTCCACAGTGTCGCCGGGCACGAAGTAGCGGGCCTCGTCGAACACTCCGTAGTTCGGCAGGTGGTGCTTCGAGTAGCGGGTGACCACCGTGCCCCGGTGCAGCACCGCCGCGCAGTTCTGGGGCGCGCCCTTGGGTACCCCGAGCCGGTCCGCCGACTCCAGCGCCTTGCCGAGGTAGCCGACCACCACGACCAGCTCGCCGAGCCCGTCGTCGGCCAGTTCGGCGGCGACTGCCTCTAGCGTGGACCGCGACGCGTCCACGAACGACTCCCGGAACGCCAGGTCCTCGATCGGGTAGCCGGTGAGCATCATCTCCGGGAACGCCGCCAGGTGCGCGCCCTCGTCGAGGGCCTTGCGCGCCCACTCGCGCACGAGCCGTGCGTTGCCCGCGAGGTCTCCTACGGTGGGGTCGACCTGCGCGAGGGCGATGCGAAGCTGCGGCACGGCACTCAGCCTATTGCCGTTAACAGCGGCGAAACATCCGACCGGCACACTGAGCGCATGGGCAAGCAGGAAGACTTCGTGCTGCGGGCGCTCGAGGAGCGCGACGTACGGTTCGTGCGGCTGTGGTTCACCGACGTGCTCGGATCGTTGAAGTCGGTGGCGATCGCGCCGGCCGAGCTCGAGGGCGCATTCGCGGAGGGGATCGGGTTCGACGGGTCGGCGATCGAGGGGTTCGCCCGCGTCTACGAGGCGGACATGCTGGCCAAGCCCGACCCGACCACGTTCCAGATCCTGCCCTGGCGCGGCGAGGGGCCGAGCACGGCGCGGATGTTCTGCGACATCGTGATGCCGGACGGAAGCCCGTCGTACGCCGACCCGAGGTACGTGCTCAAGCGCACCCTGTCGCGCGCCGCCGAGAGCGGCTTCACCTTCTACACCCACCCCGAGATCGAGTTCTACCTGTTCAAGGACAACCCGACCCCGGGCGGCGACCCGGTTCCGGTGGACCGCAGCGGGTACTTCGACCACACCGCGCAGAGCGCCGGCTCGGACTTCCGCCGCGAGGCGATCACGATGCTCGAGGCGATGGGCATCTCCGTGGAGTTCAGCCACCACGAGGGCGGCCCGGGCCAGCAGGAGATCGACCTGCGCTACGCCGACGCGCTGTCCACCGCCGACAACGTGATGACCTTCCGCACGGTGGTGCGCGAGGTGGCGTTGTCGCAAGGGGTATGGGCGACCTTCATGCCCAAGCCGTTCACCACCCACCCCGGCTCGGCGATGCACACGCACGTGTCCCTGTTCGAGGGCGACCGGAACGCGTTCTTCGAGGCGGGTGCGGAGTACCAGCTCTCCAAGACCGGCCGCCGCTTCATCGCCGGGGTGCTGCGGCACGCCTCCGAGGTCTCGGTGGTCACCAACCAGTGGGTGAACTCCTACAAGCGGCTGATGGGCGGGGGAGAGGCTCCGTCGTACATCTGCTGGGGGCACAACAACCGCTCGGCGATGATCCGGGTGCCGATGTACAAGCCGAACAAGGGCCAGTCGACCCGCATCGAGCTGCGCACGGTGGACTCCGCGGCCAACCCCTACCTGGCGTTCGCGGTGATCCTCGGCGCCGGGATGAAGGGGATCGAGGAGGACTACGACCTGCCCCCCGAGGCCGAGGACGACGTGTGGTCGCTGAACGAGCGCGAGCGCAAGTCGCTGGGCATCGACCCGCTGCCGAAGAGCCTCAACGAGGCGATCGCCGTGGCGGAGAACAGCGAGCTGCTCGCCGAGACGCTCGGGGAGCACGTGTTCGACTTCTTCTTGCGCAACAAGCGCTCCGAGTGGGAGGAGTACCGCGTCCAGGTCTCGGCCTACGAGCGGGACATGATGCTGCCGGTGCTCTGACCCACCCCGATTCGTCCGCGAAAGTGCGTCCGTTTCACGCGGGACGGACGCGGACGAATCGGGGTGGGTAGGTTGTGCGCATGCAGCCCTTGCTGGTCATCGAGCACGAGGCCCAGTGCCCGCCCGGTTGGATGGGCGAGTGGCTCTCCGATGCGGGCGCCGAGCTGGAGGTACGTCGTCCGTACGCCGGTGACGCGCTGCCCGCCGGCCTGGGCGACAACGCAGGACTGGTCGTGCTCGGCGGGGAGATGGGCGCCAACGACGACGCGACGTACCCGTGGCTGACAGAGGTGAAGAGGCTGATCGTCGCGGCGGCCGAGGACGGCATCGCGACGCTGGGGATCTGCCTGGGGCACCAGCTCGTCGCGGTGGCACTCGGCGGGACCGTCGGTGTCAACCCGCGCGGCCAGCAGCTCGGCGTGCTCGACGTCGGCTGGACCGAGCAGGCCACGCAGGACGAGCTGTTCGCCCCGCTTGCCCAGGCCGCCGCGGGCGCTGCCCGACGCACCCGGGCCGTGCAGTGGAACAACGATATCGTGGTCGAGGCGCCGCCGGGGACCGATACCCTGGCCCGCACGCCCGAGGGCGAGCTGCAGGCCGCCCGTTTCGCCTCCCGGGTGTGGGGGGTGCAGTGGCATCCCGAGGCCGGCCCGGACATCATCGGCCGATGGGCGGACAACGACCGCGACCACGCCCGTGAGCAGGGCGTGGACCTCGACCGCTACCTCGCGCAGGTGGCCGCCGCCCGTGCCGAGATGCGCAGCACCTGGCGGGTGCTCGCCAACCGGTTCCTGACCGTGTGCAAGGGGCCCGTGCGGACGTGAAGGACACCCGGCGCGCGAGCCTCACCGGCCGGCTGGCCCGGCTCGGGTTCCGGGACCCCGACCGCTCCGAGCCGGCGCTGGCGCGGCTCGGCGACGCCGGCGGGCGGCTGCTGCCGCTGATCGCCGCGGCCGCCGACCCCGACCAGGCGATCTCCTACCTGGCCGACCTCGCCGATGCCGTCGACGTCCCCAACGAGCTTCTCGACACGCTCGTCGAGGACGAGGACACCGCGATGCGGATGCTGTCGGTGCTCGGCGCCAGCGTCGCGCTCGGCGACCATCTGCTGCGCCATCCGGAGCAGTGGCGGGACCTGCGCGACCCGTCGTTGGCTACGACGAGGAGCGCCGCCTTCGCCGTACGCGCCGACCTGCTGCGTGCGGTCGGCGCCGATCCGGCGGCATCGCAGCCCGTCGCGGAACTGCCCGACGAGCAGGCGGTGGACGCGCTGCGGGTGGAGTACCGCCGGCTGCTGGTGCGGCTGGCCGCCCGGGACCTGGTGCACGGCGTCGGGGTCGACGACGTGGCCGCGGAACTGTCCGACCTCGCCGCGGGAACACTCGAGGCCGCGCTGGCGATCGCTCGTGCCCGGGTGGGGGAGAAGGCCCTCTGCACGCGGCTGGCGGTGATCGCCATGGGCAAGTGCGGCGGCCACGAGCTGAACTACGTCAGCGACGTCGACGTGATCTTCGTCGCCGAGCCGGCGCGTCGCGGCGACGGCTCCGCCACCGACGGCGTCGACGAGCACGAGGCGATCCGGGTCGCGACGCTGCTCGCGTCCAACCTGATCAAGATCTGCTCCGACCACACCGCCGAGGGGACGATCTGGCCGGTCGACGCCGCGCTGCGTCCCGAGGGCAGGTCGGGGCCCCTGGTGCGCACCCTGGACAGCCACGAGGGCTACTACCGCAAGTGGGCCAGCACCTGGGAGTTCCAGGCGCTGCTCAAGGCCCGGCCGGTCGCCGGCGACCTCGCGCTCGGGCGTGCCTACCAGGACCGGATCGGCCCGCTCGTGTGGTCGGCCGCCGAGCGGGACGGTTTCGTGACGGGCGTGCAGGCGATGCGCGCCCGTGTCCTCGAGCACATCCCGGCCGCACACGCGGGCCGGCAGATCAAGCTCGGGGCCGGGGGGTTGCGCGACGTGGAGTTCGCCGTCCAGCTGCTGCAGCTGGTCCACGGGCGCGCCGACGAGTCGATCCGGGACCCCGCGACGCTGAGCGCGCTCGCGCAACTGACCCGAGGGGGGTACGTCGGGCGCGAGGACGGCGCTGCGCTGGACGCGGCGTACCGCTTCCTGCGCACCCTCGAGCACCGGATGCAGCTGGCCCAGCTGCGCCGGGTGCACGTGCTGCCCACCGACGAGGACTCGCTGCGCCGGCTCGGACGGGCCATGGGGTTCATGGCCGAGCCGGTCCGCGAGCTGGACCGGCACTGGCGCACGCACAGCCGCGAGGTGCGCCGGCTGCACGAGAAGCTGTTCTTCCGCCCGCTGCTGGCCGCGGTGGCCAAGCTGCCTGGTGGCGAGGCGCGGCTCAGTCTCGAGGCCGCCGAGGACCGCTTGTCGGCACTGGGCTACGAGGACCCCAAGGCGGCGCTGCGGCACCTGGAGGCGCTCACCAGCGGGGTGACCCGGAGCGCGAACATCCAGCGCACCCTCCTCCCGGCGATGCTGGGCTGGTTCGCCGACGCACCGAACCCGGACGCCGGTCTGCTCGGCTTCCGCAAGGTCTCCGAGTCGCTGGGCTCGACGCACTGGTACCTGCAGACACTGCGCGACGAGGGCCAGGTCGCCCAGCGTCTGGCCACCGTGCTCGCGTCCAGCAGGTACGCCACCGACCTGCTGCAGCGCGCACCCGAGGGGGTGAAGATGCTCGCCTCCGACGAGGGTCTCGAGCCGCTCGGACTCGACGCACTCACCAAGGAGATGACGGCGGCGGGGCTGCGCCAAGACGACCCGGTGCAGGCGATCACCGCGGTGCGGGCCGTCCGGCGCCGCGAGCTGTTCCGGGTCTCGGTCGCAGACCTCCTCGACGGTCTCGACGTCGAGCACGTCGGCTATGCGTTGTCCGATATCGCCACCGCCACGGTCCGGGCCGCCCTCGCCGTCGCCGTGGCGGCCATCGAGGCCGAGCGCCGAGGGCCGCTCCCGACCCGGATGGCCGTCGTGGCGATGGGTCGGTTCGGCGGTTGCGAGCTGAGCTTCGGCTCCGATGCCGACGTGATGTTCGTGCACGACCCCCTGCCGGACGCCGACGCCGAGGACGCGTCGCGATGCGCGAAGGACGTGGCCAACGAGCTGCGCAGGCTGCTCGCCGTACCCGGCACGGACCCCGCCCTCGACATCGACGCCGACCTGCGCCCGGAGGGCAAGCAGGGCCCGCTGGTCCGGTCGCTGGACTCCTACGCCGGCTACTACGCGAAGTGGTCGGCGATGTGGGAGTCGCAGGCGCTGCTGCGTGCCTCGGCGCGGATCGGGGACGCCGACCTGTGTGCGGCGTTCACCGGGCTCATCGACCCGATCCGCTACCGGGAGGGCGGGATCACCGCGGACGACGTACGCGAGATCCGGCGGATCAAGGCGCGCGTCGACGACGAGCGGCTGCCCCGCGGAGCCGACCCGGCCACCCACCTCAAGCTCGGCCGCGGCGGGCTCGCCGACGTGGAGTGGACGATCCAGCTGCTGCAGATGCAGTACGCCGGATCGGTGCCGGCGCTGCGAACGGCGAAGACGCTCGACGCGCTCGAGGCTGCAGTCGACGCCTCGCTGCTGTCGGAGTCGGATGCCCATGCGCTGTCGGCGGCCTGGCGGATCGCCAGCGGTCTGCGCAACGCGATCGTGCAGGTGCGCGGCAAGCCGTCCGACTCGCTGCCGCGCGACATCCGAGAGCGGGCGGCGGTCGCGCACATCCGCGGCTACCCGCCCGGCGAGTCCGACGCGCTCGCCAACGACTACCTGAAGGTGACCCGCCGCGCCCGCCAGGTTGTCGAGCGCCTCTTCTGGGGCTGATCCGGCTGCGGTTTACCAGGGCACCATGGGAAACTGCCGCTCCCCACGGGTCACGGCCCATGGGGAGCGGCAGATCGCCATGGGGAGCACAGACGCCCGCGCCGTGACGGTCGGATGGTTCGCCTCCCTCGGAGACGGCGCCGCGGGCTGCCTGGTGGCTTCCGCGGTTGAGAGCTGCCACGATGCACTCCTGGCATGCTTGGCGCCATGAGCGACGAGGGGCCGACGCGCGCGGTGGCGGAGTGGCGCGCCGCGTACCTCCGTGTGACTGACCTGCTCCACGACATCGACGACTCCGCTGCCGCCACCCGAGTCCCGTCTTGTCCGGCGTGGACGGTGCGCGACCTGCTCGCGCACATGGTGGGGCTGGACGCCGACGTGCTCGCAGGCAACGAGCCCGACGACCACCACCGTGCCTGGACGCAGGCGCAAGTGGACGCACGCGCAGGTACGTCGGTCGGCGAGCTGCTGGCGGAGTGGGCGGGGCTGGCCGAGCCGTTGCAGGAGTGGATGCACGCCCACACCACTCGTCCACTGGCCGATCTGGTCATCCACGAGCAGGATCTGCGAGACGCCTTGAACGTCCCTGGCGGTCAGGACACCGAGGGCCCGCGGATGGTGCGCGACCGGATGCTCGCCCGGTTCGCCAGCCGGCTCGACGGGCTGCCGCCGATCGCCCTGGTCGCCGACACGTGGCAGTGGTGCTCGGCGGGCGAGCCGGGTGAGGCAGTGGCGGTCGTCGAGGCAAGCGAGTTCGACCTCGCGCGTGCGCTGGTCTCCCGCCGCTCCGCCGACCAGCTCCGGTCGTGGACCACGCGCGGCGACCTCACGCCGTACCTTTCGGCGTTCGAGGTGCTCGGCCCGCTGCCCGCGACTCCGTGAGCGGACGGGCCGACTGGCCCCGCTCAGCCGCTAGGGTTTCCGGGAACGTCTCCACACTCCGATTGGACGAGGCAAGTCTGTTGGCCGATGCGCCCGAGGCCGCGCAAGGAGGATCCCCAGTCCTGTGCGTGGGGGAGACCATGATGGCGGTCTCTCCCACTGGTCAGGATCTTGCGGGCACTGGTCCCGTGCGGCTGGCGCCGGCGGGTGGCGAGTCCAACGTCGCCGCGAACCTGGCCGGCCTCGGGCATCGCGTCACGTGGGCGAGTCGGGTCGGCGACGACGCGCTCGGGCGCCGGTTGGTGTCGGCCCTGTCGGCACAGGGCATCGATGTGTCCATGGTGGAGTACGACGCCGAGCACCGCACCGGTCTGATGGTGAAGGACGTGGCCACCACCGGCACGCGCGTCACCTACTACCGCGACTCGTCGGCTGCGTCATATCTCTCCACCGCGGACGTCCCGCGGCTTCGTGCCGGGCACGCTCGTGTGATGCACCTCTCGGGTGTGACTCCAGCGCTGTCGACCCGCTGCGACGATCTGATGACCTCCCTGGTGCAGGATCGGGCGCTGGGTGAGGAGTGCTCGGTCAGTTTCGACGTCAACCTGCGTCCTGCACTGTGGCGTGACACTGCGTCGGCCGCACGTCGGCTCGCTGAGCTGGCGAATGCGGCAGACGTGGTCTTCGTCGGGCTGGACGAGGCGCAGGCGCTGTGGGATTCCCGACTTCCCTCGCAGCTTCGGGAGGTTCTGCCCCATCCCCGCTTTCTCGTCGTCAAGGACGGGCCGCGGGGTGCGACCGAGCTCTCCGAGGGATGGCCTGCGGTCACGGTGCCAGGGCTTGCGTGCGCGGTCGTCGAGGCTGTCGGCGCCGGAGACGCGTTCGCGGCAGGTTGGCTCGCGGGCTACCTCCGCGGAGGACAGGCGGCGCAACGCCTTGCCCTCGGACATCTCGTGGCTCGGACGGCGCTGGTCACGACAACCGATGTCGGTGCGCCTCCGGACCCGGCCGAGGTCGATGCCGTGTGGGCGCGGCGAGGCGGCACACTCGAGGGAAACAGAGGAGGACCGTGATCGAGGTGCAGAACATCGGGGCGCTGAGTACGCGCTACTTCGAGGCGAACATCGGGCCGAAGCCACTGATCGCCATCTTCCGGGGCAAGAACCCCGAGGAGACAGTGCAGATGTGCCGTCACGCATGGTCGATCGGGATCGAGCTCGTCGAGGTGCCGATCCAGGGGGAGGCCGGGATCGCAAGCTTCCGGGCTGCCCGCGACGCAGCCCGGGAGCACGGCAAGCAGGTGGGTGTGGGGACAGTGCTCACCATCGACCAGGTGCGGTTCGCGGTGGACGAAGGGGCGGCATTCGCCGTGTCGCCCGGCCTCGACGTGGATCTCGCCCAGGCATGCGGCGAACGGGGTCTCCCGCTGCTCCCAGGGGTGGCCACATCTTCGGAGATCGGAAGTGCGTTGCGACTCGGCCTGGTCTGGCAGAAGGCCTTTCCCGCTGCGCAGCTGGGACCCGGGTGGATCACGGCGCAACTGGCACCGTTCTCCACCGTGCTCTTCGTGGCCACCGGAGGCATCGACGCCTCCAACGCCGCTGCGTTCCTGACAGCCGGTGCGCGAGCAGTCGCTGCGGGATCAGCGCTTTCAGATCCTGAGCAGCTGGCGATGTTCGAGGACCTACCGAACCCAGTTCTGGGGACACCTGCAACCGCTGGAGGCGATGCGTCATGAGGATCACTGCCGTCGAGACATTCCTCGTCCCACCTCGGTGGCTCTTCGTCCGCATCGGCACCGACGAGGGGATCGTGGGTTGGGGGGAGGCCACCCTGGAAGGCCGGTCGGAGACGGCACGGACGGCCATCCACGCGTTCGACGACTACCTCGTCGGCTCCGACCCGCTGACGATCGAGCGGCACTGGCAGGTGCTCACGCGCTCGACCTTCTACCGCGGCGGCCCCGTCTTCGGATCTGCCGTCTCCGGGATCGACCAAGCGCTGTGGGACATCGCGGGCAAGGCGTACGGCGTGCCTGTGAGCGCGCTGCTCGGCGGTGCGGTCCGCGACCGGATCCGGGTCTACGCCTGGATCGGAGGTGACGAACCCTCGCAGATCGCGGGGCATGCGATGGCTCAGCTCGAGGCCGGCTTCACCGCGGTGAAGATGAACGCATCCGGAAGAGTGCAGCGACTCGACAACGTCGCGGTGATGCGCGACGTCGTCGCGCGGGCGGAGGCGGCGCGATCTGCCATGGGCGACCGTGCCGACTTCGCCATGGACTTCCACGGCCGGTTCTCTACCGCGTACTCGCGTCGCGTCATCCACGAGCTGGAGCCGCTGCACCCCCTGTTCATCGAGGAACCGGTCCTGCCCGAGTACGTCGAGCGCCTGGCCGACGTGGTGGACTCCACGACCATTCCCATCGCCTGCGGGGAGCGACTGTTCCACCGCACGGCGTTCCTCCCCGCCCTGCGGGCGGGCATTGGTGTGGCACAGCCTGACATCTCTCACTGCGGTGGCATCTCCGAGACGCGGCGTGTTGCCGACCTGGCCGACACGTTCGACGTGGCCTTCGCGCCGCACTGCCCCTTGGGTCCGTTGGCCCTCGCCGCATCCCTGCAGGTGTCCGCCGTGACGCCGAACTTCCTCATCCAGGAGCAGAGTCTGGGCATCCACTACAACGTCGGGTCCGATCTGCTCGACTACCTCGTGGACCCGGCGCCGTTCCGGTTCGTCGATGGCCATGCGCTGGTCCCCGAGGGCCCAGGGCTCGGCATCGACGTCGACGAGGAGGCGGTCCGCCGGGCCGCTGAGGAGGGTCATGCATGGCGAGGTCCGGTATGGCGACATGAAGACGGCTCGTTCGCCGAGTGGTGAGCCTCCGCCACCGATGCCTTCCGGGCATCACGCGATCCGGAACGGGTCTTGGACGTGAATCGTGCAGATTCCTAGCATCGAGAGGAACCCGGATGCGAGGAGCCTCGAGATGCCAGACAGAAGCCCGCAAGACGTCGCCGCGCAACTCGGTTCGGGCTTGTTGTCCTTCCCCGTCACGCACTTCCGCCCGGACGGAAGCCTTGACGAAGCCGCCTACCAGACGCACATCGAATGGCTCGTCTCCCACCCCGCCGCGGGCCTGTTCGCGGCCGGCGGCACCGGCGAGTTCTTCTCCCTCACCCCCGAGGAAGTGGAGCGGACCGTCGTGGCAGCGGTGCAGGCCACGTCTGCGAGCGTTCCGGTCGTCGCGCCGTCCGGCTATGGGACGGCGATGGCCGTCGACCTGGCACACCGGGCCGCCAGGGCCGGAGCGGAGGGGATCCTGCTGCTGCCGCCGTACCTCACCGAGGTGACCCAGGAGGGTCTCGAAGCGCACGTCCGGGCCGTCTGCGCCGCCACCGACCTCGGCGTGATCATCTACAACCGCGGCAACGCCGCCTACAGCGCCGACACCGTCGAGCGCCTGGCGACAGCCTGCCCCACGCTGATCGGCTTCAAGGACGGCATCGGAAATGTCGAGCAGATGACTCGGGTCTTCGCACAGCTCGGCGACCGGCTGACGTACATCGGCGGGCTCCCGACCGCCGAGCTGTACGCCATGCCGTACAAGAGCCTCGGTCTGTCGACGTACTCCTCGGCGATCTTCAACTTCGTGCCCGACTTCGCAGTGCACTTCTACGACTCCGTCCGTGCCGACGACACCGTCGGCGTCGTCGCGGCGCTCCGCGACTTCGTCATCCCCTACTGCGACCTCCGCAACCGCAGGCCCGGCTACCCGGTGAGCATCATCAAGGCAGGACTCTCGGTCGTCGGTCGTCCGGCCGGCGGCGTACGCGCTCCGCTCAGCGACCTCGCCGACGACGAGCTCCTCGAGCTGGAAGCCCTCGTGAAGAAGGTGAGTTGAGATGGATCTGCAGGGACTGAGCCTGCTGGGCGCCGAGGAGATCGCCGCCGCCGACCGGCCGACCTTCCGCGCGGTCGATCCGGCCACCGGGAAGGACCTCGACCCGGCGTACGCCGAGTGCGGGCCGGCGGAGGCCGGGCAGGCCGCCGAGCTCGCGTGGAGCGCCTACGGCGCGCTCCGGAGCACCACCCCCCAGCGACGCGCGGATCTGCTCGAGGACATCGCCGGCCGCCTCGAAGCCGCCGGCGACCAGATCGTCGATCGCGTCCGTGCCGAGACCGGGCTCCCCGCGCCCCGGCTCGCGGACGAACTGGCCCGAACGACCGGACAACTGCGGATGTTCGCCGCGGACCTGCGCGCAGGCACCTGGACCGAGACCCGCATCGACCCCGGCGACCCGGAGAGGAGGCCGCTCCCGCGACCGGAGGTGCGTCAGCGCTCCATCCCGGTCGGCCCAGTCGTCGTCTTCGCCGCGAGCAACTTCCCGCTCGCGTTCTCCGTCGCGGGCGGCGACACCGCGTCCGCACTTGCGGCCGGCTGCCCGGTGATCGTGAAGGCGCACCCCGCACACCCCGGTACGTCGGAGCTGGTGGGCAGGGCGGTTCAGGAGTCGGTACGCCGTCTCGGGCTGCCCGAGGGCACGTTCTCCCTCCTGCAGGGCACCAGCCAGGAGCTCGGCGCGGCGCTCGTGCGCGAGCCGCGGGTGCGGGCCGTGGCGTTCACCGGGTCGCGCGGGGGCGGCCTCGCGCTCGTGCGTGCTGCGGCCGAGCGCCCGGTGCCGATCCCGGTCTACGCCGAGATGTCGGCCGTCAACCCCGTCTTCCTGCTCCCGTCCGCGCTCGCCCAGCGTGCCGACGCCATCGCGGCCGGCTACGTCACCTCCCTGACCGGCAGCGGCGGGCAGCTGTGCACCAAGCCCGGTCTCGTCTTCGCCGTCGAATCGCCGGAGACCGCCGCGTTCCTGGACGCCGTCGCGAAGGCTGTCGCCGAGGTGCCGCCGGCCACCCTGCTGACCGAGCGCATGCGACGCGGCTACCAGGCCGGTGCGGAGCGGATCGCGCAGACGCCCGGCGTCGAGCAGCTCCGCCGCGGCGTCAGCGGTCAGCAGCCGCAGGTGGACGCGCAGGTCTACGTCACCCGGGCCGCGGTGCTCCGCGAGCACCCGGAGCTCGCCGACGAGGTGTTCGGACCGGCGGGCCTCGTCGTGCTCGCCAGCGACGCGGACGAGCTGCTCGCCGCCACCGACGATCTCGAAGGACAGCTCACTGCGACGATCCATCTCGGTGCCGGCGACAGCGGCGACACCGACGACAGAGTGCTGGCAGCCGGCCTCCTTGCCCGGCTCGAGCTGGTCGCCGGCAGGGTGCTCTTCGACGGCTGGCCCACGGGTGTCGAGGTCAACCACGCGATGGTGCACGGCGGGCCCTTCCCGGCCACCACCGCGCCCGCCACTACCTCGGTGGGCGCGAGGGCGATCGAGCGGTTCCTCCGGCCGGTGGCCTACCAGCAGCTGCCGGCGGATCTGCTGCCCCCGGAGCTCGCCGACGACAACCCCTGGCACGTCGTACGCCGTGTGGAGGGCCGCCTGACGGACGCCCAACCATGAGCAGCGGGATCGAAGCGGTCCGGCTGTCCTCGGTGATGCTGCCGCTGGCGAAGCCGGTCAGCGACGCCAAGGTGCTCACCGGGCGGCAGGCCCCGATGACCGAGGTGGCGTTCCTGTTCGCCGAGATCACCGCCTCCGACGGTGCGGAGGGGATCGGCTTCTCCTACTCCAAGCGGGCCGGCGGGCCCGGGCAGTACGCCCACGCGGCCGAGATCGCGCCGGCTCTCATCGGCGAGGATCCCAACGACATCGACCGGCTCTGGACCAAGCTGTGCTGGGCGGGCGCATCCGTGGGCCGCAGCGGCCTGGCCACCCAGGCGATCGCCGCCTTCGACATCGCGCTGTGGGACATGAAGGCGAAGCGAGCAGGGCTGCCGCTCGCCAAGCTGATCGGCGCCCACCGCGACTCGGTCCGGACCTACAACACCTCGGGCGGGTTCCTGCACAGCCCGATCGAGGAGGTGATCGACAACGCCCAGGCCGTGCTCGCGTCCGGCATCGGCGGCATCAAGCTCAAGGTCGGCCAGCCGGACTGGCGTGCCGACGTGGCACGGGTGACCGCGGTGCGCGACGCTCTCGACCCCGACGTACCCCTGATGGTCGACGCCAATCAGCAGTGGGACCGGTCGATGGCGCTGAAGATGGGCCGGATCTTCGAGGAGTTCGGCCTGGTGTGGATCGAGGAGCCGCTCGATGCCTACGACGCGCTCGGACACGCCGAGCTCGCCCGTGCGCTGGACACCCCGATCGCCACCGGCGAGATGCTGGCCAGCGTCGACGAGCACATCCGCCTGATCGACACGGGCGCGGCCGACATCATCCAGCCGGACGCGCCGCGCGTCGGCGGGGTCACCCAGTTCCTCAAGCTGGCGTCGTACGCCGAGCGCAAACAGCTGCCGATCGCTCCGCACTTCGCCATGGAGATCCACCTGCATCTGGCGGCCGCCTACCCGATCGAGCCCTGGGTCGAGCACTTCGACTGGCTCGCACCGCTGTTCCCCGAGCAGCTGGAGATCAAGGACGGCCGGATGCACGTCTCCGAGCGACCCGGGCTCGGGATCACGCTGACCGACCAGGCGCGGAGGTGGACCGTCGCCTCGGGCGAGACCACCGCGAGCTGACCCGCCGGCAGCGCTGGTCAGCGAACGAACGCCGGCCGTTTCGGGTCGAAGGCCCAGCCGGGGATCAGCGTCTGCATGGCGACTGCGTCGTCGCGCGCGCCGAGACCGTGCTCGCGGTAGAGGTCGTGTGCAGCGGCGAGGGCGTCCGGGTCGATCTCGACGCCGAGCCCGGGGGTGTCGGGGACGCTGATCAGGCCGTTTCGGATCTGCAGCGGCCGACGGGTGAGGGCCTGGCCGTCCTGCCAGATCCAATGGGTGTCGAGAGCGGTGATCGGACCGGGCGCCGCGGCGCCGGTGTGGGCGAACATGGCCAGCGAGACGTCGAAGTGGTTGTTGGAGTGAGAGCCCCAGGTGAGCCCGAAGTGGTGGCACAGCTGCGCGACGCGCACCGAGCCCCGCATGGTCCAGAAGTGGGGATCCGCCAGGGGGATGTCGACGGCCTGGGCGCGGATCGCCGCTGCCAGCTGCCGCCAGTCAGTGGCGACCATGTTCGTCGCCGTCGGAAGGCCGGTCGCGCGACGGAACTCCGCCATCACCTCGCGCCCCGAGTAGCCGGCCTCGGCCCCGCACGGATCCTCCGCGTAGGCGAGGAGGCCGGATGCGCCACGGCAGAGGCGGATCGCCTCGGCCAGCAGCCAGCCCCCGTTGGGATCCAGGGTGATCCGGGCGTCGGGGAACCGGGCCTTCAGTGCGGCGATCGCGGCCATCTCCTGGTCCCCGGCGAACACGCCGCCCTTGAGCTTGAAGTCCGAGAAGCCGTAGCGCGAGTGCGCGGCCTCGGCGAGCCGCACCACCGCCTGCGGGGTGAGGACCGGCGCACGACGTACCTCTTCCCACTCGTCCGCCGGATGGTCCTCGCGGACGTACGGCAGGCCGGTGCCGGCGGCGTCGCCGACGTAGAACAGGTAGCCGAGCACCGGAACCGAGTCGCGCTGCCTGCCCTCGCCGAGCAGGTCGGCCACCGGCATGCCCAGGAACTGACCGTGCAGGTCGAGCAACGCTGACTCCAGTGCGGTCACGGCGTGCACGGTGACGCGCTGGTCGAAGGTCTGCTCTCCGCGCCTGCCGGTGTCGCGGGTGGCGAACTCGCGCGCTACCCGGCTGAGCAGCCGTCCGTACGCCGCGACCGGCTGCCCGACGACCAGCTCGCCGGCGTCGGCGATCGTCTGCCGGATCGCCTCGCCCCCTGGCACCTCGCCGACCCCGGTGCGCCCCTCGCTGTCGGTGACCAGGGTGATGTTGCGCGTGAAGAAGGGCCCGTGCGCGCCGCTGAGGTTGAGGAGCATCGAGTCGTGTCCCGCGACCGGGACCACCTCGACGCGCGCGACGACTGGAGTGTTGCTCAATGGGTTCCCCTTGTCGGTGCGGCAGGCAGGTGGTCGAGAACCGTGCGGAGGGCCGGGTTGCGCGAGTCACGCGCCCACAGCAGGTGAAGCTCGACAGGGAGCGGGTCGTCGGTCGCGAGTGGCAGCAGCCGGACACCCGCGACTCCGAGGCGGCTGACGGAGTCGGGGACGAAGGCGATCCCCAGGCCGGCGCTGACCAACAGCACCATGGTGAGCACCTGGTCGACGCTATGCACTACGTTGGCCGGGTCGATTTTGACGAGGCGAAGGACTAACTCGTGGAAGTACCCCGCCATCGTGGGAGAGTGCATGATCACCGGTTGCCCGCGCAGGTCGTCGGGCGTGAGCGGATCACTCCGGTCGGCCAGCGGGTGTTCGTCCGGCACCGCCACGCGCAACGGTTCGGACAGCACCGCTCTGGAGTCGAACAGCTCGCCGTCGAAGTGGCCGCGCGCGAAGCCGAGGTCGATCTCGTGGACGCGAAGAGCCTCGATCTGCTGGCTGGTCACCATCTCGGACAGCGCCAGGTCGATGTCGGGCAGTTCCGTGCGCAACCGACGCAGCACGTCGGGCAGCACGGCGTACGCCGAAGCGGCGGTGAACCCGATCCGCACAGTGCCCGCCGATCCGGCAGAGATGCGCCTGGCCAGGTCGGGAGCGGTC
Organism: Nocardioidaceae bacterium; assembly: GCA_035690495.1. Classification (GTDB taxonomy): domain Bacteria; phylum Actinomycetota; class Actinomycetes; order Propionibacteriales; family Nocardioidaceae; genus DASSKK01. The sequence continues at coordinate 34,887 of DASSKK010000083.1, read as the reverse complement.
TCGGCGATCGCCAGCAGCCGCCGCGCCTCGGCGAGGAAGGCCTCGCCGGCAGGGGTCAGCTCGACCTTGCGGTTGTCCCGCTCGAAGAGGCGGACGTCGATTGCCCTCTCCAGCTTCTGGATCTGACGGCTCAACGGAGGCTGGGTCATCGAGAGCCGTTCCGCGGCGCGCCCGAAGTGCCGCTCGTCGGCGACGGCGACGAATCCACGGAGCTGCTCGAACGAATACATGATGCCGACCGGGTATCAACCGATGTTCAAACGGGTTTGGACAGGCATCACATCATGACCCTAGCCTCGCAAGTCAAGGTAGTGACGCCCCTCACAGCAAAGGGACTCACCTGTGGTTAGCCGAGAGCCGGGGGACGCCCGAGAAGTCGGCGCGTCTGGAAAGCAGCGATGACGGCGACCATCTCCGCTCCCGTGCGACGCGGACGGCCGTTCTGGCGCGGGGTCTCCATGAACGCGGTCCCGTTCGTCGTGCCGTACGTCGTGATGTTCCTGCTGCTGGTGGTGTACCCGGTGGGCTACGGGCTCTATCTGGGCCACGCGCCGGGCAACTACCGGTCGCTGTTCAACAACCCGACCTACCTCCGGTCGGTGGTCAACACGCTCTTGTTCGTCGGGATCGGCGTGAACGTCAAGATGTTCCTCGCGCTGCTGCTCTCCGGCTTCTTCGCCATCCAGCGATGGTGGTCCAAGGCGCTGCTGGCGGTGTTCCTGCTGCCGTGGGCGATCCCGGCAGTGCCTGGCTTCCTGTCCATCCACTTCATGCTGAACGGCCAGTGGGGCTTCATCAACGCACTCCTCGAGTCCCTCGGCGTGTCGCACCCGCCGGTCTGGCTGATCAGCTACGGATGGGGCTTCTCCGCGGCCGTCGTGGCCTATATCTGGAAATGGCTCCCGTTCTGGACCCTGATCCTCCTCGCGGCGCGCACCAGCATCTCGAGCGACGTGTACGAAGCGGCTGCGGTGGACGGCGCCGTGGGAGTCCGGAGGTTCATCCACATCACCTTCCCGTTGCTGCGCAACGTCTACATCACCAGCGTGCTGCTCTCCACGATCTGGACGCTGGGCAACTACAACGCGATCTTCTTCGTGACCGGCGGAGGCCCGATCGACTCCACCCAGGTGTTCGCCACGCTGGGAATCAAGTACGCCTTCCAGGTCGGCGATGTGAACCTGGGCGTCGCGGTGGCGTTGTCGGCGCTTCCGGTGCTGGTGCCGCTCATCGTGCTCCTGGTGCGCCGACTGAGGAGTAGCTCGTGACCGGCCGGCGCTCCTGGCAGGTACGGCTCCCGCAGGCCCTCTTGGGAGCGGTGCTGCTGATCTGGACCCTGATGCCCGTCTACACCATGGCGATGCTGGCGCTGAGTCCGCAGTCCCAGGTGTTCTCCGGGCACCTGTACCCGCACACCCCGACCGTGCAGAACTTCGTCGACGTGGTCAGTCAGCGCGGTGAGTACGTCGGCGCGTTCTGGCTCCAGATGGCCAACAGTGCGGTGACCGCGATCGGCACGACGGTGCTGGTCCTGCTGGTCGGGACGCTGGCCGCGTTCGGCATCGCCCGGCTGCGGCCGCGTTGGGGCTCTTTCGTGTCGAACGCCGCGCTGGCGACGTACGTCATCCCGCTGTCCTTCGTGTCGATCCCGCTCTACAAGGTGATGGCGACCTACGGTCTGCTCGGCACACGGTGGTCCCTGGTGCTGGCGATGACCGCCTTCGCCAGCCCCTATGCCATGTGGGTGTTCAGCCAGCACTCGGAGACCGCGATCTCCCACGAGCTGGACGAGTCCGCTCGGATCGACGGCGCGAGCTCCTGGCAGATCTACCTGCGCATCTATCTGCCCCTGATGACACCGGTGCTCGTGGCGATCGGCATCTACGCGTTCCTACTGGCCTGGAACGAGTATCTTCTCGCCTTCCTGCTGCTCGGCTCGGGATCGACCACCACGATGCCTGTGGCACTGTCCGACTTCCTCAACACCGACAACCCGCCGTGGAACTCGTTCATGGCCGCGTCGCTGTTCTACGCACTGCCGCCGGCGATCTTGTACTACCTGTTCCGCAACAAGATCACCGGCGGGCTGACGGCGGGCAGCGTCAAGGAATGAGCGAACAAGCAGCCACCGGGCAGCACGAACCCAGAGTGACCACGTCAAGAAGGGAATCATCGGAATGAACGACAACGAGTCAGTGTTCGGTGGAGGCGCCGGGGACGACCGAGCTCCGGACGGGCGGATGAGCCGCCGGTCGCTGCTGAAGCTGGGCGGCATGGCCCTCGGTGGCGCGGCGCTGGGCCCGACCCTCGCCGCGTGCGGGTCAGGGGGTGGCGGCTCCAGCAGCAACAAGGTCACCGTGTGGTGGAACTCGGGCTTCTACGACTCGGAGAACCAGGCCGTCAAGGCCATCGCGGAGGACTTCGGGAAGCAGTCCGGCATGAAGGTGGACCTGCAGTTCTACTCCACCGATGCCATCCCCACCAAGGAGCAGAGTGCGATCACCTCGGGTGTGCTCCCCGACGTGGTGATGGCGGAGAACGGGAACACCTCCACCTACGCCTACCAGGGCAAGCTGGCAGACGTCAGCGACGTGGTCTCCTCCCAGCAGTTCACGGACGGCGCCACCAAGGCCGTGCACCTGTTCAACTCCAAGGCCGGCAAGGCGGGTAACTACGCCGTACCGGTCAACCAGTTCACCGTGCCGATGTTCTTCTGGAAGGACATGTTGACCGACGCGGGCTCCGACCCGTCGTCGATCCCGGACGACTGGGACGGCTTCTGGCAGTACTTCCAGAGCGCCCAGGGCTCCTACCGCAGCAAGACGGGCAAGAAGGCGTACGCCGTCGGCTGGCCGATGTCGACGTCGGCGGGCGACACGAACTACGACACCCAGATGATGCTGATGGCGTTCGGGGCGATGGTGCTCGACGACAACGGCGGACTCAAGGCCGACGACCCGCAGATCAAGGCCAACATGGCCAAGGCGCTCGGCTTCCTGGGCGACTTGTTCAAGAACGGCTTCACCCCGAAAGACGTGGTCAACTGGGACGACTCCGGCAACAACACCGCGTTCTTGAACAAGACGATCATCCTCACGCCGAACGGGTCGCTGTCGATTCCCGGATCGATCAAGGACAAGGACCACGCTGAGTGGGCGAACATCGTCACCCAGCCGTTCCCGAACAAGCCCGACGGCAGCGGGCCGGTCCCCGCGATGGCTCAGGTGCACAACGCGGTGGTCTTCGAGGACAGTCCCAACAAGAAGGGCGGAATGGACTTCCTCAAGTTCTTCGTCAAGCCCGAGAACACCCTGAAGTACCTCAAGGCGGGCCACGGCCGGTGGCACCCCGTGCAGGAGCAGGTGCTGTCCAACCCGTACTTCGCGGACTCCGACGATCCCAACATCAAGGTGTCGACCGCGATGCTTTCCGGGGCGACCCAGCCCGCGTGGCTGAACGCCAGCGTTGCCTACAACCACGCGGCGCTGCAGGGGCTGTGGGGTAAGGCGATCGGGCAGATCGTGTTGCAGAACCAGTCCCCGGAGAGCGCCGCGGACTTCGCCGTGCAACAGCTCAAGGCGGCCTTCAGCACCTACCCGGCGAAGTAGAAGGCGGGGTTCGGAGCCACCGGATCCGCGCGTGCGGCCGCAGGCCGGACGATGTCCGGCCTGCGGCGCTTCTCAGCACCGCGGCCTTGTTGCCAGAGCCGAGCCCGGCGCGCCATCGCCCGAGGCTCCGCTCCCTCAGCCCCAGAACGCGTCGAGTTGTGCCTGGTCGGAGTAGTGGCCCTTCACCATGGCGATCAAGCCGTCTTGGAGAGTCATCAGCTGGCAGCCGGTCACATCCAGCACGCGCCCTTCGAAGCTTCCCGTCGCATGCTGGACGGCGACGACGTACTCGTCCCCAGCCGCGATATCGAGCAACTCGGCTCGGAAGGTGCCTCCCGACAACGGGCCCAGTCTGCTCAGGAAGTCGTCGCGGATCGCGTCCCATCCCACGTGATCACCGGAGATGACGCTTTGCCCCGGCAGATGCCACACGACGTCCCGGCGTGAAGCAGCGGGATGCTGCGTCCAGATCTCGCGAAGCAACTGCGTCGTACAGTCCTCGCACGGCCTCGATGTCCATGTCGGCGCGCCTCCTTCACTCGCCCCCGCAGATGCCAGGGTATGACCAATCCACCACAACGTGTGCGCACGTTCCCGAGCGAGACCCGGTGACGGCAGGAAACCGGCCACGGCCACACGAGTTCACCGCTGGGGTGGCTCACTCCGAGCGGTCATGCCCGTAGACACCATTCCGCGCCAAGACCGGTGCCTACGGGCATTACCCCTTCGACTCTGCGACCCCCGAGGTCGAGCGCACCAGTGGCTAGCCTTCGCGAGCGCGATGAGCGTGGCGCCGTCAGCACCCCGTCTGGCAACGGCACCTTGCGTGTCTTCCTTCCCCTCGGCAGCCCGAACACCTGCACGTTGCCGCCGAACAGCTCCACCTGACGGCGTACATGAATCTCGCCGCGTTCCAGCGCCGATGTCGGTGGGGGAGAGGGCAAAGATCTCACCCTGCCGCAAGCCAAGACCGGCGCCAGGGCACACGTCTTCGACCGTCGGCCCGCGATCTTCACGAGGTCTCTCAACGTCGTAGATGAGGGCAAGTAGAACCAGGCGGCCTGTGCCAGCATTCTTGGCGTGACACCGGTACCGAGCAGTCGGAAAGGTCGACCTGTCGCGGTGGACCGGGGTCCCCATCGAGGGCGAGGATGGCGTCATGAGCGACGACGCCTTCGTTGAGGTCACCGGCCACGGGTCCGCGGCAGCACCGCCTGACCAAGCGAGGATCAACTTCGCCGCCGTTGGCAAGGCGGCCCAACTGCCGGGCGCGTTCGAATCGGCCACGAGCAGCCTGACCGCAATGCGCTTGGCCTGCCGTGAGCACGGTGTGGCCGATCTCGACTTGGCTACCAGCGACATGAACGTGTCGCGCGAGCCCAGGCGTGGCGGTGAGCCTGGCATATTCCGCGTCTCGATAGGTGTGAGGGCCACGGTGCGCGACGTCGCTAGGACCGGGGAGATCTTGGCCGCCGCGGTGGAGGCAGGCGGGAACGCGAGCCGTGTCCACGATCTCGACTTGCGGGTGAGTGAGCAGGCTGCAGCGCGTGCTGAGGCGCGCGAGGCTGCGTGGGCTGACGCCTTACGCGGGGCTCGACGGTACGCCGACGTGGCCCGCAGAGAGCTCGGCGAACTGTTGTGGATCAGCGAGATCCCGCCGCAGGTGGGAGGCTCGTGGCCCATCCGTTACGACCTCAGGAAAATGTCCAAACACGCTGCCCAAGCCAGTCTGCCCTCGCCGGGCATCGACCCCGGGACGCTCGCGGTTCACGCCACCGTGACTGCCCGATGGAAGTTGCAACCTGGAAACCGATGAGCTTCGGGCCCACCTGGCACAGCTTGCAACCACTTTGCCCACGCCCGACCGCAGCCGAGAAGTCCGGCTAGTCTCAACGACGTCGGTGTGGTGAGGCGATCGCTTCTCACCAAGCCGATCTCTGATGAGAGGGCGATAGTGACCGAGCTGCAAGCCATCGAGCCACCGAGCAGACCCTCTTGCCCCAAGAGGATCCGTTTGCGGGGCAGCGGGCCGGCGTCAGGCTTCAGACCGGCCGGCCGACCTCGAACCGCAGGTGCAGCACCCGGTCTCCCTGGAGGACGACGTGGGGGTCCTCGAGCAGGTGCTGGCCCTCGAGCCTGCCGAAGTAGCGTCTGCCCGACCCGAAGAGGACCGGCACCACGTCCATGGCCACCTCATCGACGAGCCCGGCTGCGAGGACCTGGCTGCCGACCTCGCCGGCATTCACCGAGACGGTGCGATCGCCCGCCAGCTCGGGTCACCTTCCCAGCCGTTCACCAGGTCGAAGAGTCGGCGGCCCATCACGATGACGCCGATGGACTCCCATATGGACCTGAGGTACTCGGCCGATGCCCCGGAGACCTTGAAGTGAACTCTGTTCCGGAGTGGTCGAACTTCGGGTCGCGAGAGGGGATGATCGGCGTGTCCCCGCTGAAGTACCACTCGTGCAGTGGCCCGACGTTGTCGTTGTCGTCGGCGATGAAGCCGTCGACCGACACCACGTTGTGCATGATCACCGTGCCCATGCGGCGTTCCTTCCGTCGTCGTCTTGCGGGCCCGATCTCGCCCCGGCAGGGATCGGCTGAGCGCGTAACAAATCACCCGCTGGCATCGGAACCCACGTCCGGCGGAAAGCCGGGCGAAGCCCGTCCATCGCGGCCGACGTCAGCAGGATCAGCACGCGTCCGTCAAGACGCCACCCGGTAGCGCAGGTGCGTGACGCCGGGCGCGTCGAGCACGCGGGTCAGCTCGACCTCGATGCGGTCGGCGCCGAACAGCCGCCGCGCGTCGCCGAGCACGATCGGGATCAGGTGGATCTCCAGCTCGTCGAGCAAACCTTCACGCAGCAGCGACTGCGCAAGCCCAGCGCCGTGCACCATCACGTCCTGGTCACCAGCGGCCGCCTTGGCCTCGCGCATCGCGGTCGCCGCGTCGGGCATGTAGCGGACCCAGCTACTCTGCGGTGCTGGCGGTGTGCCGCGGGTGGGCACGAAGATCGGCACACCGTGGTGGTCCCCGCCCCAGTGACCGGCGTAGTCGAACGTCTTGCGGCCGACGACGACCGCACCGGTCCCCATCAACTCGGCGAACACCCGCCCGCTCGGTCCTGGCGGGGCGAAGTACGGATAGTCGGCGACGGGCTCGCCGAGCCATTCGTGCAGCCGGGGGCCGCCGTTACCGAGCCCGTAGCCCGGGGCCGTCGTCCGGGCCGGTGATGAACCCGTCCAGCGACATCGACATGTACAGCACGGACTTCTCTCCTTCTCTGGGCCTACAGCGCCCGTTCCAACCGGTCGAACGCGTGCGGCAGGCCGCGGCCATGCTCGTCGCGCAGCTGGTTGGATGGAAGCCCCACTGCGCCATCCCTCAGCGTCGTGCCACGAGAGGGTGTCGTCAGGTGCCGGACACGGTGGCGCCCGGCGCGCCGGCCAGGACCTTGGGGACGTATTCGAGCAACTGGATCCGACCGTCAAACGTGCGGCTGCTGATCATGTCGAGTGAAACGTCGGGGTAGTCGTCGTAGATCCTGTCTTGCCCTGTGCGGCCGGTGATTACCGGGAAGACGATCTTCGGCATGTCTGCCAGGGCATCGGTGCCAGTCTCACCTTGGGCGGCCAGCTCGGACATGACGCGATAGGTGGTCGCGCCCATGAGGACCGTGTAACCCGCTTCCCGCTGATCGCCCAGCCAGGCGAGATACTCAGGGCCTTCCAGGCCCCACCAGTCGGGGCAGCCCTCGGCGGCCCCGAATCCGTCGAGAGAGGTGATGAAATCGACGACTACTTCAGGCATCTGCGGATCCTTCCTATGGCCCGCTGTTCCCACGGGGTTCAAAGCCGACGGCCCGGGTCAAGGGCCGGTATCGGAGATCGGCGGAGAGTGTGGGCTCGCCGCCGTCGCGCTGGAGATGGAATGATGTCGCCGCCGGGCGCGTCGTAGAGGCGGATGCCGTCGCCGATCAGGACCGGTGCGATGTGGATGTCGATGTCATCGATCAGACCCGCTGCAGGAGCTGTCGGCCGATGGTGGGTGAGTGCACTTGAAGGTTCTTGCCCTGGGCGGCTTCCAAGCCGATGTGGACCGCTTCCTCCACCGGGCAACTGAGAATGGTGAAGTCTTCGCCTTGGCGCGCGTCCTCAGGATGATGAGTGAGCACGAAGATCGGCCCCTTCCATGCGCCGTCGTACGGATGGATGCCGGTGCGGCTGTCGTAGCTGTCGCGTCCGGCGAGTATCGCGCCGGTGGCCTCGATGTATTCCTGGAGCAGGCCCTCGCGGGTGGTGGCTCGCTGCATGAAGTCCATGGAGTGGCCTGGGCCGGCGACGAAGCCATCCAAGGACATCATGAACGCCCAGTGCACCTTTCCTGCTGCGACCTGCGGCTCGGGATCATGCATGTCTGTCTCCTTGACTTCCGTCACGTTCAGCCTTGCCGCCGTACATGGCTGTTGCGCAATGTCGACAGCTCAGGGCAGCACGCGGTAGGTCACGTGCGTGACCGAGTTGGTGGCCCGTGACGTCAGCTGCTCGAGTTTGAGGGGCGGGACGCCCTCGAACAGGCGCGTGCCCGCGCCGAGCGTGAGCGGCACGATGTGTAGCCGAAGCTCGTTGATCGCGCCGGCGGCGAGGTACTGGTTGATCGTGGTCGCGCCGCCGTGAATGGACACGTCGCCGTTCTCGGCGGCTTCGCGTGCGCGCGCTAATGCGGCTTCGATTCCGTCGGTGACGAAGTGGTAGGTGGTGCCGCCGTCCATCGGCTGCGGGTCGCGTGCGTGATGGGTGAGCACGAAGACCGGCCCGTGGAACGGTGGATTGTCGCCCCACCAGCCGTTCCATTGCCGGTCCCAGTCGCCGCGCACCGGGCCGAACATGTTGCGGCCGATGATGAACGCTTTGGCCGCCGTCGTCTGCTCGACCTCCGCCGAGTTCTCCGCGCTCGATTCGGCCATCCAGGCGTGCAGCTTGTCGCCCCAACCGTTGCCGCCGTCGTCACCGAACGGGCGATCTTCGGTCTGATTGGGGCCGGCCGAGTAGCCGTCGGCCGAAACCGAGAGTTCGCAGGTCACCGTGCCTGCACGTACTGTCATTTCCTGGTCCTCCTCGCGATGATCGTGGTCGCCTTTGTCGCGGGCGTGGGTTGCCGCGTCGGTCGTGTCTGCTTGTTGATGATGTCTGCGCACTGGACTCACCGGATCACCGGGAACACCAGGTGGGTGTTCGGCCGCAGACCAACGCACCCAACGAGGCAACCCACCGACGCCAATGATCTGCACTCGCCGGGTTGAGGTGGACGGTGAAGTCCCCAGCGGGAGTCGGGACGGCGACGTCGCCGGCCTGCAGCCGGTCGAACAGGCGGCCGATGCTGTTGTCCTGCTTGGCGACGTACCCGTCGAGCGACATGATCGCCTGCGCCACCACCTTGCCCATGGTGCCTGCCTCCTCAGGTCTGCTGCGGCTGGTAGATGTGCACCACGATGCCGCTGGGAAACGGCAGGGTCTCGACGAGGTTCAGGTGCCGGGAGTCGGGCACCTGGTCGAACAGGGCCTGTCCTGTGCCGAGCACTATCGGCTGGACCAAGAGGCGGTATTCGTCGATCAGGTCTGCCGCAGCGAGTGCGCCGGCGAACCGTCCGCCGCCCCACACGACCACTTCCGGGCCAGGCTCAGTCTTGATCGCGGCGATCTCGGTGGCGAGTTCGCCGCGCGCAACCCGGGTGACTGGCCAGATCGCCTCCGCGTCGCGCAGCGTCTTGGAGAACACGACCTTGGGGATGTCGTTCATCGGGGCGGCGTACTCGTCGTGCGAAGTCGGCCAATGCGATGACATCTCCTGATACGTCACGCCACCCATCAGGTGGGCACCGGCCTTGCTGATCCGGTCGAGCTTCCACTGCTTGAGTTCGGCGCCCTCGGCGATCGCCATGCCGGGGTGCTTCCGGTCGCTGCCGACGAACCCGTCCAGTGACATCGACATGTACAAGATGACGTCGCGCATGACTGACTCCTGGTGCCCTCGTTGGCGGACAGCCTCAGTGGACCGCCGATCCGATGCCCCGCCAAGAGGTTCGTCATAGTCTGAATCCATGCGCGCCGAACGCCATCGGGTCCGGTATCGGTTCGGGCGCGACGACCTGCTCCGAACCCGGTTCGCGATCTCGCCCCTCATCGAGCTGGCGGCGGCGACCTATGTCCTGCGGCTGCCGAGCCAGTTCCCCGAGCACAAGCGGTGGGTCGAGGACGTCACCCGACGCATGTCCGAGCTCTCGTTAGGGCTCCTGTACGCCGCTCTGCCGCTACCGCAGGGCTCGACGACGCGGCCGAGCTTCAACGCCCTTCCCCCGGTCGTCCCGCATCCGCACATCGAGGGTGAGCTGGCACGGCTGGCGGCCACGGACCCGGAGCTCGTCCGCTCAGACGTGCTGCGCGCCTACCCCGCAGGCGTGCCCGACGCGGCCCGCGTGTTCGTCGATGATCCCGCCTCCGGTCTCGCTGAGCTCGTCGTCCAGGCACGGGCCTGGTGGGACGTCGCCCTCGCCCCGTGGTGGCGGAGGATCTCCTACTTCTTGGAGGGCGAGATCGCCTCCCGGTCGCGGGCGCTTGGTGACCATCGGCGGCGGCCAGGCCCTCGTCGCTCTGGACCCCTCGGTGACGTGGGACGGCCGTGACCTGGTCGTCGCCACCGGCCCAATGGTGGGCTCACGCGATGTCGAGCTCGGCGGCCGCGGTCTGCTGCTGATCCCCTCGGCAATGGCCTGGTCGGTCTGGCCGCGAACCGAAGCTCCGTGGGACCCGGCTCTGACCTACCGACCGGCAGGCGTCGGCGACCTGTGGGCAGACGGAGCGCCATCGGACGCTCTCGAGCAGTTGATAGGACGGCGGCGCGCCGCAGTGCTCCGCTCGCTGCAGCGCCCCTCCTCGACCCAGACGCTCGCCCGGCAAACCGGCTGGAGCGCCGGCGGCGTCAACAGCCACCTGGCGGTGCTGCGCCAGAACGGACTCGTCGTACGACGGCGTCAGGGACGGGCGGTGCTCTACTCGCGCACGGCAACCGGCGACTCGCTCGCCCGAGGACCACGGTGATTGCACGCCCAAGAAGCATCGGCCCGCGGCACGGGGTTCGGGAGGCGATGACGTCGAAGTCGGCGTCGTAGTGAAGGACTGCGATGCCCCGTTCTTCGGCTGTCGCGGCAATGAGAGCAGGTCAGGGATCTTGCGTCCGCGCTGGCTGCGTTGCGCCAGCAGATGCTGCACCTGAAGCGCCCTGCGCATGTGTGCGGCGGTTGTCTCGACCAGGTCGAACGCATCGAGCGCCGTGATCAGCTGGTCCCACTCGTTCGCGTTGCGAGCCGAGTAACCGACTTCAAGGTCGCAAATGCTCGGACGGGCGAGTTCGCCGGCAGCAGCGAGGGGTTCGACGACCTCGCGGACCGACTCGTGACCGAGCCGTTTGACCACGCAGGTGTCGAAGAGGTAGCTCAGCGCCACGCGTCGGCTCGATCATCGAGGTGTGCCTCGGCCAGCCGGTCAAGTGCCGTGGCTACTCGGTGTTCCCGGCTCGCGCCGGCGCGTCGGAGCGCTTCGTTCACGGTGTCCTTGATCGTCTTGGTGCCGAGTTCGGAACGCGCCACGCCCAGCGTCTCCTCGTCGAGGTCGACCAAGTGCTTCGTCATGCAACCAGTATGTACCGGTTAGCGTTCGATATATCTAGCGTCCCGCTAGCGGATCCGCCTGCGGCGACGCCGGCAATCTTTGAGCCTGGGGCGTCTGTTCCTCGCGCAATCCGCACCCGGGGGAAGGAGGGGGCTTGCTTCAGCTTATTTACGTAAGATAACTTGCGTCAATGACTGACGCGAGTCTGGTGCGTGACGTCGAGGAGGCCGCCGGGGCAATCTCCGCACAGCTCCGATTGCGGTTCGCATCGGGCACAACGCCCGATCTCGGCTTTGTTGCGCTGGCAACTCTGCGGCACCTGGTTCGGCGCGGCCCACGCTCGCTCAGTGAACTCGCCCGGGCGGATCGAGTGACGACGCAGGCCATTTCGTTGCGGATCCGCCCGCTGCTGGACGCAGGACTGATCACCCGGTCGGTAGATCCGAACGATGCGCGCCGCGGTGTGGTGTCGGTGACCGACGACGGCCGCCGAGTCGTCGACTCGGCCGCTGCAAGCTCACATGACGCACTGGACGTCGCCATTGGTGGCCTTACCGGGGGTGAGCGGGACCTGCTGGCCGCCGCCGTCCCGGTGCTGCGACAAATCGTTGCAGCCCTGGCGCAGGAGTTGCGGTGAACCGGGAGCGACTGAACGAGGTCGAGCAGTTCTTCGTGGACTTCGAGCAAGCCTCGCAGAGAGAGCACTGGGAACGCTACGCCGACATGTTCCTGCCGCAGTTCATGAACATGGACCCAGACTCGTGCGTAACCGTCGCGCGCGACGACCTGATTGCATTCCTGCCGGAACGCAAGAAGCTCTTCGTCCGCGCCGGAGCGGCGGGCACCGCCCTGCAGTGCTTGGACGCCGAGCCGATGGATCAGCGGCACGTCCTCGCACGCACGACCTGGACCGTGCAGTTCACGAACAAGCGTGAACCCGCGATCCTTCGGTCGACATTCGTGATGCGGCGCGAAGACCGCTGGCGCATCGCGTCTACCTCAACCACGAGTCGATACTTCACATTCTCGGGCTCGCGCCGCCAACATCGCCCGAGCGACGCGGTGCCGCCCGGCGGGTCGACCGGCCCTGAGTATCTCGCCTGGCTGAAGATCGTCTTCCCGGTCATCACCGGCCGCACAGGGCAAGACAGGATCTACGACGACTACCCCGACGTTTCACTCGACATGATCAGCAGCCGCACGTTTGACGGTCGGATCCAGTTGCTCGAATACGTCCCAGAGGTCCTGGCCGGCGCGCCGGGCGCCACCGTGTCCGGCACCTGACGACAGCTCTTGTGGCGCGCCGCTGAGGGATCCCTTGCGGGACGACATCCACCGACACGTTCAGCAGCGTCTGTCATCGCCGTAGCCGGTTCCGAGAAGCTAGCGCGACGGGGCCACGCTACGGCGCATCACCGTGTTCTTCAGTCCCTTGGGCCGGATGAAGTCGAAGCCGGCGCGCTCGTAGACGGCCTTCGTGCCGTTGTAGAGGAACGACGAGGACAGCCGCCGTTCTCCCGGGATGTGGGGGTAGCCCTCGACGACGCCGCCACCCGCCTGCGCGATCAGCGCGAGCGCACCCTCCAGGGCGACGCTCACCAGACCGTGCTGGCGGAACCGCTTGTCGACGAAGATGCAGGTGATCCGGTAGTCCGGCTCGAGGTCCTGCTCCGCGAGGTACTGCTTGCGGTGGTGGATGTCGGGCAGCTCTGCCGGGGTTCCGTACTCCGCCCACGCGATCGCCTCCTCGCCGTCCTCGCCGTCGCGTACGACGAGCGCCGCATGGGCGATGCCCTCCTCGACCAAGCACTTCTTGAACGCCCGGTTGCCGTCGTACCCCGGGACGTGGTCGTCCCGCTCGGGATGTAACGCGATGCACCAGCACCCGCCGAAGATGCCGTTGTGCCGCTCCACCAGCCCTGCGAAGAGGTTCCACGTGTCCGGGGTCAGCGGCTTGATCGTCGTGGAGCCGGGGTCCTGGGTCGCCATGACGCCGACCGTACCGGGTCAGAGACCTGGACATCGGTCCTCAACCGAACCCGGGCAGCGTGACCGAACGGCGCTCGGCGATCGGGCCCTCGCTCGGGCGCAGCACTGCAGAAACGCCGCTGGTTGCCGTTGGCACGTGATGGAAGTTTGCGGACTTCTTGTGGGCAATCTGTGGGCAGTTGCGTCTTGCGTCGACGTCCTCGGTGAGGCGGTCGGACCGCACGCCGGTCGCGGCAAGTGCGGCGCCGCCCACGACGAAGATCGCAGCGGCCAGGCCACGCTCGCGCAGCCGTTGGTCGAGCAGACCCAGCAGCTCGCTGGTCTCCTCGGCGGTGAACTCGTGCGGCCCTGTGCGGGTCATGCTGTCACCAGGTCACGTTCGGGAACGTAGATGTTCAACTCGCGCAGCCACTCGGGAGTCTGCGCCTGAACGCTCCCGTCATCCAAGAACGCGTGCGCCGGCATCCACGGCTCCGCAAGAGGATCGGTGACCGTCCACCCCGGTGGCTCGACATCCGCCAGGGTGAACTCGTGGCGTGACAGCGCCGCCAGCAGCGCATCCCACCCTTCTGTGCCGACCGAGCCCGGTTCGGCTTCCCAGGCGTCGACCAGGTCCTGATCGCCCGAGGCGAGCACAAGCCGGAGATGGTCACGTCCCTGCAGCAGCATCCGCCAGACCCAGTCGATGTTCCCGGACAGGTAGTTCCTGCGCATCTGCGCGGAAGTGACCGGAGCTGACATCAGTCCCTGCTCCGCGCAGTGCTCCAATGCCCGCCCGAGCCGACGAGCACGGATAAGAAACCGGGCCGACGGCCGAGTAGTTCCGGCGAGGTAGGTCGACAACCGGGGCGCGGACGTGCCAAGCGCCCGCGCGAACCCGGCCTGGGACAAGCAACTGGAGGTCACCGCATCCTGCAGAATGCGCACAACCTCTTCAGTGTCCCGGTCGACCATGATCGTCATCATCCCAGCCTAGCGTTATCGGATCGGATAAGAGTGACTCACCAGTTGGCACATGCGTGGACGCCGGCCAGGAACGGTCCTTTAGTAACCGGACTGCATCTTGGGGCTAGGGACTGGTGGCGAGTGCGAGCAGGTACCGCTGCGTGCCCGGGATTCTGGTGAAGGTCACGAATCGTTCGTTCCTGCCTTGCCCCCATGCGCCCCGTTGCTCAGGAGGTCCTGCGAACTGGAGGTTCATGTCGACGTCGAGCGTGAACTGGTCCGGTGAGGTCCAGGACGAAGGTCGGAAGTCCACAACTTTCCCAGAGAGCAGTTTCGGGCCGGACTGGCCGGGAAGCGGTCGGAACTCGGGCTGCAGGAACCGGCGCGCCGCCTTTGCGAGCCCGTGATCGCTCCACTGGCCGAGGAACTGTCGCAAGATGGCCAGTCCTGTTGTGTATGCGGTCTTCCGCGTCATGGTTTCCTGCGAGCGGGTGGGGGTCGTTTGCCGGCGACGTGCCGGACCGTGGCCGGCTGCATACACCGGCGACACCTCGACCGGCATCTTGTCGCACAGCTGCGCTGTCGTGGTCGCGGGCATGTCGAGGCGTATGCCGTGTCCGTGGCTTCCCGGCGCAGTCACCCGCCATACGGGCGAGACGCAGCCGGTCCATCCGACAGAACCTCCGAAGGCGACCTGGGAGACAGCTCGGTGACCGGGTGTCAAGGTGACTCGACTGATCGGGATGTGTCCTAGGGCGGCGTTGCCCAGGCCGTACACGACGTGGTTCTCGTGCAGGGAGGCCGGACCCGCGACATGCAGTCGTGGGTGCCCGGTGATGGTGCACGTGTGCCCGCCGACGTTGGTGAACCGCAAGAAGTAGACGGTGGTCGGCATCGAGGGATGGGACCGCGGGGACCATGACACTGCCAGCTCGGTTGCCTGGCACCGCGGGACGCCCGGCCAGCCTGCTCATCGCCAGCGGAGCAGACGTCAAGGTCGTCCAGGCACGGCTTCGTCACGCTAGTGCGAAGACCACCTTGGACACCTACTCGCACCTGTGGCCCGACTCTGACGACAGCACCCGGGCGGCCGTCGAGTCGGTCCTCGGCGCTCGGGCAGAGTCTCGTATCCGAGACCGAAATTGACGCTGCGGACCCGCGTCGCCATTTTCTCTTGTGGGCAATTTGTGGGCAACGACGAACCGTCGCGGGCAAACGTGCAGGTCAGAGCCATAGTAGGGTCTAGATGTCGAAGTAGAGCTCGAACTCCCCAGGCGGTGTTGGCCGGTGTTGGGAATCTTGAGAAAACACGCGCTGACCTGGGCAAACGCTGTTCGAGCTGGTTGGCCCGTGATGGCTGATTTCGGCCTCGAACGGTTCTCCTGCGGTATCACTGCGGTATTTCGGGCGGGCGCCTATGAGGTGGGGGATGGGTGGCAGCGTTCCGTCAGCTCAGCAAGGATGCGGCGCTCGCTTGTGTTGATCTTGCCGTCGATTTCAGCGACCCTCGTGCCCGCGTCAACGATGTCGCTGAGATCTCCGGACTCGTCCTCGATGCGGCGCCAGACCGCGGCCGCGTCGACATCGACGAGTTGTGCGAGTTCGTCGTCAATGACTTCGTGTCGCTCCCGAGCCAGCTTCGCCAACTGGCGCATCAGCAGCGCCTCATCGTCGGAGATCTTGCCGTCGGCGTTGATCACCAGCCAGGCAACCCACAGCATCGACTGCGGGTGGTTCGTGCGTTCGATGAGAACGCTTGCCACCTCGATCACGCGCGCTTCATTTCGGAAGACCGCGCGGGCGTGGCGGCCGGCAATCTGGGTTGTGTATTTGTTCACGAGGACGGCGAGGGGTACGCCGACCAACGGGATACCAATCTTGATGATATTGCGCTGGAGAAGGAACTTGCCTACGACGGGCAGCCCCTTCGCCGCGGTCAGCACGCTCTTCGAGTAGAAGCGCTTGATCAGTGGGCGCAGCATGACAGGAACCACCTTGACGACACCTTCGCGTGCAACCTCACCGCCTTTGATGGTGAACGCCACGCGGATGAGCTTCCACAGATCGTCAGGGTCGGAGAGATCGAGCGGAACGCGATAGAGGACCGCGATGTCGTATGCCAGGCGCAACTGGAGTTTCGTGACGTAGACGACGTCCAACATGACGGTGGCGATCGCGGCCGGAACCGTCGCTGGAGACGCACCGCCCGCGGAGCCGATCGTGGCAGCGATGGCAGTCGTGTAGGCACCCGCAGAGAGACCGCCCTCGATGGCTGCATAGCGGGCCGCCATCTTGATGCGCTGGTCGACGATCGCGTCGGCGGGAACGCCTTGGTACTTCTCCTGGAAGTATGCCCAGTCGACCTTGCTGGTGTACGACGCCATGGCGTGCGACAAGAGCTTGGTGAACCAGCCGCCGGACTTGATCTCATCCATGCTGAGTTCTTTGACGAAGTCTCGAAGCTCTGCTCGCTGTTCCTCAACATGTTGCCGGTCGGCTGCGTCGTCAACGACCGCGAGGACCTCGGAGCCATCGGCTTCCGGTTCGGGGTGATCCGCGAACGCGTCGACGCCCGTCACGCGGGCGGGATCCTCCGAAGTCGTCATGAAGGCGACGCTAGCCGAAGCGGCAGACAGAAATCCGAGAGAGCGGCGAGCGCCTCAGGATTTCGCGTGCTCGATGACGTCGACGGGGGTGCGTCGGGTGTCCTCGTCACGGCGACCCATCTCGTGTTCGGGCGGGATCGGCGCCTGGAGTGTGGCGTCGATGACGGCCGCCCATTGGGTACGCATCGGCTCGGGCACGTTCATCTCGGGCCACAGGTCGATGAGGAGCGCGGCGTCGAGGTAGAGGCGCAGGCTCCCCTCGTCGCCGTACGTGAGGAGTCGCTCGTAGACGAGCTTGCGGTCGTCCCGGAGCGAGAGGTCCCACCAGAACTTGTCGTTCTCCTCGTCGATCAGGTCGAAGAACTTGATGGTGCGGACGCATGCCGGGGCTTCAAGTCGCCACAGCCGGTCAGGGACGGTGAACGGGAATCGGAAGCCCGGTGGCGCCGGGTGCTCGGTGAAGCTGACTCGAGGCTGGAGGGCGATGTTCCAGCCGGCGGCGTTCACGATGCGCTCCGCCACCGCGAGGCCGGGCGTCTTCTTGCCGCGCTCGTATGCCGAGAGCGTCGGTTGTGAGGTTCCGGAGAGGGCAGCGAGCTCGGCTTGGCCCAGCCCACTCGCCAAGCGAGCTTCCTCGATCACCGTCCTCGGCTGAGGCCTCCAATTCGTCACACCAGCATCGTACATATCCAGGCAGATCTAGAAATCGCCATTTGGGGACGCCTGCACACCTACCTGTCGCCCAACCCCGGGCGGACAGGAAGGAGCAGCGTCATGAGCGTTGCGAAGTGCCTGGGCGTCGACGACCTCGACGCCCCGAACATGCAGGGCATACGTGCCGAATGGCCACGGTGGCAGGACGCAGAGCCGGCGCTGAACGTCGTCGCTGATGTCGCGGCTCTACCGCGCTGGATGAAGCAAGCGACGCCTTCCGGACGGGACGCCGTTCTCGCGGCGCTTGGCCGCGTGGCCAGGAGCGACCGGCGTGCGTACGTCGCGCTTGCCTGGTTGCTGGTGCCCGGCGCCTCGCTGGTCGCGGGCCGGCTAGGCAGGCTCTCAGAAGTGATCGACGAGGTCGTCGCCGGCCAACTGTGGATCCAGATCTGCGAGCACGATCCGGCCGACGACAAATACCTCGCGGCGACGATCCTCCGGCGAGTCGAGCGCGAGTCCTTGGCCGAGCTCGGCTCGGGCGAGCTGGCCAAGCGTCGCGATCCCACGTGGGCGAGCGCAGTTCTCATCGAGCGGTACGACGACGCCATCCCGGCCGAGGAACCGGACGCAGAGGAGCCGCAGGTACAGCTCTTCGACCTCCTGCGACGGGCGCTCGACTCAGGAGCGCTGTCGGACCAGGACCGCGACCTGCTGCTCGATCTGGCTCTCGCGGCCAACCTTGTGGGTGCGCCGATGCGGCGAGGTAGGGCGGGGCTGACGACTCCGTCGGTTGCCCAGTTGGTGAGCCAGGATCACGCGCTCGCGGCGCGGACGATTCGGCGTCACGCCGCCGATGCGCTCGACGTGTTGGGGGAGGTGGCTCGCCGGAGTGGGCTCGCGATCTGAGCGTACTGAGAGGTTGCGTCGGCAGGCCCGAGCTTAGATGTCTCGCTCTTCAGGTGGCAGCAGCGCTTGCATGCGCTCGACAGCCTCGGCGAGGGGCGGTAGGTCCTGGTCGATTACCGCTTGGACAATCTCGGGGTTGGTTGCGAAGTAGTGGTGGGCAAGGAAGTCCCGCATGCCGGCGATCTCGCGCCACCTGATCTCCGGCTCGGTGTCGGTTGTCTCGGTGCTGAGCGCTTTCACCGCTTCACCGATATCGAGGAGCCGCATGGCCACGGCGTCCATCACGATCTCCACGCTGATCGGTCCGTGCTTCAGGTGTGAACGGATCGACGTGATCGCCGCCGCAATGTCGTCGAGGGCCTCTGCGTCGGATCGGCTCACAGTGGAAGCAGGTCCTTGGCCGCCCGGGAGCGCACGCGCTCCTTCAACCCGCTGCGGGGGACCAGATCGACCGGCACGCCAAGGAGATCCTCCAGCTCGTGCTGGATGCCGATGATGTCGATGATGCTGGTCCCCGGAGGAAAGTCGACCAGGATGTCGACGTCGCTGCCCTCGTGGTCGTCACCACGCGCAGCACTTCCGAAGATCTCGGG
This sequence comes from Nocardioidaceae bacterium, assembly GCA_035690495.1. Classification (GTDB taxonomy): domain Bacteria; phylum Actinomycetota; class Actinomycetes; order Propionibacteriales; family Nocardioidaceae; genus DASSKK01. Next base: position 15,918 of record DASSKK010000083.1, on the reverse strand, counting down.
GTTCGTGACGCCGTGACGGCGCAGCACCTCAAGCAGCTCGTCACGGTGGGCCGCCACGCGGCGACCGGTCGGGCCGCTGAGTGGCTTGCGGGTCGGCGCTGCCGTCTCGGCCATGAATCCATCGTATCGACGACCAGGCCCGGCGGCTCCGCGCGTGCCAATGGCGGCATCAATGTTGCTGACGAGTCTGGCCACCTGGGCGAGGGAGCTGTACGTCGGCGAACGCGCGATGAGCCGCGTCAGCGAGTCGATGTCGATGCCGGCTATCTCCATCAGCCGATCCAGCAGGGCGGATCCATCACCCTTCTTGAGTCCCTTGCGCTGGGCGAGGTGAGCGAGGAGTGATCGGAGCCGCTCGAGGTCGAGGTCCCGCTTGCGAGAGGCGTCGCGGAGTGCGTCGGCGACGAGGCTGAGGTCGCCCACCTCTTCGACGAGATCGGCGATGGCGCGCTCCATCGTCATGACCGGCAGGCCATCGACGAGCGTGACGTCGCCGGGGTCAAGGGTGCGCTGGCGGTAGCGGACGGCGCTGCGCTGACTCTGGCGGCGGGCGGGAGAGACGAACTCGTGCCGCAGGGCGCGGAAGTCACCGATGCCGTGCAGGTCGGCGGCGGACTCTCCTGCCACAACGACACCGTTGGCGAGGTCCTTGATGCGCGCCTCGCCCATCGTCTTCGGATCGGTGCTGAGCCAGGCTGCCTTCAGGTCGTCGTGCGGGCCGGCGGGAGCGCCGGCGTCCTTGTAGACCCCGTGAGCGAGGCGTTCCAGCTGGCCGTCCGCGGCGAGTCGGGAGAGGTCGAGGCGTGCGATGCCGTTCATGCTGGCTTGAGCCGACGTCACCATGCCCCACTGGTAGGCGGTGACCTCAGCGAGCACGCGGAGGGCATCCTTCGACTTCATGCTTGGAATGTATCGACCTCGCCCGATACATTCCAAGTGGCAGACGAGTTCTCAGAGCCCGAGGACAGGTCCATTGGAGGGCGTCGTGCGGCGGAAGTCGTCGACAAGACCTGCGCTGCGGGTTCGCCGCGCGACGAGATCCTTCACCCGGTAGGCGAGGGCGGCGGTTGGGTGGTCGACAGGCAGCGGCTTGCGGGCGACGGCGAGCTCGAGCATCCGCTCGGCATCGACGCCCTTGCGCTGGATCCCGTCGAGGTACTTCGCCAACTGACCGGTCTGCTCATCGCGATTCCCGACGTACGCGACGACCCGCTCCTGCCAGGCGTGGAGCGCGTCGCCGTAGCGAGCGTTGATCCGGTTGGTGAGGCTGCGGTGATACGCCGCCTCGCCGTCGTCGTGCGGTGGCGGTCCGACGAGCGATCGCTCGTCGGCAAGTACGCCGCTGGCAGCTCGCCAGACGACGAGCTCACGGCGCAGGTCCGCGGTGAGGACGTCGTCGTATCGCGTGGTCCACCGCGGCAACCTCTCGCGTCGGGCGACTTCGCTAGCCAGCGCGCTGGCGCGGCGCGAGCGCGCGGACAGGTACGGCCCCCAGCTCGGATGGTCGGCCACAACCTCGGGGATGCCCGGCAGCCAGGGGAGGGGTCCAGGCCCGGCGTCCTCAGGGTCAGCACGCAGCATGGATGCAGCGAGGGTGACCGCGTCGGCGTACCGCGTGACCGCGTCGTGCAGCTGGGCCTCCGGCGAAGCGCCCGTAGCTTGCGCCGTGGTGGCGGAGACGGCGGCACCGTCGCGGGCGAGGATCCCTTCGAGCACCTCGGTCGCGGTCAGCGCACGGTCGTCGGTCGGGCTGGGCAGGGCGTGTGTTTCATCGGAGCCGAGGACGAGGTGGGCGTGGTTCTCGACGCGACCGCGGGTGAGCATCGTGTAGAGCAGCTGCCGGTCCTCCGCCCCGGTGACGATGCCGTGGACGACGTCGGTGGTGATGCCCTGGGCGGTGTGCACCGTGGAGGCGTAGCCGAGCTCGACGTGGGCGGCGACGTAGTCCGGGGGCAGCTTCGCGTAGAGCCGCGAGGCGAGGTGTCGCACGGCCAGGCCGCCGTCCGCGCGCACAGCCTCGACCTGCCAGCGGTCGCCGTTCTTGACCCAGTCCGTGCCGCTCACGCCGAGCCTTCGATCGTTGCGGCGGCTGATCACCACGTCGTCGACGTGGGCCGCGCAGCCATCTGAGAGCGGCGCGGATGCTCCGGCTGGGCCGCGGGCAGCCTGGGCTCGCAGGTTCAGCTCCCGGACGAGTTCACGCGTCGGCGCGAGCATGAGGCAGTCCCGACCGCCGGCGCGCTCGCGCTGCCAGACCTCGAAGACCTCATCGACAGAGCTGTCGGCGTCGCCGACGTGAACCCGATCGTTGTCGAGGTAGAAGCCCAGCGCGGACTGGTCGCCCTCGCGCAGCGCCAGCGACGCCTGGGCCTCGGCCGGATCGGCGAACCGCACAAGCTCGTCCAGCCGAACCGCACCGTGGGTGGCGGCAATGTCCCGCAGCACGCCACCAGCGCCGATAGCGGCGAGTTGGCGGTCGTCACCGACGAGACGCACCGACGAGCCCCGCGCGACGGCGTACTCGATCACGGCCGCAAGGGTGAGCGTGTCGGCCATGCCGGCCTCGTCGATGACCACCAGCGTGCCGGCGCCGATGCTGGTCAAGAGCGACGAGTCGGCGTCGTGGCGGAGGTTGTGGACGACCTTGGCGAGCGTCTCGCACGGCATTCCGGTCGCCTCGGCGAGCGCCGCAGCGGCTGCCGCGGACGGCGCGAGCCCGACCGTATTGTGGCCACCCTCCGTCCACACGTTCGCCAGCACCTGTATCGCCGTTGTCTTGCCCGACCCGGCTGGCGCGAGGGCGAGTTGCACGCGCGCGCCGCTGGTCGCCAGGGCGGTCACCATGTCCTGCTGGCCGCGGTTGAGCGGTACGCCGTCGAGGATTGCGGCGAGCACCGACAGCTCCACGTCGTCCGGAGACCACGCGACGCCCGGTGGGCGCCCGGCAGCTTCGACGACGCTCTGCTCGGCCTCCAGCACACGACGGCTCGTGTAGTGATCCCGGCCCGTGTGCCGGTAGACGCTGGTGCCGTCCGAGCGGCGCAGCACGGACGGCTCGGTGATCGGATCAAGTTCCGGCGTCAGGTTGATCGATAGACGGCCGACCGCGTCGTCGACGATCCACTCGACGACCTCAGCCACCCGGTCAGCAGGTACGGCGACGCCCCGCACTTGGCGTTGTGCCTCGGCGCGCACATGCCAGACCTGCCAGGTCGCCCGTCGTGACTCAACCTCGGCGATCACCCGCTCAGCGGCTTCGTGGATCCACGCCGTCGTGACCTGCTGCTCCGGCCGCCGGGCAGGGCGAAGGGCCGTCGACACCATCGACTCGACACTCCGCTCGGACCCGAGTATGTCGACGGCTTCGCTCCACCAGGCCTGCCGCTGCTCGGCGTACGACCGCGGCTCGCGCTTGGCCTCGCGGGTCTCGAGGTTCGCCTGCTGTGCCAGCGCCACCGACTCGACCGGTGTCGGTGGGCGGCCGTGCCTCGTTCGGAACTCCCGCGCCAGCTCCCGTTGCCGCGCGGCGATGGAGGTCCGCCGCTGCGACCACCGCTCACACAGTTCCGCCGAGACGCCCTCGATCTCGCGCACCGGTCGCTTACCATCTCCGACGGTTGAGCCCGTCGAAACCCCAGGCCGCTCGACGAACCTGACTCCGAGCGTCTCGACCAGGTGCCGCTCCAGCGCGGTGTTGTAGGTCTCCGACGCGGCGACGACGTGCTCGTGCAGGACCTTGCCGTAGATCGAGAGCCACTTGCCCGAGCGCGTCTGCACCTTGTTGGCGACCGCGACGTGGGTGTGCAGATCGGGGTCGCCCGCACGGGAGTCGCGGTGCGTGAACGCTGTCCCGATGAGCCCACGCGCCTCGACCTGCCGGGCACCGTTGCGCCCCTCCCGGGTGAACAGCACCTCACGCTCGATGAAGGCCAGAGCGTCACCGACGGCCTCGTTGTGCGCCTTCTCGATCGCGCGCGCAACTTCCGCCGGCGCGATGGCCCACAGGGTCGATACCGACTTCACGGGCGAGAACGTCAGGTCGAACCCAGCCACAGCGGACTGACGCGGTCGGGAGTAGCGAGCCAGCGCGTCCGACAGCTCCCGGGCGTTCTTCGGCTCTCGCCCGTGCTCGGCGACGAAGCGCTCGCGGGCGACCTCGGACCTCACGCGGGCAAGCGCGTCGTACGGCGGCCGTGACTCGCCCGTAGTTCGAATCCGTCGGGCGACCTCGGCGTTGAACCCGTCGATGCCTGAGTTGTCGTAGACCTTGTACGCCGCCCCGAGCGGCTCGCCCGTGAGCGGGTGAGACCCGGTGCCGAAGAGGTACTTCATCTGCTCGGCCGTCACCACATCGCCGGCCTCCAGGCCGTCGACGCCGACGAGCCCTGAGCCCAACCAATGCCCGGGCGACTCGCCCTTCGCCGAGTAGTAGTCGGCCAGGGAAGTGGTGCCTTTCTCGGTCGAGTCGAGCGCGGCGACCTGCCGGGTCAGGTATTCGTACCCCGACCCCGCCGAGAGCTTGTGGAGCGTCATGGTCACATCCCAAACGGCCGGCGGCAGATCGCGAGTGGCCAGCGCCCGGGGGGTGGATGAAAGAGGTGTGTTGAACGGTGGTGGAGATTCAGGTGTCCTTGGGGAGCACGGCGAACAGCAGTGCAAGGCGGATCTCGCGATCGGGATCGTCTGGGTGTCCGAGGACGAAGTTTCGGCGAGCGGCCGGCTCAGCGGCTGTGGCGCCCTCTCGCTTGAAGGAAGCATGATCCCTCAACGCCTGGTCAGCCTTGCTCAAGACCGCGCTCGCGTCCTTGCGGTCGATGAAGAGGATCAACGCGGCCTTCTCGTCGCGCCACGGCAAATAGTTCAGAAGTTGGTCGATCGCCTCACCACATGCCTTCGCGCCCGTCCACCACTTGCACTCGCCGACAAAGATGTGGCGGTCGCCCTCCTTCACGAGAATGTCGGTCTTCCCCTTCTGGACGAACGTCTCGCCTGTGGCGGCTCCCTCGAAGGTGCCGTTGAGTTGGACGAGAATCTGGTCACGGAGCTCCTCCTCGTCCTTACCGGAGGCAACGGACGGCGTTCGTTCCATGGCGAGAAGGGTGGACTGCACGACCTTGATGACGTCCTCATACTGCTCGGCAGTCAAAGCGGGTTCGTCCGCGTAGGGAGCCGCAGTCCGCTTCGTTCGGGCTGCGCCAACCTGTTTCCTGGACAGCGGAACTGGACGAGGTGCATCGGGACGCTTTGAGATGGGGAATCCCAGGGCCCCCGCCAAACTGCGTCGCTTCTGCACCAACTCCTTGCGCCGCTCGATCGCAGGACGAAGTTGCTCAGCCACTCGTGCGTTGTGCGCTTGTACGTCGGCCCTCACATGCCCCAGCTCCGTCCGGATGGGGTCCATCTCGCGGGCAATCGCAGCCTGCGCCTTCTCAGGCTCGATGTCACTTTCCGTCTGACCTGAGGTCACCGTGATAGTTCCGCTTCCAAGGGAAGCTTCGAACCGCGTCATCAAGTGTGTGCTCGGGCGGTAGTTGAACAGCCGAGCGTCTCCGCTGAACTCAAACGTGGCACTGATGGTGAGCCCCCGCACGGTGTAGTTCCGATCGAGCCCCCACTGGTCGCGGACCTGCATCGAGGTCTCGGCTACGCGCCCGTCCACCGGACTCTCGCTGACCTCGGGCACGACCAAGGTCGCGCTTCGAACGAACTGGTCGAGCAGGTCATCAGTTGAACGAGACAGAATTTCGTCCTCGGGAAGGTCCTCGATCTTCCCCGCGGTGTCCCGAAGGAGCTGGTGCAGGAACTCCCGGAGCTCTCCACGTTCGAATAGCCGAGTCACGGATCGCCTCGGCCAACTTTGGACGTGCTTGGGACGAAGAACCGGCCGTCATGGTCGGGTGCGCGGAGAGCCAAGGAATCGAGGGCGAACCTAATCACGGTCGGGTCCTCGCTCGCTTGCGAGCCGGGGCATTCGACTTGAGTCCCCTCAAGAGTCCAGACGACAGGGCAAGATACTTCGCGAACAGCGTCTCCTGGCGCTCCAGCGAGGTCACCTCGTCGTGGTGGAGACCGAACATTCCGTCGATCGCTCTGTCGAGCTTCGCGTGCGCGGCCACAAGGTCGCCCGGCATCGCGTCTGGCTTGTAGAGGTCTGCGAGCGTCTTGCCTGGATGCGCTTCACGCGCAGCGAGAATCCGATCCCCAAGGGCAGAAATGGCCACGCGCTGCTCTGCGCTCACAGCCGGCACCGGAAAGGTGTTCCAGACGAGACTGCTTGAGAACGATGGATCTGACTTCAACCTGCCGCCAATCGTCTTTTGCCAGGTGATGAACATCGACGATGAGATGAGTGCGAACAGGAAGCCGTCCGGGTCGGGGTGCGTGAACAGCTTGATCGACGCTATGACGTTGATAGGAACCCTCGCCGCCGTTGCGAACCTTCGGCTGTCACTGAAGGTCTGTGGGATACCCAGGTAGTCAGCACTTGGCTGCCGCCGTTCACCGAAAAGATGGGGGGTGGCTGCAAGTCGCTGTGTAGCAACTCGCCCGCTCGCCTCGCGATCAGCTCGAACAGATGAGATCCTCTTGGCGAGGACGGGACTCTTAGACAGATCATTCAGTTTCACACCTGGCACGTCCATCCACAGACACCACGATTCAAGCCCGTTGATCAGCTCCTTGCCGCCGCAGTAGGGGCGAAGAAACTTGGAAGCAATGGGGTCAGCTCGAACGGCTGGCAGGTCGGAGTCTTCGACAAGCAGGTGTCCAAAGTCGATGGGTGTTGACCCCGCACGCAATTCAGCCAATGAAGGGCTGAGCACCGTGCGACTCCCATCTACGAGGACGTCTGGTCCGTCAACCAGATACGGGCTGATGTTCGTCGCCGGAACCTCAACCGGAGCGGCGCCGAGTCCAGTCGGGTAGTCGAAGAGTCGAACGGTGTCTGGGTAACGGGCGAACCCTACGATCGTGACATGCACAGCTGCGGCGCCGGTCGCTTCCGACTCCCACCTAAAGGAGCGATGAGCGAACTTGATCCTCCAGCCCGCGCTGAGGATCGGCCGGAAGAGCGGCGCGACTCCCTCTCCTTGCGTCACAGAGTTGGTCGACACAAATGCCCAGAGCCCGTCCAACTCGCCAAAGTATGCCAGCGACTTCGCATACCAGGCAGTCACGTAGTCCAGGTGCTGTACCGACGACGTACCCCAGGCTTCCTTCAGCTCTTCGCCCTGAACCTGACTCCGCTCCTTGTGCCCTAGGAAGGGGGGATTACCCGCGATAATGACTGAAGATGTCGGCGCAACCACATCTGCCCAGTCGATCCTTAGCGCACTTCCAACCACAATCTTCGCCGACTTCTGGATGGGTAGCCGTTCGGGCGCGGCACCGAACCGCTCCTTCATCTTGAGGTCGCACTGGCGGTCCATGAGGAACATCGCAGTCTCGGCGATGCGGGCCGGCCACTCGTCGATCTCGATGCCATAGAAGTGGTCGAGAGTGATCTTGAGCAGGGTCGTCCAGTCTGCGTCGAGCGTGGCGGCGTCTTCGCCCTGCTGGTTGTTCGCCAGCTCGTCCATAATGCGTAGCTCCAGGTCTCGGAGTTCGCGGTAGGCGACGATGATGAAGTTGCCACAGCCACAGGCGGGGTCCATGTAGCGGATGTCACCGAGCCTCTTCCACAAAGCGTTGAGGGCATTGATCCGCTTCTGAGCCGTCTCCCGCACAACAGCGGCCTCGAACTCCGCCCGCAGCTCGTCGAGGAACAGCGGGTTGAGCGTCTTGAGGATGTTCTCCTCGGATGTGTAGTGCTCTCCGAGTTCGCGTCGGGTCTGCGCGTCACGGACGGACTGGAACATTGAGCCGAAGATCGCGGGGCTGATCGTTGACCAGTCAACGACGCTGGCGTCGAGGATTGCCTTCCGGAAGTCGATGTCCAGAACGGGCAGGGTGATCGACTCGTTGAAGATGCCGCCGTTCACGTAGGGGAAGGCGGTCAACTCGGCGGCGAGGTTCTTGCGGTCTCCGGGGGCCCTCTTGAGGGTTTCGAACAGGGCGTTGAGTCGCTGAGCGATGTCGGTGCCGTCGCGCTCAGTGTGGTCCTTGATGAAGTCTTGGAAGAGGTCCGGCAAGGGCTCGCCCGATGGGTCCTTCCACATCTCGGTGTCGTCGCCGAAAAGCAGAAAGAGCACGCGCGCAAGGGTCACTGAGATCTCATGGTCACGGACCCGCGGATCGACCTTGGACGAGTAGCCCTTCTCGACCGCGGCGTACATCTGCGCCATGAGCTTGGACGCGCGCTTGGTCTCCTTCTTCGTCTCGACATCGAACGCTCCACGAACGCGAGAAAGGAGGTCGTTGACGTCCACTCCGGACTCGGGCAGGCGGATCGCGTCGAGCTTGGCCCCGAACTGCGGGTCCGCGCTCCCGACCTTGTGGACGTGACGCGCCGGCCGCGAGATCACACCGCCGTCTTTGCTGCTGCGTGACGGCCAGCGCCACACCTGCTTCGCGCCGTCGTGGAAGATCACAAGCCGATTGGTTGAGTTCTTCGCAATCGCCTGGTCGAGCTTGGCCTCGCCAGAGGAGCCCGGCAGTGCGGGTACTTCCCAGACGCGCACGCCCTTGTAGGACGAGACGTTGGTTGCGGTGACCTTGAACCCGTCATCGAGCTCGATCTGGATCGGCGGGTGATCTGGGCTCTGCCAGAAGAGGTCGATGCGGAAGAGGTGATCGAAGTTCTCTGCGTCCGCCTGGTCCACCAGTGAGTCAGTCATCGCGTCGTCACCCCGATCGAGCAGAGGATCTTGATCTCTTCCTTGTCGGTCGACCCGATCGCGAGGCGCTCCTCGTCGTGGAGTTGCTTGACGAGGTCGGCGAGGTCCTGGTCGGCATACTTCCCTCGCCGAGCCTGTCGTAGCCGGGAGTTGGCGTACTCCGTCAGCGGGCGCTCCATCATGGCGCTCACAGCTTTGCTCGCATCTGCGCCATAGATGGTGCCGCCGAGACGCTCGACGGCCCACTTGCGGATGCCCCGGAGCGCTCCGGCAGCAACCATCTCGTTGCTGAGCTTCCCCTGCACCAGCGCAGACTCCCGGGCGAAGTGATCGTCGCGACGCTGCACGGTCGGGGTTGTCTCCTGCGCCCGAAAGACGTGGAGGGCCTCCAACGGGGTGAGCAGCCGCTCCACTGGTTCGCCGCCGTCAGGGTTGTCGAAGGAAGCGGCGAACGCGTCGATGCCCGTCGAGGTGCTGGCGTAGGTAGCGACACCGGTCTTGGTCTCGTTGTCGTAGGGGTCTCGGGTGCTGTGGACCATGTCCTGCATCTTTAGCACCTTGCCAGCCAACCCGGGCATGTCGTCCTTGACCTTCGACCAGATGAGCCATGCCTCGCTGACAGCGTCTGCCTCGCCCTCGTCTTGCTCCAACTCCTCCTCGCCGGGAACCGCACCCTTATAGAGGTCGTCGAGCAGGTTGACCTCCTTGGCATCACCGAAGAACCGCTCGTCGGAACCGAAGGCAGCAGCGTTGTCGCCCAGACGCTGCCGGATACGCTGGCGCAGACGGATGGCGTCCTCGACCTTCTCGTGGGTGATCAGGTAGATGAAGACCTCGTCAGACTTCTGGCCGACGCGGTCGACACGGCCCGCGCGTTGGATAATCCGGATGATCGCCCACGGCAGGTCGTAGTTCACGACGATGTGCGAGTCCTGAAGGTTCTGACCTTCAGACAGGACATCGGTGGCGATTAGCACGTCAATCGGGTTCTCGACGGCCTTCAGTTCGCCTTCCTCGCCGGGAAGCTTGTTGCTATCGGGAGAGAAGCGCCTAGCGATGGCTGCCGGGTCGTCGGAGTCGCCGAACGCGAGGCCGACGTTGCCGATGCCGGCGTCCTTGAGCGCCTTGGCGACGTACTGCGCAGTGTCCGCATACTCCGTGAAGACGAGCACCTTCTCGCCCGGGTGGTCGTCACGCAGCATGTCGACCAGCGCATTGACCTTGGAATCCTTGCTCGGATCCCAGGCGCCGAAGCGGTCGAGCATGTCGGCGATGATGCGGTTGTCTCGCTCCAGATCCTTCTTGAGGGTCTTCTTGAAGACCTTGGAGCTGAGCCACTTCGTCGACGATGGAAGCCGACGCTGGAGCTCCCGGTATCGCGACTCCAGACTTCCCCCTGCCTCCTCATGTTCTTCCAGGTCCTCGTCCGACACCATGAACTGGTGGTCACCGAAGCTGCCGAGCGGAACGTCGAGACCGTTCTCGATGGCGTAGACGAACAATTCGTTGCGTGCTCGCTGCCGCTGAAGGCTGAGGATGAAGGAGTGCCCTGACGACGACAGGCGCTTGAACAGGCCAATGCGGACGAATCCGCTGACGTTGCCACGGCCGGAGCGGATGTCAGCGAGGATCTTGATGTCGTTCGCCGAATGCGGAGCCTTGGGGTCGTCGTACTCGGCAAGCCGGTAGCGAGGCAGCATGAGGTCACGGATTCCGTCGAGCGTCTGCTCGTCCTCCATGAGCTTCGCCGGGTCGTCGTCGGCGAAGTCGAGGCTCAACGGCTTAGGGATGCGCGTCGGGAAGTGGAACCTCTCCCCATTGGCGAACTCAAGGTACTCGCGCTCCACGGTCGTGCCGTCAGGGAGAGCGACCGTCTCCTTCTTCGCAGTCCGCTTGATGAAGGATCGGGTGCGGCGCACGAGGTGGTCGCTCATCAGGCGCTTCCAGTCCTCGGGCTCCTCGGAGCGTCGGAATGCAGCCAGCGTCGTGATCTTGCCATCGACCTTGTCCACCAGGGCGGGGTCCTTCGCCATAGCAGCGGTCGGCTGGATGCCCAGGTCCTCGTCATCATCGATGTAGAGGCCGATCTGGTTGGCGACGTCGGCGAAGGCGAGGTTGTAGGGCGTCGCGGTCAGAAGGAGAACCTTCGAGCCATTCCGCCGCACATAGTCATGGATGGCCGCCGACGCCTTGGTCGTGTTGTTGCGTAGGTTGTGGGACTCGTCGCAGATGACGAGGTGGAAGCGCTTGAGTTCAGGGAGCACCTTGTCGGCCATTGAGTAAGGCACCACTCGGGCACCAAGGAGCCCGTACATGTCGAGGTGCTTCGTCCACATGTCCTCAAGGTTCTTGGGACACAGGACGAGGGTCGTGTAGTCCTCCGCTGCCTCCAACATCAGTGCCGTGGCAATGGCGGTCAGCGTCTTGCCGAGACCGACGACGTCGCCCAGCATGGTGCCGCCCCGGCGGACGATCCGGCGTGCGAGGGTGCGGACGGCGGTCGTCTGGTAATCCAGCAGGAGGTTCTCGATCGACGGCGGGAGGACGTAGCCGAGTCCCTCGCGGGCGTCCTCGGAGAGCGCGTGGCAGACCTTGAGGTAAACCTCGTAGGGCGTGGGCTGCGTCTCAGCCGCCCACGACTCCTCGATCAGCCCGATGATCTCTGCAGTGATCTTTAGCGAGAAGTGGTCGTCCCAGCGGTCGGTGAACCACTGAGCAAGCTTGGCGGTCGCGTCGTTGTCGGTGACGTCGATGTTGAGCTCGAGGTTCTTGAAGAACCCCGCGTTCGTGAGGTTCGACGATCCGACATACGCGCGGCGCTCGGCGAACGCGTTGCCCGGCGCATGGAAGATGTACGTCTTCCCGTGCAATGGTGCGGTGGTGAAGACCTTCATCTCGACCGCCCCTGACTGCAACTGCGACTTGAGCCGCTGAAGCGTCTTCTGCTCGGCATCGGACGGCAACCCGCGCATCAACTGAGTGCGCAGATGCTTGACGAGTTGCTCCTTGGCGGCGAGTGCCTTCGACATGTCGTTGAGGTCAGACCCATAGGCCGGCGGCTGGACGACGTCTTGGAGCGCAGAGAGCATCAGGGCTGAGTCCGCAGGCATGACCATGCCGATCAGCACCCGCACGAGTGTGGGGTCGGCTGGCTGTCGCGCCGCCGCCTTGGTCTCGACGATGTCTGCGAAGCTCGCCCAGCCTCGGAGGTCGAAGTATCCCGTCGCCACGTCGGCGGTGTCGAAGTTGGCGAGCGCAGTCTGGAGGGCGGGACCGATCGCGGACTCAGTCTTCAGGTTGGGCGAAGATGTCCGGCATCAGTCCTCCGTCGGGTCAGTTCGTTCTGTCTGACCCTAGCGATGACCGCCGACGGAGTCGGCGACAAACTCCCGACATACGGGCCATTGCCCCGCGACTCTCAACCGATCTGGCCACTCGGCTCGACTCCTCGGCCATTGGGGGTAGGACCAACCTCAATCCCCTGGAGCCCACCATGACCGACGACAACACCCGTGACCCCGAGCGCATCGACGCGCTGCTGACCATCGAGGAGGTCGCTGAGTTGCTGCGCATGCCGGTGGCCTCGCTGCGCTACTGGCGGGTGCTGGGCACCGGGCCGCGTGGGTTCATCATCGGGCGGCGGCTGCGCTATGTCCGGGCCGACGTGTTCCGGTGGCTCGTGGAGCAGCGCGACGGCGACCCGAGCGCAGCGTGAACCACTACATGTCTCCCAAGCAGCGGCGCAAGCAGCGCGGCTCGGTCGAGGACCGCTGGCGCAAGCGCACAAAGGATGCCGACGGCAACACCGTCGAGGTGCCCTCGGCCGTGGCCGGAAAGGTCACTCGCTGGCGAGCCCGGTATGTCGACGACGGCGGCCGCGAGATCCAGCGGTCCTTCGAGCGCAAGGTCGATGCGCAGAAGTGGCTCGACGCCCGGCTCGCATCGCTCCTGCGCGGTGATCACGTCGCTCCTGCCGACGCGAAGGTGACGGTGGGGCAGTGGTGCGACACCTGGCTTGCCGGCTACGGCAATCGCCGGGAGTCGAGCGTGCGGATGGCCGAGGTCCATCTCAAGATCATCAAGGCGCACTTCGGCGCCGTGCCGCTTTCGGTGGTGAAGCCGTCGGACGTGCGGGCGTGGACCGCGCAACTCAAGAAGGAGGGGCGGGCGCCGTCGTACGTCTACGCCCTGCACTCGCGGCTGTCGCAGCTCTTCACCGACGCCGTCCACGACGGGCTCGTCGCTCGCAACCCGTGCTCGCGTCGTACGTCACCGCCGATGGGCAAGCAGCGGCCCTACGTCGCTACGACCGAGCAGGTGTGGGCACTCTACGACGCGTTCCCGCCCGGGGTGCGGCCGGCGATCCTGATGGGTGCACACGCCGGGTTGCGGTTGGCGGAGTGCGCAGCGCTGCGGATCACCGACGTCGACCTGGAGGCGGGCATCATCCATCCGGCGGTGCAGTGGCCGGAGAAGGAGCTGAAGAGCGACAAGTCCCGCACCGCCATCCCGATCCCGCGTGACATGGCGCAGATCCTGGCCGAGGCGGCACGTACGGGGAACGGGCGGACGTTCCTCGACGACGAGTGGAGCAACCCCGGCAGCCCGTGGACGATCCAGCGCGCCATGCGAGACGCGCGCGACAAGCTCGACCTGCCCGACGACTTCCGGTTCCACGACCTTCGGCACTACTTCGCCTCGCTCCTCATCGCCTCCGGCCTCGACGTCAAGGTCGTGCAGGCCCGGCTCCGGCACGCATCGGCGAAGACCACCCTCGACACCTACGGCCACCTCTGGCCGGACAGGGACGACACCTCACGAGCCGCCGTCGCGGCGGTCTACCAGGAAAGGGAAGAGCAATGGGCTTCTACGAACCAGGGATCTACGTCGACTCGTTCGACACCGACGCCGACGGCAACATCCGGGCGCGCCGCGAAGATGTCTTCTGCCCCGTCGAGGTGGGACAGGTCGTCTCCGTCGACTGCGACGAGCTCGGCACCTTCGCTCGGGTTGTGAGGTTCGAGGGCGACCCCGAGGCGGGCTTCGTGTTCTTGAAGGAACTCATGGGCAAGGAGCGGGAGCAAGCGTCCGAGGATCTCGCGCTGTCCTACGACGACTGGTGCGAACCGGTCGAGAACTGACAGCCTGCCATGTGGACGGGTGTCACGGTGAGGCTAAAAGGACGGTTCTTCGGCAGCGGGAGGGGGAGGCAGGCCTTGGCTTGCTGTTGGAGCGGTCGTAGGCGCCCCAGGAGCAGCCACCGGTGCCGGAAGGGGAGCGTCAAGCCCGACAACAACTGGGTTCTCGCTATTGAAGGCAGGACCGAAACACAGTGCTTCGTATCGGGCGAGAGACGGCACGACTTGGCGCACAACTGGCCCGGCAATCGCTTCCAAGTAGCCGAGCGACGTGTCGTCGATGGTGCGGAGCACGATGTAGCTCTCGCACTGGCTAAGCGCTGACTTCGTGATGACCGCTGTCCGCTGCGAGACGAACACGTAGGACAACCCGTACTTTCGGCTCTGCATGATGTCGCGGGTGGACTCACCGACGCGCTTCTTCTGGTCCCAATCCGAAATCTGTTGTTCGGGGAGCATCGCATGCGCCTCCTCTAGAACGAGGACGCGGTCTTGGCGCGAGCCACTGGTGTACTCCGCACGCGCCGTGGCAAGTGCCTTCGCGATGAACTCCGCAGCGTCTTCGGTGAACTCCTTGGTCGGCTCGTGCGCACTGCATCCGTTTGATACCGAGGACGTGAACGGCGCCCATCCGAGTTTGGATCGGTACTCACCAGTGACATCGATGGCGATGACCGGCTGAGACGCGCCGAGCGCCTGGCAGACGCGATTCACGACCGTGGTCTTACCCATGCCGGTCATGCCGAGGATGGCGACGTGGCCGCGAACCACTGGGTCTACCGCGATGCCGACGGGGAGGTCCGTAGTCCCGATGTGCCCGATGCGGGTGAAGCCGTCTGGGAGCACATCTGCGCTCGTCGCGGCGTACCTCCGTATCTGTGCGTGGGGTTCTGGCAGAACTTGCGAGAGGCGGAGGTATCCGCCGTCAGGTACGCCCAACTGCTGTGCGGTCGCGATAGGAAGCACCTGGCGGCTGGTATCCCAATTGAGGGTTTCAAGCCGGACGTCCACAACCTGAAAGAGAACCGCGCGGCCGGCGATGTCCACCTCAAGCGTGTCCCCGACTGCTAGGTCGGTCGTGGGGTGGAAGAGGAGATTCCGACTGGTGGAGCCGGGGCCCACTACGCCGACGAAAGGGGCAGCCGTATCCGACGGCGTGACGCGAAGTGGCGTATCCAGCGTGGCAGCGAGGTCGCTGAGCCGGTGATCAAGCGGGATAGCGACGGCCTTGAGTCCGCTGTCTCCAGGCAATGTGACGGCGATGACAGCCTCACCTGAACCCGCAGAGTGGGTGAGGGTGACAACTTGACCGCGCTTGGTGCCGGTGGCCACCTGACCAAGGAGAAGTTGCGATGGTCCGATCGCGTCTGACAGGGCGCTTGGTGCACTCGGGCGCTTGCGAGTCCCGAGAACCCGGTGCCATCGGCCTGCCACCGACACAAGGAGGGCGAGTGCGCCGAGTCCGAAGACAAGCGTGTGCTCGTCGTGGACTGCTACCCGACGCGAGAACTCAATTAGGAGGGCGAGACCGCCGAGAACCTTGATCTTTCCGAACGTGGTTGCCCAGTTCAAGACGAAGGCCTTCACTCTGCCCTCGAAGGGAAGCGTCGCCAGAATGCTCGCTACAAGGGTGGAGATCGCGAACACGAGGTAGATCGACCACGAGGTCTGTACCTCGGCCCGTTCCGCACTGAGATAGGCACCCAGGCTCGCGACGCTGTTTACTACTGCATCCTGCGGAGTCGTGAAGTGGTGTTCGACGAAGACGGCGCTGACGTAGATCCCGAGACCGATGAAGAACCACCAGGAATTGAGCGATGACTCTCCAGCTGCGAAGGCGCACACCACGTAAACGACTAGGCCAGTGGCGTGCCTCGAAGATTTCGGACAGTGGACGAATTAGAGTCCATTCCGAAATGGAGGTTGTAGGCAATGAAAGAAAAGCGACGTAAGTTCACGCCTGAATTCAAGGACGAGGCAGTGAAGATGGTCGTGGAGTCTGGTCG
>DASSKK010000082.1:0-2112 GCA_035690495.1 Nocardioidaceae bacterium | reverse complement strand
GGAGAGACCGACCGCCGACCGGCCCCGCAGCTCTACGGACGCTCCGCTCGCTCCAGCCACGAGGCCGCCTGCCGCCTCGAGGCTCGCGACAGCCAGGCGTCCTCGATGACCTCGGCCAGCTCCTCCCGGCTGATCTCGTGGAGACGGCTCGCCCGCACCAGCACCGACGAATGCCCGTTGAAATGTGGCGTCGTGAAGAACGGCAGCGCGGGATCCTGCACCAGCGCCTGCTTGTCGTCGTCCGAACCGACCCAGATGACGATGACGTCGTCGTACCTCTCGCCGGTCTCCGGATCGAACGCGTCGGGCCGAGGGCTGCGGAAGAAGACGAACGACCTGCGGCTCACCTGGTAGATGCGTCTTCCCCCCGAGCCGCCCTCGATCGTGACGCCGGGCATGGCCAGGGCCAGCTCGTGCACGTCCTCGACGCGCGCCGCCCGCCGCTTCCCCGTCACGGCACGAGGCTAGGCCGGGAAATCGGTGTGATGGAACAGTCGCTGCATGACGCGGCCGACCGGCCCGGCCAGCGTCCTGGAACGGCATTTCCTCGTCAGTCTTCCGCTGGACTGCGGGCGCGATGTAGCTGATGCCATAGCGGAGCGGGGCCTCCCGCTCCCCGTGAGAACCGCAGGAAACTGCGGCTGCTACGGCCCATCGAGGAAGGGAGGCCACCGTGGGTGACGGTATCGCTGCTGGTCGGCAGTTCGTAGGTGTCGATCTGCATCTGCACCGGTCGGTGATCGCGCGCATCGACGAACGTGGCAACGAGCGGGGGTGGGTGCGCATCGACAACGACCCGAAGGCGCTCGTCGCGGAGGTCCGCAAGGCCGGCCGACGTGTTCCGGTCGCGATTGAGGCGACCTATGGCTGGTACTGGGCGGTGGACGCGTTGCTCGCCGCGAAGTTCGAGGTGCACCTGGCCCACCCGTATGGGATGAAGGCGTTGCGCAAGCGCAAGCGGGTCAAGACCGACTCCCGCGACGCCTACGAGTTGGCGAACCTGCTCCGGTTGGGCTCGCTGCCGGAGGCCTACATCTGTCCGCCCGATCTGCGCGAACTGCGTGAGCTGGTGCGCCACCGCCGGCAGCTGGTCAAGCTGTCGACGTCGATCAAGGCCGGCATCCGGGCGCTGCTCGCCAAACACAACATCCGGCTCGCGGCCAGCGACCTGGACGGCGACCAGGCCATCGCGCTGATGGATGCGCTCGAGCTTCCGGGCACCTACGCACAGCGGCTCGCCTCGCAACGGCGGCTGATGATGGTGCTCGCCGACGAGGTCAGCTCGGTGGAAGTCGAGCTGGACCGCCGGCTCAAGCACCATCCCGGCTACCGCAAGCTGCTGACCATCAAGGGCATCGGACCGACCCTGGCCGCGGTCTTTGTAGTCGAGATCGGCGACATCTCCCGGTTCCCGACCGCGGGCGCCTTGTGCTGCTGGGCCGGGCTCACTCCGCGCCATCACGAGTCAGACAGGACGGTGCGTCGTGGGCACATCAGCAAGGAAGGCAGCGCCCTCGTCCGGTGGGCCGCAGTGGAGGCGGTGCAACGCAGCACCGAACCCTCGATCAAGGCGACTCGCGACCGGCTCATCGCCCGACGCGGGAAGACCGCTCGCAACGTCGCGAAGGTCGCGGCAGCCCGCCGGCTTCTCGAGATCGTCTACTACGTGCTCCACGACGGTGAAGCCCGCTGCCTCAGCAGTAGTGACGCCGCATGAGATCAACCAGGACTTCGTGCAGGCCGGGTAGTGACATGACCCACCACATGGTGCGGTCGACTAACTGATTGGCCTCACGACCCCGACCAGTCGGGGCCTACCGCACGGCTTCATGCAGCACCACCGCGGAGGAATGGCTGGCAGCTCCGACTGCCGACACTCGGTCCCCGAGTCTGAAGCCGACCACCCACAACCGCACAGCCGCCGACGCCGGCAACCAAGCCTGCGTCGACCACGAGACGGCATCAACACCGTTCGTCCTCGCGCTCCGCGCTCCGGGCGCTGCGTGTTGACCCCGCCCCGCGATCGACGCTGCCCACGACCATGCCGGCGACGGTCGAAGAACGCTTACAACAGAACCTTGACGGCCCCGCTCCGCTCAGGAATGTCACTAC